>JBNMLQ010000019.1:0-23881 GCA_050874925.1 Candidatus Enterosoma sp. | reverse complement strand
GTTGCCAAGTTCAACAAGAAACTTGAAAAAGTCGAAACCAAGTAATCATCTCAATTGAAAATCTGCTCCGGGGAAACCCGGAGCTTTTCTTCACCTGTTTTTCAGGATGTCGTATTTTTTCTTGCTGTCTTTTGCCTTCTCGACAGGATACTTTGCTGCATTCTTCTTCATCTTTTCTTTGATAATGGAAGGAATGTCGAGGTCATAATGCATGGATAGCTGAATCGCATATAGGAAGACATCGGCAAGTTCTTCCTTGATCTTATCCTTCTTATCGAGGCATTCCGTATCCTTGTCTGACCACTGATAGACTTCCAATAGTTCGCTTGCTTCCAGTACCAAAGAGAGGGCAAGGTCCTTTCCGTCATGGAACTGGTCCCAGTTCCTCTCGGAATTGAATTTTCTTACTGCTTCGATGATTTCTTCGTCCATGGCGTTTTCCTTCTTTCTTCAATAGTTTAAACGATAGACAAAATAAAGTAAAATATACCTATCATGAACCTTGATAATACGGATCTGGACATCCTTTCTCTCTATAAGGAGAATCTGAAACATCTCACCATCGAAGAAAAGGAAGTATCCTTAAGCAATCCTGATGTGGACAAGGCTCTTTTGAAACCATTTTTGGTAGGAGAGGAGATTCCTCTCCTTGCCAAGGAAGACTATGTCTCTCCTTTTCTTGTCCATGACATTGTCAAGAACATTTATTATCCTCTCTTTTATTTCCATCTGGAAAGGAAAAGCCATGGCTTGGTGAGAAAGGATGAACTTCCTTTCATCAACCAGGCTGGCATCATGTTTCTGAGAGAAAACCAGATAGAAATTAAGGATGAGTTCTCTTTGAAGGACATCCCATCCTGCTATCAATCCTTGCAGGATTCCTTATCTTCACGAATGAAGATGGACAAGGTCGGCCTGGTACCTTATTTTTCCTTTGCTTCATCTCAGATACTCTCCGATTCCTTGAACCATCCATTCCTCAGCCGATATCTTTTTGGAAACGATGACGAATTGCAGAAATATGATTCCTTGTTCAAAGAGGTCAAGAGCAAGTCTGTCGAGAAGGAAATCTGCCATGATTCCTTTGGGTATTTTGCAAGATTGCAGAGGGTGCTCAAAAGGGAGGAAATCTATCAGGGAACCAAGGTCAGCTTTTCCATTGCCTCCCTTCGTGAATGCTTCATGCTTCAGTTCATCCTCAGGAATCTGAAGAATCACGAGACGTCTCTTCTGATCCTTCCTTCTTCAAAGGATTCCTCCTATGAAAGCAGCTTCCTTGAAGATTGTCTCTGCTGGAAGGAGTTCTCAAAAGACGAGATTCTATCGCAGCTGAAGAAAAAGGAACCGAAAGGTCTTTCGTTGACAGAGAATAGGTTTCTCAAGGATACGCATCAGATGGAAAGGAAGCACATCTCTTTCTTTGAAAAGAAGAAGGAATGCTATTCTCTTCTTTCTTCATATCTGAATGTGGAAAACATATCCGAATTCAAGCCGGAGAAGGCAGCCCTTGATCTCAATCTTGCTTCCTATGACGAGAAGCAGTTCTCGTTGGACAAGGCCTTCTTTGATACCTTCAGGAAATTAGATTCGATAAGAAAGACCCATCTTTCTGATCATCCTTATTATGGACTGACCATGCCAAGCCAAAAGGAAAGCTATGACGGACTTCAGCTTCTTCTCTCTCAGTTGATACATAGTCTGGAGAGCTTCTTGACTGACATTGAGAAGAATGAACTTTTCAGCAAATATGACATCGATATCCATTCCTTGGAAGATTTCCGCCGGTATTATGAGATTGGACATCTTTTGAGTCAATACAATGGATTCCCAAGGAAATATTTCCGTATCGATGAAAAGAAGGAGGAAGAATACAGTCTCCTTTCCTTGAAGAAGGCATACCAATCCTTATCTTCTTCCAGACTCTTTTTGAAGAACGTCTTCGATGAGAAATTCTTCTCTCTTGATTTATATAAGCTTATCCGCAGATTGGATTCGAAGAATCCCTTCTTGAGGCAGTTTTCAAGACTGCAGGTGAGAAGACATCTTCAGCTGGAAGATGAGTATGACTTAGAACAGATCATCCGTGTCATCAAAGCCTATTGTCAAAGCAAGAGCCGTCTCAAGGACATCCTTCCACTCTATGTCGAAGTCTATGGCGAAAGCGTCATGACGATGAATGGTGTCGTCGAAATCGAAGCCAACATCGCCTATGTCAACAAGGTCAAGGAATATCAAAGAAACCATGACTTCTTCAGCCTGGAACTCCCTTTTGTCAAAAGAATGCTGAAAGACAAGGCTTTCCGTATGGATTCTCTTGCAAGACTGGACGGACTCTATCAGAGCTATGAAGAGATTCTCTCCTTCCTTCAGGAATATGAGCAGGATTATCTTGAATCTGATCTTTCGTATCTGGCTTCAATTTCTTTTTCTGATCTCATCGCGAGATTTTCCAAGGAAACTCATTATCAATACGACGATTTTGATCAATACCTTGAATTCCAGGATGCCAGGAAGTCGGCAAGCACTCTGTTGAATGTCGTCATCCAGAGATATGCCAAAACAGGAAGAAGGCTGGACACCTTGCAAGAGGACTTCTTCTCCTCTATCGTCTATCAATCCTATCAGGATGGAAAAAGGAAGTTTGCTCCTTTTCATGCTGATTATTGCACCATCAGGAAGAGTTTCGTCTCTTCTCTTTCAAAGGAAAAGAATGTCGTCGAGCTTTCCCTGGCAAACCTAGGCCTTGAAAATCAGATGTATGTCGAGGACTTGGACCTCCGGGAAAGAATCACGGACCGTTTACAGGAAAAAGGAACATCCTTTGGCTATCAGGACTACATGGACGGACTTCATATGCTCAGCCATGACTATCCTATCTTCATCGCTACGGAGAACGATTTGTATTCCATACCGGATGATATGTTTGACCATGCCATCGTCTATGACAGCGACATGCTTTCATCTACGTCTCTTCTTTCAGCCTATCGGGTCAGTAAGAAGCGTATCTTCCTCTATGATGAGAACCATCAGGACAGGAGGATTGTCGGATATCATGAAAGTGTCATCTATGCAGAGATGATATCTTCTCTCCTTGGAGACTTCTCTCTTCTTCCGGATTCCTTGCTTGAAGCATTGAAGAAGGACTGCGAGAAGCATAAAACTGCTTTGAAAACGGATGATGAGAGGTTTCCTCTCATCATCTCCTTCCACGGAAGGGACTATGCCATATATCCAGATGTTCTTTCAAAGAAGGACGAGAGTCCTTATTCCATGGTTGAACTTGGAAAATATTATGCCTTGTTTGAGAACCTGACGTTGATCGTCTTGGATACTTATGGCTATCTTTTAGGTGACGAAGATCTGTTCGGATTGATGGAATAGAGAGGCCTGTCTGAAGAAATCGATGATGGGAACAGGTTTTTGAATTCTGTTTAGCTTGAATGAAACCGAAAAAACCATAGAATTCTATGAAAAAGGCGGGTTTGCATGATTGAAAGAAACTTACATCTGTCAAAATTGATATCAGTAAAAAATGGATTTCCAAAGATAATAACGGGTATCTGATGTGAAGGGAAACCGTGAAATCGGTGCACTCAGGAAATATTATTTGCTGATAACGGTTTAAGAAATGCAAGATTGAACTTTGCCTATGAAGACGAAGGACAGATGCTGGAAAATATGGTATACAACGAATTGATTTATAATGGATATACCGTCAATGTCGGTGCTTTTGAAAAAAACGAAAAAGATAAGAATGGAAGCAGCATCCGCAAGTGTTATGAAATTGATTTCATAGCAAGAAAAGGGATGAGGAAATATTATATCCAGGTCAGCAGTGATGTTTCTTCCTTAGAAACCAGGGCAAGGGAAATCAGACCGTTTATCGCACTCAAAGATTCTTTTCAAAAAATACTTGTCATCAACAGGCCGCTGGAAGAAACGATGGATGAACATGGCTTTATCATCATCGGCATTGCTGATTTCCTATTGAGGTTTATCAAGTAAGAGAAAAAGCAGGGTCACGTTATTATATGGAAGAGTGATGAAAACAAGGAAAACAAAAACTGCCGCTTTCCTGAAAGTCAGGTCGGCGGCAGTTTTGCTTAGGCGTTGGTTACCCAAAGACCGTGAAGGTTGCAGAATTCGAAGGCCTTGAGGACCTTTTCACCGGGTTCCAAAGCAAAGTCTGCTTCCGGAGTCTGGGTGGGAGATAACTTCTTGAGCTGAGCCTTTCTGTCGGTTACGAGGGCAATGAAGCTGATGTGATGGGCTTCGCTCATCGGATGGATGACGCTGCTGACGGTGACATGAACCTTGTCTCCGTCAATCTTGATGACAGGAAGATGCTTCTCGAAGGCGGCATCCGTGGAATTGGCTTTCAGCTCCACTTCGTTTTCCTTGAGAGCCTCCTTTTCGTCGACCATGATGACTTCACCGGTGTCTTTGTTTTTAATGAACTTGACCATAGACAGTTCCTCCTTGTTGACTATAGTCTATCATAGAAGGGCTGGATATGGAAAAAGAATGCTCAACGGAAATATTCGCGAAAATCAAACTGGTACTTCTTGCGAAGGGCCTGTACGATGTCGAAGATATTCCAGATGATGCCAAGGCCGATCAGGTTATAGGCAAACTTGACAAGAGCGAATTTCCAACCTTTCTTGAATGACTTGGCGACATAGAATTTATCCCCGCCGAACCAGCCGAGGAAAATCAGGAAAAGAAGAAGGATACCATCGACTTTTTCTTCCGGCACTTCATAGACAGCATTATTACTCATGTTAAAATCCTCAATTCGTAAAACGCTATTATTATATACAAAAAAGAGAGATGAAAAAAGGAAGAATACGATTTTCAGGAATCTTCATGGAAGGAAAGGAGAGAAAATCATTTTCTTTTCCGGATTGTTTTGGATATAATGAAGGAAGTAGGGAAAAACAATGGTCAAAGTATTCAATTTCGAAGATAATCCGAATGAGTTTTCGGCAAACACCTATGTCATCGGAAAAATCGGCCACGACTGTCTGGTCGTCGACATCGGTTCGACCAAGGACGATGTCCTGGATTATATCTCCTCCCATTATGAAAAGGTCGGAGGTGTTTTACTGACGCACGGACATTTCGACCATATCAGAGGTCTTCCCAAGCTTCTTAGGAGATTCAAGAACGTTCCTGTCTATCTTGCTGAAGAAGATGTCCCCTTGCTGAACAATCCGAACATCAATTCTTCTGGAATGACCGGGGAGAAGGTCTCCATCAATGTCTCCACCATCCCTGTCGAAGATGGAGAAGAAATCGAACTGAAAGGATTCCGCTTCAAGGTCATCAAGACTCCGTTCCATACAGCGGGAAGCGTATGCTATCTGTTTGAGGATGACAATGCCTTGTTTACCGGAGATACCCTTTTCAAAGGTTCCATCGGAAGGACAGACCTCGCCACTTCGGATCCTTCGCTTGTCATGTCTTCTCTTAAGAAACTTTCTTTTCTCAGCGACAACCTTGTCGTCTATCCTGGCCATGGAGGAATCTCAAGGCTTGGAAACGAGAAGGAAAACAATCCATTTCTTGCCCAAATCAAATAAAGACTGCCAGACTTCAATCCGGCAGTTTTCTTTTTCAGGATGTCTTAGCCAAGAAGCCATTCCTTCAGGCTCATCACTTCGATCCCTTCTTCAGTGTAATACTTCTTTATGGAATCCTTGACGATGATGAGCTTTTTGAAGTTGTCTTTGATGTTCAGGAGGGGTTTCTTTTCCTGATTTTGTTTTTCAAGCGTCTCCATGGAATAGGCAGACTGGATATATATTCTTTCGCTTAGCCTATTGCAGACAAAATCAGTCTCAAGCTGCTTTGTGACATAGTTTTCGTTTTTGTTCTTTACAGGGATTTCGACGATACCCACATCGACACTGTATCCTCTCATGACAAGTTCGTTGTAGATGATGTTCTCCATGATGTGAGTCGGTTCATCCTGCCTGAAATTGATCAAGGCATTTCTCAATCCGATATCCGTGAAATAGAATTTTGCATTTGATCCGATGTATTTCCTGCCTTTTATGTCATAGCGCCTTGCTTCTCTGATCAGAAAGGCATTCTTGATATATTCGATATGCTTTCTGATGGCGGTATGACCATAGGTTATTCTCTCTACGCTTTGGAAGGTTTTCTCCAAATTGCCTGGGTTGGTATAGGAACCGATGGAACTGGAAAGGATACATAACAGCTTTTCAAAGGAATCGGTATCCTTGATGCCATTTCTTTCGGTGATGTCCTTGATATATATTTCTGAAAACAACTGCTTCAGGTATCCTTGTTTCCTTTCCTCTGAGTTCAGATGCAGAAGATAGGGCATGCCTCCGAAATACTGGTATTGCATGTATGCTTCTTCAAAGGATAGGTTTGTCGTCTTAAAGAATTCCTTGAATGACAGGGGATAGACATGTATCTGGTCGCCTCTTCCCCTGAATTCGGTGATGATATCTTTTGATAGCATTTTCGAGTTGCTTCCTGTGACATAGACATCATAATTGTCATGGCTTAGGAAGCCATTCAGTGTGATGACGAAATCATTCAGCATTTGAATTTCATCCAAAAGAAAGTAATAATCCTGTTTTTCTTTGGTGATGTCGTTGATATAGAGGATGAACTTCCTTGCGTTTACTGCATAATTCTGTCTTGAATCATAAATCAAGGTCGGCTCTTCCTGAAGATAATGATCTAATTTCATGATGTCTTCCATGTTGTCGAAGGCAAATGAAATAATCTGCTTTTCTGTTACTCCATGGTTCAGCAGATAGGACTTTCCCGTTCTTCTCAGACCGGTGATGATTTTGATCAGTCCATTGTTTTTTCGCTCGATGATTTCGTTTAGATAGTGTTCTCGTTTAATTTCCATATATTAGATACTTTTTTTGCAAGTTCTTGCATAAAAAGTAGCTGGCTTTTGAATTGGGTGGATTGATGGCTTAAGGGAAAACAAAATCTCCTCCCGCAATACGGGAGGAGAAAGATTTACTTTGCTGACGGACCGTCGATGAGTTCAGTGAGATACTTAATCTCATCGTCTTTCTTTAATCTTGGGAAGAGAGCACTGAGGCTGTTGATATGGATGCCGGAGAGCTTTCCGATGGTATGGGTGGAAGCAAGTGTCCTCAATTCTTCAGGAACATTCTCCTGGTTGAGGGCATCGACTGTCTTGTTTGGCATCATCGGAGAGAGGATGATGGAACCGATACGGATGATTTCAGCTGCGGCATAGAGACATTCCTTGAGAAGGACGATGTTGTTGTTCTTGGCCTGTGTCCACGGAGCGATGTCATCGAAATACTTGTTTCCGAGATTGACAAGTTCGATAGCCTTTTCGGCACCCTCGGTGATCTTCATGTCTTCCATGAAGGCATTGTACTGGATGAGCTTTTCCTCGATATCCTGATAGAGCTTCCTGGTGATGTCACTGGTCGGTTCTGCATATTCCGGAATGACGCCTTCGAAGTACTTGTTGATCATGGACAAGGTACGGTTGACGAGGTTTCCGTAGGAATTGGCAAGATCGGAATTGAGACGGTCGACGAACTGTGCGGGAGTGAAGTTGCCGTCTTCTCCGAAGCGGATTTCCCTGACCATGTAATAACGGAGGGAATCGACACCATATTTTTCGATGAGCGGATAAGGAGAGATGGCGTTTCCGAGAGATTTGGAGAGCTTGACACCGGACTTGGTAAGGAGAAGGCCATGGACGATGACCTTATCCGGTTCACGAAGGTTGAGAGCCTTGAGAAGAATCGGCCAGTAGATGGTATGGAACCTGGTGATGTCCCTTCCGACAAGGTGGACGATTTCAGAGTCGTCTCCCCAGAAGGTCTTGAAGAGGTGATCGTCATCGCTCTTGTAGCCAAGGGCGGAAATATAATTCAGAAGGGCGTCGATCCAGACATAGACGACATGCTTTGGATCCTCCTTGATCGGAATGCCCCAGGTGAAGCTTGTCCTGGTGATGCAGAGGTCTTCCAGTCCTGGTTTGATGAAGGTGTTGATCATCTCGTTCATCTTGTCTTTGCTGAAGAAGTCCGGATTCTTGGCATAGAATTCCAAAAGCCAAGGCACGAACTTCTTGACGTTGAGGAAGTAGGCCTTCTCGCTGTCAAGATGGACCGGTCTATGGCAATCCGGGCAGAAATGGTTTCCTTTTTCGTCGACGACGACCTGGCTGTCAGACCAGAACGTCTCATCCGGTGTGCAGTACCATCCCTTGTATTCGCCAAGATAGATGTCACCTTTTTCAAGCAGTTCGCTGAATACTTTCTGGACGACGGAGACATGGTAGTCATCGGTTGTCCTGACATACCAGTCATAGGAGATGTCGAGGGCTTTCCAGACTTCCTTGAAGGAGTCGGCAATCTTGTCTACGTAGGCTTTCGGTTCAAGACCGGCAGCCTCGGCTTTCTCCTGGATTTTCTGACCATGTTCATCGGAACCTGTCATGAATCTGACGTTGTAGCCGGCAAGTCTCTTGTATCGTGCGATGGTGTCGGCACAGACACAGCAATACGTATGCCCGATGTGGATGTTGCCGGAAGCATAGTAAATCGGTGTCGTGATATAAAAGTTTTTCTTTTTGTTTTCACTCATATAGGAACCTCCTCAGATGAATACGATTTATTATACTCTCTCTTGTTGAATAAAAGAATTAGTCAAAAAAAGTTTTCTTTTCAGAAGAAAGGAAAAAAAGAAGTAAAATTCTTTTCTTTTTTGAATAATCATGAAGAAAAGAGCGGATATTCTCGAGATGGCCACAGGCCTTGAAAACGGTTGGATTTTTTTCATTCCTTTTTTCCTTTTTTTAGCTCGGCTTTTGCGCTATAATCCCTATACGTTATGAATATTTTGTTTTTCCTGATTCCTAAAAGCAAGGTTGCCTATGTGGAGTCTTCTTACACGATTAGACAGGTGGCAGAAAAACTGGATTATCATAGATATTCTACAATTCCGATTCTTGATGCAAACGGGAAGTATCTTGACAGTGTCTCTGACGGTGATTTGTTTTGGTTTGTCAAACATCGCTATGATATGTCTTATCGTTCAAGCGAGCAGACGAATATCATGGAAGTTCCTCTCAGAAGGCGTTATCAGCCTATCCGCTATGATGCGAGCATGGACGATCTCCTCTCCTTGGCCATGAATCAGAACTTTGTGCCGGTACTGGATGACCACGACGTTTTCATCGGGATTGTCACGAGAAAGGCAATCATCGAATTTTTTACGAAATCCGGGAAGAAAAGCAACACAGATTAAAGGGGTGTCGTATTTATGGAAAAATATATCTTTGTGACGGGCGGCGTGATCTCCGGTTTGGGAAAAGGCATCACCGCCGCATCTTTGGGACGTCTTCTGAAGGCACGTGGATATCATGTCACGATGCAGAAGTTCGATCCCTATCTCAATGTCGATCCGGGAACCATGTCTCCAATCCAGCATGGTGAAGTTTTCGTCACGGATGATGGAACCGAGACCGATCTTGACCTTGGACATTATGAAAGGTTCATCGATGAGAAGCTCAACAAGTTCTCCAACGTCACGACCGGAAAGGTCTATGAGACCGTCCTTGCCAAGGAAAGACATGGTGATTATGGTGGAGGAACCGTCCAGGTCATCCCACATGTTACCAATGAGATCAAGAGCCGCTTCCATCGCAATGACAAGAGTGACGAAACCGGTATTACCATCGTTGAAATCGGTGGTACCATCGGTGATATCGAGTCCCAGCCTTTCTTCGAATCCATACGTCAGTTCCGTCATGAGGTCGGTGCCGAGAATGTCTGCATCGTCATCGTCTCTCTGATTCCGTATCTCAGCGCCAGCGAAGAACTCAAGTCAAAGCCGACCCAGATGGCCGTCAAGACACTTCAGTCCATGGGTCTTCAGCCGGATATCATCGTCTGCCGCAGCGAACATGAGATTCCCGATGCTCTTATCGAGAAGATTTCTCTTTTCTGCAACGTCCCTCAGAATCATGTTCTTCCCAATCTTGATGTCGAGACCGTCTATGAGCTTCCTTTGATGTTTGAAAAGGAACACCTTGCCCAGGCTGTCTGTGAAACCCTGCATATCCCTGCTCCGGAACCGGATCTCAAGATTTGGACTGAAATGGTCGAAACCATCAAGACCAGCAAGGATGTCATCAAGATTGCCCTTGTCGGCAAATACATGGTTCTCCATGATGCCTATATCTCCGTCAACGAAGCCCTTAAGGCTGCCGGATGGTTCTATCACAAGAAGGTTGAAATCGAATTCATCGAATCCGAAGATGTCACACCGGAGAGTGTCGATACCATCCTGAAGGATGCCGATGGCATTCTGGTCCCCGGTGGTTTTGGCAAGCGCGGCATCGAAGGTATGCTCACAGCCATCAAATATGCCAGGGAGAATGGCGTTCCATATCTTGGCATCTGCCTTGGTATGCAGACTGCCATCATCGAATTTGCCAGGGACGTTCTTGGCTATGCCGATGCCAATTCCACGGAATTCGATGAGAACACCTCTCATCCTGTCATCGATCTGATGCCGGAGCAGAATGGTGTCATCAACCTTGGCGGTACCATGAGACTGGGTGCCTATCCATGCCATCTTGCCAAGGATAGCAAACCATATGAACTTTATGGAACCGATGAAATCAGCGAACGTCATCGTCATAGATTCGAAGTCAACAACGACTATCGTCAGGTCTTCATCGACCATGGCATGGTTCCGGTCGGATTCTCTCCGGACAACCATATCGTAGAGATGATCGAACTCAAGAATCATCCTTTCTTTGTAGCAACCCAGGCTCATCCGGAATTCAAGAGCAGACCAGACAGACCGCATCCTCTCTTCAAGGGTCTCATCGAAGCTGCCATCGGATTCGAAGCCAAGAAGAACAAGTAAACGACATACTGCCAGAAACTTCAAACATGAAGCTTTTGGCAGTTTTTTGGTTTTGGGAAGGCCTTCTTACTTCATCAAGGGCAGGATAGGTATGGTCTGGCTACAGTTTTCTGATTTTTTCTCTGATTTAAAACAATGTGCTTTTTCACGTTAAAACAGGAAAAACTATTCGTTTTCATCCTACTTTTGACTTTTCTTGCTATGTTTTTTACGTGATGCAAAAATATGTTGAGAAGCGCTTTCATGAAAAAAGTTGTGGTTTTTTCTTTTCTTACCAAGTATCATTTTCGTGTAGTTGAAGCGACTATTCGTATAATTACCCAGATTGGTGGGAAGTCTCTACGCTGTGGCCCGTAAAGCCAGCACTACGAATGAATCTTAACTTCGCCTTTTTTATTTCAAAAAAGATTTATTTTTTAGTCATCGTATTGAACAATCTCCTTTCAGGGTAGTGAAGGTTCTTCACTATAAACCTTTAAAGGAGATTTTTTAAAAATGAAAAAAGGTCTTAAGTGCTTAGCTGTTTCTGGTTTGATGCTTGTTTCCTTAGCCTCCTGCTCCTCTGATTCCGGAATGAAGGCCGGTCTTGTTGCTCTTCATACCTCCGATTCCACCTATGACAAGAACTTCATCGATGCCTTCAATGCTGCCTGCAAAGCCGAAGGTTTCACTCCTGTCATCAAGACCAATATTCCAGAAACCACTGCCGCTTATGACGCTGCCGCCGAATTGGCTGATGCTGGCTGCAAATTCGTCTTTGCAGACTCCTTTGGCCATGAGGCTCATATCATGAAGGCTGCCAAGGAATTCAGCAATGTCCAGTTCTCCCATGCCACTGGCACCACAGCCCATTATTCCAATGCTTCCAACTTCCACAATGCTTTTGCTTCCATCTATGAAGGAAGATACCTTGCCGGTGTTGCTGCCGGTCTCAAGCTCCAGGCTATGATTGCTGGTAATGCCAGCACTCCGCATAAGATTGGTTATGTCGGTGCCTATACCTATGCTGAAGTCATCTCCGGTTATACTTCCTTCTATCTTGGTGTCAAGTCCATCGTCAGCGATGTCACCATGGATGTCCAGTTCACTGGTTCCTGGTATGATGAAGCTGCTGAAAAGACGGCTGCCGAGACTCTGATCAACACTCAGAAGTGCGCTCTCATCTCTCAGCACGCTGATTCCTGGGGTGCTCCGACAGCCTGTGAGACTGCCGGTGTTCCGAATGTCTCCTACAATGGTTCTACCGAAAGCAGATGCCCGAATACCTATGTTGTCTCTTCCAGAGTCAATTGGGAACCTTACTTCAGATATGCTCTCCAGCAGGTCAAGGCTGGCAAGGCCATCGATTCTGATTGGACCGGCGAACTCGGAGATAACATCTGGGATTCTGCTACCACCACTGCCGATGGTTCTGTTGCTCTTGCTCCTCTTGGTGCCAAGGCCGCTACTTCCGGTGCCAAGACCACTCTTGAAAATGTTGCCAAGCAGATCAAGAATGGTTCCTTGAAGGTCTTCGATACCTCCAAGTTCACTGTCAACAACGCTCCTCTTACCACCTACAAGGTTGACATGAATGGTGACAACACCCCCGAGCAGGAAGCCATCGTCACTGAAAATGGTGTTTCCTACTTTGCTGAAAGCAAGTTCCGTTCTGCTCCTTACTTCGATGTCAAGATTGATGGCATCACCCTGCTCAACAGCAAGTTCTAAAAAATAAGTCGACTTTCAGAGAAACCAGGGGGGAGTAATCCCTCTTGGTTTTTCCGGTTTATAGGAGAATGATATGGAACAAACCATGCAAGAAATGATTCGCTTCGAAAACATCGGCAAGGTCTTCGGCCCTGTCGTTGCCAACAAAGACGTCAATATGAGTGTCTATCGCGGTGAAATCCTCTCCCTTTTGGGTGAGAACGGAAGCGGAAAGACCACTTTGATGAATATGCTTTCCGGCATCTATTTCCCGGACTATGGAACCATCTATGTCGATGGCAAACCGGCCGTCATCCGTTCCCCGAAGGATGCCTATAAATATAAAATCGGCATGGTTCATCAGCATTTCAAGCTGATCGATGTCTTCACAGCCTTGGAGAATGTCATTCTCGGAATCAAACCGGAACAGAATGCCTTCCAGAGGATGTTTATGAAAAAAGAAGAGAAGGCAGTCAACAAGGCTTCCAAGAAGTATGCCAGGAAGGCTGTCAAGGAAATCTGTGACAGATATGGTTTCAAGCTGGATCTTGACAAGAAGGTCTATGACATGGCTGTCTCCGAAAAGCAGACCCTTGAGATCATCAAGGTTCTTTACCGTGGTGCCGATGTCCTTGTTTTGGATGAGCCTACGGCAGTCCTGACTCCGGTGGAGACTGAACATCTTTTCTCCGTCATGAGAAATATGAAGAAGGACGGGAAGTCCATCATCATCATCACGCATAAGCTCAATGAGGTCATGGCGATCTCTGATAGGGTTGCCGTCTTAAGAAAAGGTGAATGCATCGGTTCCGTCGATACTGCCAAGACCGATGAGAACCAGCTTACCGAAATGATGGTCGGCAAGAAGGTGGAACTGAACATCGAACGTTCCGATGTCGTCAATCCGAAGGATAGGTTGATCGTTGAGAACCTCAACTGCAGGAATGAAGAGGGCGTCCAGGTCCTTCATGACGTTTCCTTTACGGCAAGAAGCGGAGAAATCCTTGGTATCGCCGGTATTTCAGGCTCCGGTCAGAAGGAAATCCTGGAATCTATTGCCGGACTTGTCAAGGATGACAACGGAACCATCACCTATATCAATCCCAAGAATGATGAAGTCGTCAACCTGAGAGATAGGACGCCGGCTCAGATCCGTGAACTCGGTGTCCGACTTTCCTTCGTCCCGGAAGACCGGCTTGGCATGGGCTTGGTCGGAAACATGGATCTTGTCGACAATATGATGCTTCGCTCCTATAGAAAAGGAAAGAACCATTTCTTCGTCAACCGCGAGAAGCCGAAGGCTCTTGCCGACGATATTGTCCGTGAGCTTGAAGTCAGCACGCCGAGTGTCTATACCTCTGTCAGGAAGCTCTCCGGCGGAAACGTCCAGAAGGTTCTTGTCGGAAGAGAGATTGCAGCTTCTCCGAAGGTCCTTATGGTCGCGTATCCAGTCAGGGGGTTGGATATCAATTCCTCCTATACGATCTACAACCTTCTCAACGAACAGAAAAAGAAAGGCGTATCCGTCATCTATGTCGGTGAAGACCTTGATGTATTGATTGCCTTATGTGACAGGATCGTCGTACTTGGAAGCGGAAAGGTCACTGGCGTGGTCGATGCCAGAAAGACGACCAAGGCCGAAATCGGCATGTTGATGACCAAGGAAACGGAGGCAAGAAAGAATGACTGACAAACAGCATCAAAAGAAACAGCCGCTCTTCCATCTGATCAAGAGGACAAATCTTGTGTGGTGGCAGAAATGGCTCATCCGTGGCGGATCCATCGTCCTAGGTTTTCTTGCATCCATTCTGATTCTTTTTGTTTTTGCCAAGGCCAATCCTGGCGTCGTTATCACAGAGCTCTTCAAAGGTGTCTTTGGAACGCAGAGAAGGATTCTCAATTCCGTCCGTGACTTCTCTTTGCTTCTCTGTGTCGGCCTTGCCTTGATTCCGGCTTTCAAGATGAAGTTCTGGAACCTGGGAGGCAACGGGCAGATATTGATCAGTGCCCTGATGTGCATCGTATGCATGTTCTTCCTTGGCAATGCCGGACTTCCGGACTATGCCATCATCCTCATCATGATTCCTGTCAGCATCCTCTCTGGTGTCATCTGGGCCCTCATTCCAGGCATCTTCAAGGCCTTCTTCAACACGAATGAGTCTCTGTTCACCTTGATGATGAACTATATTGCAACAGGTCTTGTCGCTGTCTTCATCAGTGCTGTCGTCACGACCGGATCTGGTGTCCTCAATCCTCTTGACAAGGGAAACATCCCTGGGGATTCCTGGATGATCTGTCTTATCACGGCTATCATCATGCTGGCCTTCATCTTTGTCTATCTCCGTTTCAGCAAACATGGTTATGAACTTGAGGTTGTCGGTGAATCCCAGAATACGGCCAGATACATCGGCATCAACGTCAAGAAGGTCGTTCTCAGGACCGTCTGCCTGAGCGGTGCATTATGTGGTGTCGTCGGTTTGCTTCTTGCAGGAAGCATCGATCATACCATCACGGCGGATACGGCCAAGAACATGGGATTTACGGCCATCATGGTTGCCTGGCTTGCCAAATTCAATCCGTTTGTCATGATTGGCACATCCTTCCTTGTCACCTTCTTAAACAGAGGTATGGCTCAGGTCCAGACGGCTTGTGGCATCACCAATGATTCCATTACCAATATCGTCATCGGTTTGATCTATTTCTTCATCATCGCTGCCGAATTCTTTGTTTCCTATCAGGTTGTCTTTTCAAAGAACAAGGAAAAACATATGAAGAAGATGGATAGTCAGATGAAGAAAACGCTTGTTGCAGGACTGGAAAGTCCTATCGATGTGGAGGGAAAGTAAAATGAGCATGTTCATTTCTCTTTTGGTCAGTGCCATCACCATCGGTTCTGTCTTTCTCTTCGGATGCACGGGTGAGATTCTGATGGAGAAGAGCGGACATCTGAACCTTGGTATTCCTGGTGTCATGTGCTTTGGCACCTTCGGCGGATGTCTTGGCGCCTCCATCTTCATGAGTGGATATAGTGCTGACCCGCTCAGCGCACCATGGATCGGTGTCGTCTTCATGTCTGTTCTCTTCAGCGCCTTGATGTCCTTGATAGCTGGCCTCATCTACGCCCTTCTTACGGTCACGTTCCGTTGCAATCAGAACGTCACAGGTCTTGCCTTGACCACTTTCGGTGCAGGCTGTGCTGATTACTTCATGACCCTCATCGACAAGAGTTATCTTTCCTATGCCAGCAAGATTCTTCGTCTCAACATCTATGATGATGTGATTTTGAAGAACAATCCTGCCCTTGCTGAGAATGCCGGCATCAGTGTGCTTCAGATTTTCTTGGGATATGGCATCATCATCTATCTTGCCATCGTCATCGCTGTCGTGGCAGCCATTGTCTTGAAGAAGACGAGAGTCGGATTGTCTTTGCGCGCCGTCGGTGAAAATCCGGCCACTGCCGATGCCGTCGGCATCAATGTCACGAAATATAAATATGCTGCCATTCTTTCCGGAAGTGTCATCTCTGGTCTTGGTGGGCTTTCCTATGTCATGGACTTCGTTGGTGGAAGCTGGGAGAATTCTTCTACCATCCAGGCCTTCGGCTGGCTTGCCATCGCCCTTGTCATCTTCTGTGTCTGGAAGCCGACTTTGGCTATTTTAGGTTCTTTGGTCTTTGGTTTCCTCTTCATTCTTCCCAATGCTGTCACCGGCATCACCTTCCTGATGATGAAGACACTCAATCTCATTCCGTATGTCATCACCGTCCTGGTCCTCATCGTCACCAGCATCGTTGGAAAGAGAAGTGTTCAGCCTCCTTCAGCTCTCGGCCTATCTTATTTCAGAGAAGAAAGGTGACCTCTGAATAGGTTTCATTCTTTTTGCGGCATCAGCGATGGTGCCGTTTTTTTACTTCAAAGACGGAACATATCGTCCAAGGTGAAATATAGATCTCTGCCGTTTTTATTTAAATCGTAACCGGACTTGGAAAAGAAACCCATCCTATAATAAGGGACATTTGCTTCCTTTAGCTGTCTTGTCTCTTCATCGACGACGGATTGATTTATTTTCTCGTTGGTGAACTTGCACTCGTAGAATGTGTTTCCTGTATCATCCTGAGTGACGATGTCAAACTGACCATTGAGGTGCTTCTTTGGATTGTTGTAGGTATAGGAACCGATGGCATGGAAGATGGGGTTCATTTTCCCCATGCGGTTTCTTCTGATCAGGTATTCTGTCGCTATTTTCTCGAATCGATGGGGAATGAAGTCGTGATTCATCTTTTCTTCGATGAATTGTTTGAAATAGGTATTTGTATCCATGACAGGTTTGAAGCTCAGGGTGCGATAGACGATCTGATAATAGAAGGCATAGAGATTGTCTTCGATGTCATAATAGGCGTTCTTTTTTCTTTGATCATTGATGGCATAGGTCTTGGATAAAAGCTTCATTTCCATCAATTTTTTCAGGATATAGTTGAGGTCTGCCTTTTCTACCTGTGCTTTGAATGCCTGATTGATGTCACGATAGGAATGCTTCCCTTGTGTGATCAAGGACATGACAAAGGAAGCATTGCTTGTTTTTGAATATTCTCCTTTGATGATGGTTTCGATTTCCTGTATAAGAGGCGCATTCTTGGAAAGAAGTAACTCTTTGACGTTTTCTTCAAAGGATAGCTTTTGGTTGACCATGGAGAGGTAATAAGGGATTCCCCCAAAGACGGAGTAATAACGGATCTTGTCTTGGCTCGACGCTTCCGGATAAAAGAAGGAACTATCATAATAGTCAAAAGGCTGAAGATGAATCTGATAGAGAAACCTTCCGTGGAGAGGGTGGTCATCATCGAGAAGATGTTCCATGATGTTCACATAGGATCCCGACAGGATGATTTTCATGTTTAGGTTCTGATGCTGGTCTATCATCGCCTGTAGGTAGGAGTCAATCAGGTTTTGATCTTTGAGATAGGAATATTCATCCAGAATCAAAAGGATGGGTTCCTTTTCAGCCAAGGAAAAAATCAAGGAAAGGACATCGTTGAAGGATGGCTTTCCAAAAGTCTGTACGTCAGGAAAGACGGATTTCACTTTGAAGAGAAGGTTCTCGGCATTGATGGAATCGACAGTGTCGAGGCATTGGAAATAAATCACTTTTCCTTGGAAATTTTTGGAGGATTCGAAAAGCAGGGATGTCTTTCCTGTCCTTCTTCTGCCATAAAGGATGGCGCCTTTGAGTCCTTTCTGCTGATACAGCCTTTCCAAGGTCTGCATCTCTTTTGTTCGTCCGATGAATTCCATTTTGAAATCTCCAATTTGTGTAATAACTACAAGAAAATTTTCTACCTGAAAATATTCTACCTGAATTTTTTCTTGCAATCAAGTATATGACTATTTTGTTTGCTTTCAAAAAATGGCTCTGTGTTTCAGGACCAAGGACTTATATGGTCATGGCTTCAAGCAACCGATTGGAACTATAAGAATGCCATCATCTCTTTGGTATGCGTAGTTTGTTCTCCCGACTACTATCATTTTAAAAGCAGGCGGATTCATTTTATCTGTATCAATTTTCTTCTCTAATTTCAAAAGGTTCTTAACACCTTCATTGATACCGGTATCGCTTCCGAGTTTTATTTCTATCAAACCATATTGTCCATTCCTTAAATGAATGACAGCATCCTATTCAAGTCCTGAACTGTCACGATAATGATATACATTGCCATCTAGAAGATCAGCATAAATTCTTAAGTCTCTTACGCAAAGATTTTTGAAAAAGAAACCCATCGTCCTTAAATCGTTTACCAGTTCATCGGGACTTAATGACAATTCCGAGGCACCGACGGATGGATCGGTGAAATATCTTGTCTCAGTTGTTCGTATCGCAGCTTTTGATCTTAGATTGGGATTCCAGGCTGGACTATCTTCCAATACAAAAGTCCTTCTTAGAAAAAGAAAGATATGCATATAGTGATTCTTTGCTGAATGATTCGGTATCGTTTTCGATTGTATCCAATCTCAATGCTTCGATTGAAGTTTGCTGAGCTAGATTTCTGGCGTAGAATCTTAAAATCCTTTTGGCGTGATTTGGATCAGGCTTGATTTCATCATCATTTTCAGAGGCACGAATGATGTCTTCATTGATTACGGCATCATAACAGCTTCCTGATAAATCAAAAAGACCAGCAATTCATTAGAATTCACTGGCTTAGGGTACGTTTTTAGTCATCCTGTGGTAAGAAAAATCGCAAATTGTAGATGGCTTATTTTTTGATGATTTTTTCAATCTCTTTGGCAGCATCACTGTGATCGAGGATGAAGCCGATGGAATAGGATTTCTCCTTTGTCTTGATGACGATGCTCCCGTATCGGCAATTTTTGTTGCCTTTTGAGACGATGCTGTCTTTGACCTGGATATCCGTGATGTCTTCTTTTCTTATTTCAATCTGCTTTGTATAGAGGTTCAGGTGGAATACCTGGTCATGTTGGTCGTAGAGGATAGCATTTTCATCGGCTTTATTGCATCTTATGAAGAGAGCAATCTGGATGATGCAGACCAAGATGATGATAAAGAAGAGAATCGACATCACGATGGTGGATACGGATACCTTCTTATAGTAGAAAATCATCATGAGGATATCGGCAAGCAGGATTCCAAAGGCGACGGCAAGGATGATGATTTCTATCAGGAAGAGACGCTTTTCAAAGCGAGTCCTTTTGGCGATGACTGTCTGGTTCATATTCGTTTTCTCCCTGGATGAGGTCTTTGATTTCATTTTCGCTTTTGAAGTGATGCAGGATGTCGTAGAAGTAGTGGAAGACATCATCCTTCTGGGCGAGCAGATGTTCCTTCATGTTTTCGACGATGGTCGAAAGAACGACGTCTGAGATGTCGATGGCAATCTTGTTTTCATTAAGCAGGCTGATTTCATCGGGCTTGAGATTCTGCATCCTGTTTTTGAAGGGAGTCTTGTCAGTCTTGCTTCCCAGTCTCTTGAGGAATTCGCTCAAGGCGATGTTGTCTTCGAAATTCGCATAATACAGTGCGAGATATCTATAGTAGCGATAGAAATCGTCTTCTTTGTAAAGGAAGAGGGAAATCTTATCCAAATCACACCGGAAGGATAGATAATTGACGTTCTGATAATCCAGATCAGCTATCAAAAAGAGGATGTCGACGGAAACAGGGTCATAGGTGAGAGCATTCATGAAACTCGCCCTGGCTTCCTTTGGCTTTCCGGAAAAGAAATAGTCTTGACCTCTCAGTGTCAGAAGAGAGACATAGTCATAAGGAAGGACGATGCTGCTCTTGTGCTCATTGTAGTAGTTCTTCGTCAAGGCAAACTCCATTGTGGAGAAGAAATAGTAATAGGCAATATTCTTGTTCTTTTTGGTTTTTTCGTATTTCGAAATGAAATCACGGACATGGTTTTCTCCATCCTGAAGGAGAGAAAGGCTTTCCGTGTAGTTCTTTTTGTCGATTTCACCCTTGGCCTTCATCAGAATCTTATCGAAATCCCTGGTGGTGATGGTGTATTCCTTCTTTTCTCCGGGTTCTTTTTGGTCTTTAAATCCATCCAGGATGGATTGAATATACTGGAGTACTTCTTTATTATCCTGATATTCTTTCGAACATTTGGAAAGAAGACCGGTGTCATGTGTTTTATCACCGGTGAGCTGTTTTTGGATGGAGGCTATGATTTCTTTGTTGGTCATGTAAGAAACTATAATTCTTTTTGCCGAAAAAAGAAATAGAAAAGAAAAAGAATCGTTGGCGGGGGCCAACGATTCTGTCATGGTTCAGAGATTATTCACCCTGGTTGATGACACCATAGGTGAGGAAGGAAAGGACTCTGTCGTAGGTGAGGCTGTCTTTGCCGACAAAGACGATCTTGTCGCCTGCGTGTAAGACGAAGTCCGGACCGACAGACTGCTTGGTGATGTTGTCAGCACCGATGACGGCAACGATGGTGGCTTCGGTGTAGTTGTAGAAATAGACATCGCCGACGGTCTTGCCGTTGATCCAGGAATTCTGCGGAATCTCGACCTTGGAGAACTTGATGGCTTCCGTGGTCTGATAGGTGAAGGAATCCTTCATATCATCGATGGCAGCGTTGACCTTGGCAGTGATTTCCTTCTGCTCGTTGAGAAGCTTCTCAAGGTTGGCATACTTGTCCTTGATTTGGGTTTCAGCCTTCCACTTGTTGGCAAATTCCTGAGCATGCAGGACGGAATCGACGAAGACGCCGACACCTCTCTTGGAAGAGACGACCTTCTCCTTTTCGAGGATGTTGAGAGCCTTGCGGACCGTTTCCGGGGAAACGTTGTAGGCTGCGCCTAAGATAGAACGGCCTTTGAGCAGGGTGCCTTCCGGATATTCACCGGTGAGAATCTTGCCGCAGACGTCTTGAGCAATCTTGATGTAACGTGGTGTACTTCTTTGTTTAGCCATAGTTGTTAATTCCTCCAAACTTGGTATCACAATTATAATGGACTTTTTGGCATAATTCAATTACCAAAAAGCAAAGAAGCGGATAGCGATTTAATTTAAAAATGAAGTTGTAACTAAACTTCAAGGATGCCTAAGAAGCAAAAAAGATGGATTTTATCGCACTTTTTGAGAATGGCTGATTTCAACTTTGAATTCAAATTCAGATAGGAGAAGAAACATTTTTATTTTTTTGAGCCTGTTGTCAGCTCAAAAAAGTTGTAAATCAACACAAATTAAGGCATAATAATAACTCGCATATATATCTTATATATATGATTGTCAAAGGATTAACTGAATGAACAAACTGAAAACAATATTGAAGAGCCTGTATTCGAATCAGGCATGTATCGATGCCAGGAAATATCCTTGGTATCTTGCTGTCATCGTCTTCATTCTTGCCGTCTTTCTTCCATGGATTCCGGGACTCAGCAAAGGCTACACCGCAAATACTGCCGCACTGATGACAAGCACCAACAATTATGAGCTCGACAAGGGCTTCAAGCAGGTCTTGGTCTCTGATTATTTCAAGAACGGCGTCACGGTGAAGAGCTCCGAAGGAAAATATATCCTATCTTATAATCTGGATGAATATTCCAGCGGAGAAGCCGGAGCGTTTGCTGAAGAATATAATGGTACAAATACCAAGGCTCTCTATAAAGGCAAGTTCAGTGATGTCAGCGGCGGAAGCAGCAACATCTCTTCTACTACGGCTTATTCCAAGGAATACAGCAATAAGGTCTACGATTATTATTTTGATAATATCTCCGTATCTACCACAGGTTCCATGGATTTCCCGGCCACTTCTTCCACAAGTTCATCCATCGAATATGAGAATACTGGCCGTACCACTTATCTGGAGGCCTTCTACATTCCGAATCTTAGTCTGGATGATGAAAAGTATTCCATGTGGCTGAACAATTTCGTCACATCCGTCATCCTCAACATCGGAAGCGATGGCAAGGCCAATTCCTATCCGCATTCCTATACCATCTGGGCTAAGGACTTCGTCATGATTGCCGTCTATCCGCTCAAGTCTTCCAAGAGCTCTTTGAGCGTTGCTGGTTCCTATACTGGTATCATCAATGATGGCTTTGACGGAGAAGAGATTGCTGATGGAACCACTCTTTACAGCTATCTTGCCAAGGATCAGGGAAATGATGCCCTGAAGATTTATGAGAAGGGCCTTTCCGTCTACTTCGATCATGCCGGAAGACCGAGATATCTCAAGTCTGTCTGGACACAGGTCGGTATTCTTTCTGCCATTGTTGCCGGATCTGTCCTTGTATGTGCCGTCCTCCTCTTCATCTTCAGCAAATCCAAATCTTCCATCTATCGTGATTCTACCAATTTCTGGAATGCTATTGCCGAGTCTTGCTATATGATGCTCACACCATCTTTGATCGGTATGATTTTCGGCTTCTTCAGCAGTCAATATGTCATGGTTGCCTTGATCGGTGCCATATTGTTCCGTACCGTCTTCGCAAGAAGCAAAATCTGTCCTCCGCTTATGGACAACGGAAATGGCGGGAACAAACCGTTGTACCAGGCCAGAAGTTAAAATCGTTGAAGGGACCGCCATTGACGGCCCCTTTTGTTTCATTAGGAAAGGAGTTACAAAATGAGAAAAGAATTCTTCAAAGCCATCAAGGAAGCGTCTTTTGCAATTCTCCCAATCGTGTTGGCGCTTCTTGTCATCAATTTCTGTATTCCTGGATTGGAGCTCAACCAGGGGACGAAATTCGGCCCTATCATCGTTGCTCTTTTGATTTCCATCGTTCCTTTGATTCTCGGAACCTCTCTTTTCAGTATCGGTGCCGAGAAATCCGTTGCCAAGATCGGTGAGGTCGTAGGAACGAAACTGACGAAGAAAAAGACGCTTGTCGCTCTTTTGGTCGTCGCCTTCCTTCTCGGTGTCTTGGCTACCATCGCTGAACCTGACCTTGCGGTTCTTGCCGAACGCACGGGCGGAAGCAATGGCAAGGACTGGTCTTTGATCATCGTTGCAGCCATCGGTGTCGGTGTCTTCCTCACCATCGGAATCCTCAGGGTTGCTTTCAACAAGCCGTTGAAATACTGGCTTGCCATCGGTTATGGCCTTGTCTTTACCATCGGTTGCTTTGCTGACAAGAATATCTTTTCCATCGTCTTTGATGCAGGTGGCGTCACGACCGGTGTCGTGACGGTTCCCTTCATCATCGCCTTAGGCGTCTCTGTTGCAAATACCATGGGTGGAAAGAAAGCTGAAGATGCATCCTTTGGCTTCTCCGGCCTCTGTTCTCTTGGTACGGTTTTGTTTGTCATGATCTATATGGTCATCATGAGAAATATGATGTTCAACGTCAATGGTGATGTCATCGATGGCATGTCTAAGACGCAGGAAGCCTTGAAGGACGTCACCTTCACGGAACTTGAGAACTATGCCGAACTTGGTCATCTTTTCCTGGAGGAAACCTTGAATTCCCTTCAGAACGTTGCCATCTCCATGGTTCCGATTCTTTCCTTCTTCGTCATCTTCAATGTGTTTGCCAAGGTCAAGGGAAAGGCACTTATCTCCATCTATGTCGGCTTTGGCTATACCTTTGTCGGACTCGTTCTCTTCTTCTTGGGTGCTGAATCAGGCTTTATTCCTTTTGCCTATGCTTTCGGAAAATGGTTTGGCAACATGGGAACGGATTATCTATGGCTCCTTGTTCTTGTCGGTGCCATCTTAGGCTTCATCTCTATGCTTGCTGAGCCTGCCGTCAAGATTCTTGCTGACAACGTCAGTGAAGTCAGCCGTGGCTCTGTTTCCAAG
>JBNMLQ010000018.1:0-23918 GCA_050874925.1 Candidatus Enterosoma sp. | reverse complement strand
GGCCAAAAGCCTATGCCCGAATAACAGAGTGGCCAAAAAGCCGGCAATGCTGTATGATTCTCCGCCCTGTCTCCGATAAATCTGCAAAATCCGACGAGAAATCAAAAAAAGACTTGACAAGAGGTCACATCATAACAGTATATAACGATTATGTCCTGATAGTAAAAGAAAACGTATTCAAAAAAACCGATGGACAATCCACCGGTCTCATATTTTTTCGATGACAAGGCTGAATCCAAGCGAGTTATAAATGCCACCTTCAAGAGAACATGTTTCTCCAGGACCGATTTTTTCCTTGGAAATATAAAGATCGGAATCCGGACGAAGCATATAGGCTCGAATTATATAAGAGGAGGGGTTATATATTTTCGGCTTAATCAATGAATATTTAAGGACTTTCTCTTTCGTCTGTTCTTTCTTAGTCTTGGTTTCATAGAAAGTGATTCGAGGTTCACAATCAGTATTATTGACAATGTTAACCTTTACGTATTCGGAATATTCGATTTGAATCAATACAGGACCATCACAAGAAAAACAAACGAAATCGTTCCATACAACAGGTTTAATCTCATCTCCATCAGGAAATCTCACATCAAAGACTCGATAGGTAAGATCCAAGTCCTTCCTCAAAGAAGACAAATTGATGACAGCCCTGCAAAATCCTGATTCTTCACCAAACCGAAGCTCATGCAACGTTTCTGTCACCAAATCCAAATTGTAGATTTGAAGATCGAAGTCTTTTCCTTTTACAAGACCATCAGGAGCAGCCCAGGAAAAAATAGCCTCATAATCAAAATAAAATCCGTTGCATGATGATGAGGCTGTTGAAGTTTCTTTTGAATCGGAGGAACTGATGATTTCATAGTAAATGTCTCCGTAAAGGTTAGAATCAAGAACGTTACTCTTGCTGCTATCATGGTCAAAGGAACCATTCGTGGAAGAAAAAGAGGAATGATGACTACTTTCTCCGGAATCAAAACCTTTCGAAGAAAAACCCAGGGACGACTCCTGACAGACATCATTCCAACTTGAAATTCCAGAAGATGTCCTATTGGTATCCGAGGCGATGGCAAAAGAAACCATGGTAAGAAAGACAAAAACGATAGCAACCGAAAAAGAAACAATGCCAAAAATCATACTCTTTCTCAACTTAGTAAAACGATTCGGCACCTTGTCAACATATTTCTCATCGGATTCAACAGGAGATTGAGCAATGACAGGAGAAGCTTTTCTCTTTTCCACAATACCAAGATAGAAACTCTCATAATCCAGGCAAAAGAAATCACAAATTTCAACAAACTCTTCCAAACTGGGGAGACTAATACAATTCTCAAATTTCGTCAAACGGGAGACCGTAATACCAGTTTGATCAGAGAGATCAGCAAAAGAAAGATTTCTCTCATGACAAAGCAAAGTAAGGTTCGAAGAAAAAACCTGCTTATCAAAAATGACAGGAGCCACATTTACTTCATCGGCATCTTTCTTCATGAAGAAATCGGATATGCTCAATCTCAACACATGGCAAAAGGTGCCAACCAAAGAAAGAGAAACATGGACCTTGCCATTCTCGTATCTCGATATCGCCTGAACCGTACAATTCAAAACAAGAGCGACATCTTTTTGCGAAAGACCGAGGCGATTTCTTCGATTCCTGATAAATTCTGCGTAACTCAATTCATGCATAACATGATTATATCTCAAAAAACAATAAAACAAAAATCCTTTTAAGCGCTCTCTCCGACATTCTTTTTTAAGATGAATGATTTCTTTTCAGCAGAATAAGCCAATACATTCAATTTATCATATTGTTTAAAGAACTGTTTCAAATCTGCAAGATAACGATTGCAGGTCCTTTCTGAACTGCCTGTAACATTCATAATATCCTTAATCCGAAAGCTTTCTCCGTTCATAAGCATCGAATACAGCAACAAAATAGCGATATCTTTTTTCATATTGTCTCCTTTCCTGACGGCTATATTGAACGCCAAAAGAAGTGGATAAGGTTATAAACAAGGTTGAATAAGTCTAAACAAAAACGCCAGAATCTGACTTGTTTCGCAAAAACAAATAAAGCGATTTTTATAAAAAAAGGGATTTGTTATCTTTCAGTATTTTGAATTTATTGTGATATTTTTCGATTGATATTTTAATGATTGTATACATGACATAACAATTTCTAGATTATAAGACAAATTCTGTCGGTTCAAAGCTATGATTGTTGAAGCAACAAACCTGACCAACATCGTTCCGACTGAATTAAATGGATCTACGAAAAGATCCCTTATCTTTTAAATGCTGATATATAACACGCATAAAGCAGACAAATTTATCATGTTTTATAAAATTAGAAAAGTTGGAATTTTGACAATATTTCGATGCTTAGCTAACTTAATGAATATTAGTAAAACTAAAAAGATATAGAATTATAAAATGACAAAAAACATGAAGCATTCAAAGAAATGATTTCACGCAATCCCTGTGTCATTTTTTTCAAAATCCACTCCAAAAAGTTATCTCTATCCATCCTTCCACGTTTTCTATTTTTGAATATCTAAACAAGGATTCAAACCAGAAATTTCTTATACAAACGGGAAAGATTTCCACTCTGTTTAGTCTGTCACCGAAGTTAAAACCATTGAGCGTTTGCCGACAGTAGACTTTCCCATCAAAAATCAAAGTCCTTATGATAATCCTTTCATGATTTAAAATAGGAGTGTTTCCTTAAAATTACCTTAAAATCGATTATAGGCCAAACAAGGAAGAACACCTCTTCAATTTTCAGCCTTCCCATGTTACACATCTCCTTATTCCATAATTTATTTGCTCCAATCAACATTTAAATCGACTGATAGGATTGCTTGGTCTTCCCTTTCTCCGGAAACAATGACTTTGCTAACTCCCCCACACTTTCTAAGTTTTCCCCTGTGTGAAAGCAAGACGATAAGCCCAGGCTCTTCCCTGCAGATTGACATCACAAAACAACGCCTTTTTCATTAACTTCATTGCTTCTGGGCAACATCTTATCCACACTACTTTGATATCACCTTCCTGGACGTGGAGCTAGAATGTAAGCGTTCATTATTTCGACGGATTTCAAACAGCCTCCGGATATGGGACAATGTTGCCACCATTGAAGGAGGCTTTACTCATGAAAAAGAAGCATTATTCAGACTATATCGAGGAATTCCTCGGTTCGGGGCAGACCGTCAGGCAGTTTGCCACGGATCATGGCATGAAGCCTGGTTCGTTCAGGACGGCCCTGTGGAGAAGAAATAATGAAAGCAGGGTCCCGGTCGTCATTGCACCGCCTGATTCCGGATCCAAGGCTGATGAGGGGGTCCCGTCGAGGTGGAGGTCGACGCCGGCGGAACTGAACTGAGGTTCGTCCTGGAAGACCAGGAACAGCTCATCAGGCTGATAGGAGGCTGCCAAAGAAAAAGAAATGACCGGAGCAATGCTGCCATCAGGGCAGAGTGGCTCCGGTTTTTTGCTTCGGAAAAACCGGTTTCCCTGCCGGATCAGGGCAGGGGCATGGATACGGCGGATTAATGAACGCTTACGCTAGAATTCGCAATCACTTCTCTTCAAGCTTTGTCTCCACTCTCATCAACTTGCGGTTCACAACATAGTTGATTGAAAGCCACGCCAGAGAGATCTCACCTTAGATTATCATTCCAAAAGAAATAGGCTTTTCAGCCTATTTCAAATCTTCGATTTTGATATTGTCCATATCGTCAAAATCCTGGTTTTCTCCACACATGGCCCAGATGAAGGTATAATTCTTCGTTCCCGCACCACAGTGGATTGACCAAGATGGAGAGATGACGGCCTGTCTGTCATGAAGAGTGACATGTCTCGTCTCATCAGCCGGTCCCATGAAATGGAAGACGGTCTGATCCTTGTCGATGTCGAAGTAAAGGTAAACCTCCATTCTTCTCTCATGGGTATGGGCAGGCATCGTATTCCATATGGAACCCTCTTCTAAATGGGTCAATCCCATGGAAAGTTGGCATGTCTTCACATTTTCAGGAATGATGAAGCGGTTAAGGACTCTTTCGTTGCAGTGAGCCTTGTCTCCGGCATGTCTGTGGTCTGCCTTTTCAAACGGAATGAGTGTCGTCGGATATTCTTTGTGTGCAGGACAGGATGCCAGATAGAAGGTGGCCGGGTCATTCTTGTCCGAGCTTTCAAAAGCAACTTCCTTGGTTCCTCTTCCGATGTAAAGGGCTTCCCAGTGCTTCAATACATAAGTCTTTCCATCGACGATGACTTTTCCTTCTTCACCGATATTGATGACACCCATCTCCCTGCGGTCAAGGAAATGTTCGGCTCTGAGTTCAGGAGCAGAGGATAAAACCACCTTCTTCTCGACAGGAATCGTACCGCCGAAAATGATGCGGTCAATATAGGAATAGGTCAATTTCAAATCATCGATGCCAAAGACATCCTCGACGACATATTCCTTTCTCAGCCTTGCGGTGTCATAATGCTTGAAATCTTCTTTCGACGAATAATCTCTAGTCTTAAGTTCCATATGTCAGTCCTTTCTTTTTATTTTCTGATATCAAAGTAATCCGGATGATCCTGCATGACTTTTTCAATACCTCTCAGGCCTGAAAAATTATGCTCATAGACGTTCTTGGAAAGGGCATCGATGTCGTTGTCCATCAGTGCCTTGACCATGCCGGTATGGACTTCGTCAAGTCTTTTGAGTTCATCATCATCCCTAAGGAAGGTGACGAATCGGTATCTTTGGAAATTCGGTTGATCAGAATTAAGCAACTTCAGTACGCCTTCCTTTCCAGCCAAAGCATAGAGATAACGATGAAAATCGTTGTCCAAGGTGAAATAGCTTGTGGCAAGTTCCTCGTTGCTGGCCTTGGAAGAAGAGAGCTGTTGCTGAAGAGACAGGTTCCTCATCAGATACTCATAGTTCTCCTTGGTCAGTTTTCCGGCAATCTCGCTGAGTACAGAATACTCACAGCTGTATCTGATAAAGACCAAATCAGCGATATTGGACATGTTTATCTTGGTGACGAAGGTTCCCGACTGAGATCGGATTTCAAGAAGAGAGTTGTCTTCCAGCCTCTTGAAGACGTCACGGATAGGCGTGCGGGAGACGTTGTATTTCCTGCTGGCCTCCGTCTCGCTGATTTTTTCTCCCGGAACCAGTTTCAGGGTGATGATGGCATTGCAGATGTCTTCATAGATTGGAGTGATGTCTTTCGTCATGATGTTACCTCAGTCATTCACATTTCTTCGCCATCTTCGTTTGCGTGAGAAGCAAGAAGCTGGTAGACGAACATCTGGTTGGAAAAGAGTTCTAAGGAGATGCCCGTCTTCTTCACAAACATGTTGACCCTGTATGTCACCGTGTTCTTATGGATGAACAAGGCATAGGAAGCCAACAATGGCGAACAATCGTTTTCGATATAGAAGTGAATCGTTTCAAGGGTATCTCTATCCAGGGAACAAATCAAATCATAAGTCTCATCATATACTTGAGGATGGTTTTTTGCAACCTTAAAAAGCTGTGTCTCACAACCTTTTTCCACCAAATCAAGAAATGGATAGAAAAGTGAATTGTCACAAGGTATCTCCAAGGCAGAATGGATATAGCCGTTATCGATTTTCACTGCCGGGAAGGATGCCCGGAAGATGGATAAATCCTTGACATCCTTCAATGTGAGAAGAATATTTTTTGGGGTTATCTTCTTGATGGAGAACAGATTCGGAAGAAGACGCAAAAGCATCTTCTCAAGACGGGGCTGTCCCTCCTCTGCATCGAAGGAAATCAGTATATAGCACTCACTCACAATCCACCTCGGAAACATTAACAAAGTGTTTTTCTCCTCCGACAAAACCACTCGCCGTAACGTTCTTCATAAGAACTTTCTTCACATTGATGAAGTAGAAGCCTTCCTTGGACATGTCCTGGATATTGCACATCATGACCGGTTTTCCTTTTCCGGCATCCTTTTTGACCGAGAAGGAAGAATCGATGACATCGATTTCTCCGATTGGCATCTCAGGAAGGCCGACAAAATATCCAAGGGCATATTCGCTGTCGACCACCTTCATCCTTTCAAAGACGAACTTTCCTAAGTATGGCGTCCTGTCATCGACAGGAAGCGGAGACTGATTCTGGACATAGTCGCTCTTTCCATCCGGATCGCAGAAGTAGAACATGTTGATCGTAAGAGGCGTCAAGACATTATCCATATAGATATCGCGGAAGGTAACACCGTCGATGATTGAATCCTTGCCTCTTCCTCGTCTCGTCTTGATTCTGAGTCCCCTGTCCGTATGTTTGAAATAACAGCGTTCGATAAGAAGGTCCTTCAAACCCGCTCCGGCTTCCGAGCCTAAAACGATGGCACCATGTCCTTCGTTCATGAAGCAGTTGCGGATGACGACATGGCTGGTCGGTGTCTTGAAGGTAGAACCGATATGGATCTTTCCGCTCTTCAAGGCGATGCAGTCATCACCGACGGAAAAACGTACGCCGATGATGCTCACGAATTCACAGCATTCCGGATCCATGCCATCGGTATTGGGACTTGTCTTCGGATTTGAAATGAAAAGGTCATAGAAGCCTAAATGCTTGCTGAAATAAGGATGGATGGTCCAGCAAGGCGTGTTCCTGAAGGTGAGGCCGATGACATCGACATGATTGCACCTCATCAGAAAGAACAGCCTCGGGCGACCCCAGGCAAGATGCTTGACATCCTTCCAAAAGGTCGAATCCTGAGCCTGCCCGTCGATGATACCTTCACCGACAAGCGTGACATCCTCCACTTCATAGCCATTGATCAAGGAAGGTTTTCCGGTAAACGGATTTCCTTCCCAGGACAAGAGTTCCAGAGGCTTTTCACCATCATGGAGAGGTTGTATTTCACCTGGCCCCAAAGGATAGCCATCAACATCGGTATTGCCTAAAAGAAAGGCATCCTTTTCAAATTCGATGGTGATATGGGATTTCAGGAAGAGGGATGTGACATGATATTCCCCCTTGTCCAGAACCAGAAGACCGTTCTCAGGTGTCATTTGGATAGCCATCTGAAGGGCGAGGGTATCATCCTTCTCATTCTTTCCACGCACAAAATCCTTGGCATGAAGGATATAGGATACAGGAAGGGTATGAACCTTGACTTCGTCTTCTCCGATTCTTATGGTGTAGTCACTGTCCTGTTTCAGATGGAATATCGTAAAGACATTTCTTTTCTCATGAAAAAGAAATTCACCATTCAAGAAGACATCATAGGGTTCCTTGACTTGATAGATCTCATGGTTATCAAGCTCCAATGTGGCGGAACAGCAGGTGATTTTCAAAACAGTGAATTTCATGATAGACTCCTTATTTTACTCATTCCTGGTTTTCAGGATGGATGAAACGATGATATAGCAACACGAGCAGATTCTTAACAAAGACGAAGCTAGCATCGAGAACAAACATCACAAGCGCGCATGTGAATGGTTCACGGAACCAGAAACTGTTCAGGCTAGGGTCAATGAGCTTGGTCAGATTGCCACTGACAAGCCTGGAAAGAAAACCGATCAGGATGCCATAGAGAACATTGATGAACAGAGAATACAGCTTCTTCGATTTAAAGAAGACGTAATCATTCTTTTCCCCGGGATAGTCTTCGATGGCATCTAGGATGTTGTAGACAAAGACTTCGTTGAAGGCACCAAGGGCGGTGCCGGAGACCAGCATCATGATCAAAGTGGCATAGGTGAAGAATTCCAAATTGCTGTTCTGGAAGAATTCCAGGGAACCCAAACCGACATCAAAAAGGAAATAATTCAATCCAAAGAACCAATACTTGATAAAGAGAGCCCTGACGGGATAAGGAATCTTCTGATACCAATGGACTCTGTATTTCTTCAGCGTCTTCTTATCGACGGGTTCCACATCCGGATTGATGACGACTTTGCTGCCCTCATCATCCTTCAATGCTTCTTTTTCAGTAGATGGATTGTTTTTCTTCATTTCTTATTCTGCTTTCTTTTTCTTGACATGGATCTGAATCTTTCTGGCAAACGGCTGTACGACCGGAACAAGTGCAGCTAGGATAGCATCAACGAAAAGGAAAATCAAATGGGTAAAGGTATATCCATAGGAACGGGAAATCCAATGTTTCTCACCGTCAACGACGGCATTCTTGGAATTCACCAGACCAAGCTGGATGTTGATGTCGCGGAGATAGCTGATATCAAGATAGATTTCAAAGCCGATGATGAGGTAGAAGAGAACCATCATGATGATCCACTTCTTCTTGGTCACCTTCTTGGAATTGATGTTGATATAGCAAAGGACCGAAAGCATGGAACAGATGATGTTGAGGAAGAAGAAGAAAGCATTGAACTGGTTGTTTCTCAAATTGACGCAGGCATTGACGTGGACCTGAATGGTGAAGGTGATGATCATCATCGTCACGACGACCATGATCATAGGGATGATAGAAATGTGATTCTTGACCTTGATGAAGGTGCGAAGAAGGAAGAGCTTGAAGCCGTTCTGTCCCATGGCATCTGCCAGGGATGCCTCATCGCCAGAAAGCTGTTTGTCGGAAAGGGAGGAGGAATTGATGGCTGTATCGGCATCGCTCCTGAAGTCGATGCCGGAACGGTCGATTTCTTCCTGTTTCTTCTGCTGGATGTCCTGATTATTCTTTTTCATGGAACCTAACCTCCGATTCTGGCACCGTTGTCGATGTCAAAGAAGCAAACCTTTTCCTTCTTAAAACCGACATGGATAATCTGATTCTGTTCAAACTTCTGCCATCCCAAGAGCTTGAGGATGACACGATATCCATTTAAGAAACCATGGACAAGGGAATATTGTCCGAGATGTTCGACGATATCTACCTTGAATTCATATTCACCGCCTAGAGAGATAGATTCCGGGCGCGTGCCAAGAAGGACAGGCTGTCCTTCATGAGAAGCAAGGCCGTTCTTTTCTTCTTCACTGAAAGGATAGACAAAGCCATTCTTTCCTTCGAAATGGTCACCACAGACCCTTCCTTCCAGGAAGTTCATGCTCGGATTGCCGATGAAATATCCGACAAAGGCGTTGGCTGGTCTATGATAGACTTCATAAGGTGTACCAATTTGCTGGACACGACCCATGGACATGACGACGATTCTATCCGCAAGAGTGAGGGCTTCTGTCTGGTCATGGGTGACATAGATCATCGTCGTGCCAAGCTTATGATGAAGAAGCTTGATTTCCCTTCTCATGGAGTTTCTCAGTTTGGCATCAAGATTGGAGAGTGGTTCATCGAAAAGGAAGACCTTCGGATTTCTGACGATGGCCCTTCCCATGGCGACACGCTGTCTCTGACCACCGGAAAGTTCTCTCGGCTTCTTGTTGAGCTGCTTGGTCAAGTCAAGGATTTCAGCAGCCTGCATGACCTTCTTATGGATGACTTCCGGATTCTCTTTCCTGAGGGTCAAGGAAAAAGCCATGTTCTCATAGACCGTCATATTGGCATACAAGGCATAGTTCTGGAAAACCATGGCGATATCTCTCTCCTTGGCAGGAAGATTGGTACAATCCTTGTCATCAATCAGGAGTTTGCCACTGGAAATATCTTCCAGTCCGGCAATCATACGCAACGTTGTGGATTTGCCACATCCACTGGGGCCGACAAAGACGATGAATTCACCGTCTTTGACTTCCATGTCGAAGTCATGGACGGCAATGACGCCGCCATCATATACTTTTTTCAGATGTTGAAGTTTTAAAGTAGCCATAGATTATTTCCCTACCTTTTCGTTTTCGATAGGATTCACTGTCTCGAGATATTTTCGTAAGGCGGTTCCTCGATAGATGGATAAGAATCCACCCAGGACAGAGCAGACACCGGATGCGATGTAGAATCCCAGAATCAGGAAGAAGATGATAAGATTCATGGTTCCGCATCTCATCAAGGAAAGAGGAAGAAGGAAGATGCGGATAATCTGGAAAACACCCATACCAATAGAGAAATATCCCATCTGGAGAGAATAATCCTTCATTCTCATGGCTGAGAAAAGCATGAAGAGCATCATCAGGATGTTGATGACGATATCGATGCCAAGCCATGGGCCAGGTGCCTTCGAGCCCAAAAGGCTGAATTCATCGTTTCCAGCACCCAGTTCGGTTCCCGAATAGAAGCAACAGAAACCAATGGCAAGAAAAACGGCAGCAAGTAGTCCAAGCATGTAAGAAACCTTGTTTGGACGATAACGAAGCATTTCCAGCTGCACGCCCTGGGGATTGAAGTAATTCTTCATTTTCACAGTAAAAGGAATCTTCTCTTTTTTTACCTTTTTTGCCTTTTGTTCCTTGGATGTCTTTTTTGTGATGTTCTTTTCTTTCATCTTACTTAGCCTCCTTAGGATCATGGCTGACGACGTCTGTGACACCTAGCTTCTTGTTCGCTTCATAACGGAGGCGAAGTTGAATCTTCTCAATTAGAACAAGGACGTAGGGAACCAAAGAAAGTATAAGAAGAACACCAAGAACATATCCGATGGCAAAGATAGGCGTGTTTGGATTGCATGCAGTTCCAGCATGAGTCGTAAAGTACTCGGACATCTTTGCAAAAGGAATCTGATTGTACTTTCCCTGATAGAAAGCAACACCGACAAACATGACGATGGCCGATGCCAATGTATAAACGAAATTGAGTCCATACCATACGAAGTTGGAAATATAATAAACAATCCTTGTATGGTTTCTTAGAATAAAATACAAGGCCGAAATCAACAAACCGAAGATGGAAAGAAGAAGGATGGCATTGTTGACGGGCATGATCTGTTTATAAAAAGTATAGGTATCCTGATAGGATTTGCAGGGAGCCGCCGGTGTAGCCATACCAAGGGCAAAGACGAACATCAAACCAAAGGCAACGATGGAAATAAAGCCATTGTACTTCTGTAGAAATGCGTTTGTTTTTTTCATACTTTATATCCCCACATATATCAGGAAGTCAGGAGTGGAAACTCATTCCACTCCTGACATATGGTCATCTCGTATTAGAAAGTCTTATAGAGAGTATAGGCGTCGTTGTAAAGGTTGACGAACTGTGTCAGCTTCAAGGTGGTATTGACAGTACTCAGATATTTTTCCTTGGTGGTGAAATCAAGGTTATCCTGAGTAGACCATCCATTGATGACAATCTTGGAGATTGTCATGATTTCCTTCTTGTTGGAAGTAAAGGCCGTGTTCAGCTCCGTGAAGTTCTTGAGCTGAGTGTTCTCGGCTTCCGTAAACGGAAGGGTCGTCGGAACGATATCGTTCATATGGTTGGTGTTGTCAGCCTTGTGGTTAACGTGCTGCAAGACGCCATACTGGATGGCATGGTTGAGCGTGTTGAGGGAATCCATAGCCTTGGCAGAGACCGTCTGATATTCCATACCCTGTTCCTTGACATAGCCGACAGGAAGCGTAGCACCAAGATAATAACGATAGTAGTTGGTGTAGTTGCCACCGCAGAGATCCTTCATTTCCTTCTTGCAGGCATCAGAGAGAATAGGAACCTGCTTTCCCTGATAATCCATGGTCTTGATGGAACCATCGGCATTCTTGGCAAGATATTCGTCCGGTCCATAGGACATGAGACGGTTGCCCTTTTCGGAATAGAGATAATCGAAGAGTTCCAAAGCCTTGTCAAGCTTTGCCTGATTATTGGCAGTCTGAGAGGTGATGAACCATCCCTGCGGCTTGACGCTTCTCCAGGATTCGGTATAGTGGATGAAGTTGCCTTCGGTGCCATCATCCCAGTCAGCAACGGCAGGAAGCAAGGAGACAAGTTTCATCGTCTTATCCTTGGTGGTGTCATTGTAGATGGTGGTTGTCTGGTTGTAATCATAGGTGGCAAAACCGAAGTTCTTGGCCGTATCACCGCCGGAAAGGAATGGTCCACGGAAGTCATCCTTTTTATCAAGCTGCTCGGTGAAATCCTTCATGATGAGACCATCTTGATACATTTCATGGAGTTTTTCAAGACCAGTTGCAAATTCTTCAGTACCACGGGTATCGACAAGTTTTCCGTCTTTACCGACATATAGCCACTGGTTCCTGGATTCTGTTCCACGAACGCCGAAGAACTGAAGGAAACGATATAAGTCAGTCGTTCTATCAGAGGTCTTTGCACGCGGGAAGAACGGGATGACATTGACATTATCCTTGCCAGTCAGGAACTTGGCATTGCCCTTGACACAGCGGAAGAGGGCGACAAGTTCATCGATGTCATAGATGGCTCTTCCACCGACGAAGAGTTCGCTTCTCTTGGTTCCAAAGACATAACTACCATCGGCCTTCTTATAGGTGGTATCGATGTAATTTCTCAAAGTCTCGACAGCACTCTTGCCAGTCAGGGAAGCAAGGTCATTCTGCTGCTTGATGACGTTCTTATCGGCAGCGACAACCTTCTTGACGGTTTCCTTGTCAGTTCCTGCGGCATTGAGGACATCGACATCGGAATTAATGTTCTTCGTGTAGAACGGCGTATAGTTCTTTGCAAGGACAGTCGTATCAAGCGTTGTCGGAAGATCGCCATCGAGAAGCTTCTCGACCCAGTCCTGACGGACCATGATCATACGTTCCAAATCATCGAATCCATCGAAATAAGGAGCATAGAAGATCTTTCCGTTGTTGGATGTGATGGTCTTCTTGACAGATGGATTCTCACTCAGGAATCTGTTGAAGTTCGGCATCTTGCTGAGATACGGCTTCAAATCAAGAATCTTGTTGGTGGTAGTGCCGGTATTGAGAATCTGATCGGAGTTGCCCTGGGCGATATCAACAGCTACATCATTAGACTTAAAGTCCGTGGTAGCCAATGTGCTGAAGTTATCCTTGATGGTGACCTTTCCAGTCGGGGAAACATCATTGATGGTAAAATGCAGATTCGTTTGGATAGCCTTCCAAACAGGCTTGAAATCTCCAGCCTTATAATTGTTATTACCTGGAGCTGCATAAGGAAGCGTAGCAGCAGCGCCTTCGATGAACTTCATATGTCTATCGTTGTTGTCATAATAGACAGACATGTTCAATGTGACCGGCTGAGCGGGCTTGCTGGAATTTTCGTTCGAAGAGGTAGCAGGTTTTGACGTATCAGACGCATTGGAAGTTGCACTTCTCGTGCAACCGACCATGGCAAGAGAAGCAATCGACATCACTACAGTAAGAAGCTTTTTGGATTTCATTGTTATTTCCCCCTATGTAATCCATGACGTCCCATATCGTAAACACAAAGATAATTACTATTCTTTGACACCTCCCAAGTTGACACCTGCAGCGAAGTATTTCTGAATGAAGGGATAGATGATGAGAATCGGGATGATGGCGAAGATGATCATGGCATAGATCAAGGATTCGATCGAATAGACGCCATTGACCAAGGAAGCTCCGTTTTCAGCCCACTGCGACTGCATATCGGAAATCTGTGTCTGAATGACAACCTGCAAAGGCAAATCGTATGCATTATCGACTTCCTTCATAGCCCAGAAGTAGCCGTTCCAACGAGAGATGCCGTAGAACAGACCGACCGTGGCCACAGTCGCCTTGCTCATCGGGACATATATCTTAGACATGATCTGGAAGTCGTTGGCACCGTCGACGGTGGCAGCTTCCTCAATCTCTTTTGGAACACTTTCAAAGGCATTTCTGAGAAGGATGACATTGAATGCCGACATACCCATGGCGATGACGATCAGCCACTTCTGGTCGACGATGCCGATGCCTGTCAGAATCGACCTGGTCGACTGATAGTTGAGATGCATCGGAATGACACCTGCAGAGAACCACATCGTGAAGATGAGAAGGAAGTTGAACAGACTATGACCGACGAGTCTTTTCTTGCTCAGGGCATAGGCGCCGAGGATGGAAAGACCCATACAATAGACCGTACCATAGAGTGTGACGAAGAAGGTGTTGGAGTAGGCAATCCAGAACATCTTGTTCGTGACGACATCCTTGAAGGCATCCAACTGGAAGCCTATCGGGAACAGGACGACATCTCCCGCGATCATGGCCTGACCACCGGAGATGGAGGCGGACAAGGCAAAGACAAGCGGATAAAGACAAATCAAGGCAAAGATGATGACAAACGTATAGGCGATGATTTTGAAGATGATTTCGGAAGCATCAAGTTTGTTGCTTCCCGAAGAGCCTTTCAACTGTTTTCTGGAAAGACCCGTTGCTGTTTTACTGGACACGATGGGATACCTCCTAGAAGAGAGAAGTCGAAGAGACTTTTCTGGAAATCTTGTTCGAACCGATGACAAGGAGCATGGACAAGAGAGAGTTGAACATATCCGCTGCCGCACCGATACCCTGGTTCATTGACGCATCTCCCATGACGACGTTGATGACATAGGTCGAGACGGTCTGGGATGTGATGTAGGAGCATCCGAGTCCCTGAAGAAGGATGACCTTTTCATAACCGATGGTCAGAAGCTGTCCCATCTTGAGAATCAACATGATGACAAGCGTCGGAGCCATGCCTGGGAAGGTGACATACCTGACCTGCTGCATTTTGCTTGCGCCATCGATCCTGGCCGCCTCATAGTTCGTCGGCGATATGCCTAGGATGGCTGCAAAGTAGACGATGGAACCATAGCCTGCATCAGACCAGATGCCGGATACAGTGAAGATGCTTCTGAAGGCTCCCGGCTGGGTAATCATCTTCTCGACGCCCATCGCTTCGAAGATGGCTGCGACGGGGCCTGCCTTGGTTCCGAATTCCGCATTGGAGGACTTCAGCAACATGCTTAACAAGGTCGTCATGACGACAAGAGAGACAAATTTCGGTAGATAGGTGAATACCTGAGCGATGGCTCTGACCCACTTGACTCTGATCTCCGAGAAGAAGAGGGCAAGGATGATTGGGAACGGGAATCCGAAGACGAGGCCATAGAAGCTCAAAGCGAAGGTATTCCTGAAGGCTGTCCAGAAGTCAATCTTCTGGAACAGGAAGAGGAAGGAATCAAAGCCGATGAAATCGGATGTGAATGTTCCACCACCGAAGCTTGAATCGATCTGGAGATCCTTGAAGGAGACAATCATGGATGCGATAGGGAAGTATTTCCAGCAGACAAGGAAGAAGAAAAGCGGTAAGAAGAGAAGATAGAGTCTCCAATCGGAGAGAATCCTGTGGAACATATCACGCCAGTATCCTCTTTCCATGGACTGGATTTCTTCTTCGGTAGCTTTCGGTAATGATTTAGCGACTGCCATGTTTCGCCTCCTTTGATTTTCGATAACGATCGAATTCTTCATTCTCATCATCGTATTTCGTATGACGGTTTTCGAATCGGCGCCTGTTCTCTTCCATACGCTTCAGATCATCATTAGACAACGTTCCGCCATCCAGGACGGCGGCTTCATTGATGTCATCAGCTTCGGCAAGTTCCTCGACATTGATGTTGATGTTCTTGCTTGCGAATTCCTGACCGGCCAACTTCTTCTTGATGTCATTCAGATGAAGAAGGTAGGACTCCATATCGACAACCAGTCCGTCCTGCTTCAATGCAATCAACAATACACCGAGTCCGAAGAGAATGTTGATCAAGTCGAAGGCGATGTAATTGAGAAGGAGAAGCCAGTAATCTGCACTGCCGATCTGGCAGAAGGCCCTGAGGACCTCGACGCTCAGATATCCACAGAGATAATAGAGAAGCATGTTCACTTTGTCTTCCCGAAGCCTGTCCTTATCCCTGGGGACAATCTTTCCGCCTTCTCTTTTGTAGAAAAATAAGAGACAGACAGAAAGGCCGAGATAACCTAGAGTGAAGCTAAGCCACAGGTTCCAAGTGACGTTCTGCTTCAGGATCGTCCTTGCAAGGACGGAAGCAGCACCTGCCAATGGAGCGACAAGTAAGCCATAGGCGTTCCATCGATAGATGGCAATCATTCCTAACAGGGCAGCAAAGGAGAGCGTGTAAATCTGGTTGAACTGGAATTTGCCGATATTGACCTTCATGAGGTTGAAGGCGAATACGTTTACCGCCTCGACGGCACAAGCGATGAGTGTGAAGACTGCCAAGTCCATGAATCGATATGTTTTTTTGTTCATATTTTTGATTGCAATTCTTTACTAGGTGGAATCGCTTACAGGTATTGTACCACAAGAACAAAAATATTCAGTAGAAGTTTTGCAATATTTCTAAAAAGTTCGATAGTTATCGGTATTTAAAGAAAAAAATTTTTTAAGTTGACTCTTGACAGGGGTTTTCCTTGTATACAAGTTATTGCAATAATACATTGCATTTCTTACTATTTCCATGAAAGAAAAATTGCAAATTTCGTAAAGTGAAACTTGCAATATCATGGTTTTCGATAAGACTTCTACTTATTTTTGCAAAGACTCTATCAGCTTCAAGGAAGCATCGATCTTGTCTTTTTTAACTCCCTCAAAGACCAGCGTCGCATCAGGGCAGTACTTTCTGACGCAATCCATCATGAAGCCATAATGGAATTTTCCTTCCCCTGGAGCAAGCTGGACCAGCTTGTGGTCAATCACATCCCCATCCTTGATATGAATGATCTTGACCTTGTTTCCAAGTGCTTGAAGAGCCCCTTCAAAGATATCATCCCTCTGTTCAAAGTTTCCTTCATATAACAGATTATATAGGTCGACAGTCGCAAAGACGGCATCGCTGTTCAGTTCCCTTAAAAGCCTGGCATGCTGCTGATAGGAATAGATGACATGTCCCCATGCGGATTCGATGGCAATCCTGCAACCCACGGCTTCCGCATAGTCCTTCAGTTCCTCGAATACCTTCTTTGTTTCCTGATATCCTTCTTCCGTCTGATTCTTCGGATGATAGATCCAGGGAGAATCATGATAGGAACCCGTTTCGCTTCCGACATATGGTGTCTCATCAAAATAACGGGCAATTCTAAGATTCGCCTTGAAATTCTCAATTCCTTTTTCCACCACCTTCCTATCGGAATGGACAGGATTGAAATAAGCTCCCAGCATCGTGACATGGATATGGTTGTCATCCAAAGCCTTCTTCACTCTCAGAACATATTCCTCATCATAGGAATAGTCCTTCAGAGCCTTTGGAAAAACCAGCTGGACGTTTTCAAGTCCATGGGATGCTACGACAAAAGAGAGTTCTTCCGGAGTCGTCTTCTCAGCTAAGTCATGTGCCCGGACACCGATTTTGATCTTCATATATCAATTTCTCACTTTCTATATCTATAATAATACCAGAAAGAAGGACCATGACATGATTTCAAAGAAATTCTTCCTGGGAAGCAAAGAGCTTCACGTCGATTCCTATGCCAGTCTTATCGTCCTATGTGCATCCATCCGCAAAGAAGACAAGACCACTCCTTATACCATATATATTGATGATGAAGGTGATATCGAAAGAGGAAATCTCAAATTCCCCTTTTCCTACTTTCATGTCATCGCCCATGGAAAGAAGCTCATCAGCTCCCTTTATGCCAAGATGAAGGATGAAAAGGGAGAGGAGCTCACCACATGGAAGACAGCTGCCTTGAAGGTGACAGGAAGTCACAACATCTTTGAGAACCTGGTCATTGAAAACGATGCAGGCTCTCCTGAAATCAAAGGACAGGAGGTAGCCTTAGGCATCTATGGAGACGACAACATCTTTTCGGATTGCACGCTCATCTCCACTCAGGACACCCTCTTTGTCGGCCCTCTTCCGGATGACCTCTCTACCAGATACATCGACTTTCTTCCACAGGATGAAAGGTATTTTGATGGCAATGCAAGGAACTATTTCAGCCATTGCACCATCAAAGGAAGCATCGACTTCATCTTCGGTGCCGGAAGAGCTGTCTTCGACAACTGCAGCCTCGTCACCATCGCCGACAAGAGAGGGGAATCCTATGTCGTCGCACCATCCCACTCCCTCAAGGATGACTTTGGCTATCTGTTCTACCAATGCGGATTTTCATGTGAAAAAGGCGTCGATGAGAAAACCATCTTCCTAGCACGTCCATGGCGTGACTATGGGAAGGCAGTCTTTGCTTACTGCAATTATGGTTCTCATATTTCTCCTCTTGGTTTTCACGATTGGTCAGATGTAGATAGAAAACGTACGGCAAGATTCGAAGAGTATCCTTTCCAAGAAGGACGTGTCGACTGGATGCATAATAAGGTAGATGATACCCTTCCGTCACGATATACGGATGCCGTCCTAGACTTGAGGAAAAGCCTGTCTGATTAGTCTTTCTTCATCCCTTCGCTGATGAAGCAACCCAAGGCATGGACTAACAGAACGAAGACGATATAGATTCCCAGCAAAATAAAGATAGAAGATATCATGGATGGAACAAAACTCACAAGCAGATGTTCTCCTTTGAAGAACAGACATAAATAAAGTACCAGGTATCCGATAAGAGCCACGAAAGACCAAATTCCTTTCCTGGCAATATCCGATATGAAGAATTTTCGAATTCCGATTTCCTTCCTCTTATAGCTGTGATAGAACAAAAAGACATCATAGATTTCCTTGAGCATGAAGCCAATCGTACCTAGAGTGAAAAGAAGATAGAAGAACAAACGATAATAGAAATTGCCTTTGGGATAACACCGCATCTCCATTCCTAGATCAGCCAACCGATAGTCTCCCGGAGAACTCTTACAGGAATACTTGAACTCATCCTGTCTGAGAAGATCTATAAGGGTGTCCCTGGACGGAGTCATGAGATAGGAGCCACGGTAAATTAAATCGCTGAACATTCCCGGAGCAAAGATCAAGAACGAATACCGACTGACTGTGAAGTATTCAAACGAAGATTCCCGATAGACTCCTGTGATCCTAACGCTCCCTATGCTATCAGTATTTATGACAAGGCCTATGATATTCGATTCATCTACATCCGTATGGGTTCCGTCTTCGTTATCGATACCATATTTCTTCATGTTTTGAAACCATGATTCGGAAATAAGAGCGTTCCTCATCCCTGGAAAATAATCTAGTTCCTGATAAGAACCTATGACATATCGGAAATCAATTCCTGCGTTTTCCCAGTTCGAACAAGTGTAAAGGTGCAACCTATAATAGTCCCCATCAATGTATTTGATATTATTAGAGCAAAGATACTCATAGATTCGCCTGTCGCCTTCTTTTGGTCTCACATTTGAATCCATGGAAACACATTCAAGCCCCTCTGACAACAGCTTGTCTGCCATGATTTCGGAGCATCTCTCGGTACCATAGACAGAAGAAGGATTCAAAAGACTTCCAAAGGCCAGACCTATGGCAATACAGACCGAAAAGACAAAGTTCAGCAGGAAGGATACGATGGTCGAGTCATCAAAAAGCAATACATTCCTTATTTTTTTCATATTAGTGGATCCTCATCGATACAAGAGACTTTTGAACATTATTTAACTTGGAAATATCTATTTTTATCAAATAATGTATATCAGCTTGAATATAAAACGACGCAGAAGAACTGCCACTTGCAACCACACTTCCAGATTCAAGGTTCTTTACTTTAATAGAGACTTTTCCAGCCCCTTCAATGACATCAGCTATAACATTTTTGCTATATGAACTATAAACTAAAAAGCAAAGATAGTTATCGTCATATGACGTAAAACGTGCTTTTTTATTCAATGTCACTGTCAGATTTGGACAATAAGACACATAATAAAGTTCAAATCGAATTTCTTTTTGTTCATTATAATTATCCCCAAAATGAAGATAATATTTCTTCCCGGCAGCAAGATAGACATCAGTTACATTTCTACCCGATCTATAGAATCGATTATCACAAAGAGGGATACCAAATTCGTCAGTAATAAAGAAGATATACTCACTTGTACATTGGGTTGCCAAGGTATAAACTCCATTATATTTTGGAGTCAAGGGCAGGGACGTGGTTTGCGCAGGAGAAACGAAACTCCTAGACACCGAGTTTTCACCATGCTTATTCGAAATTGAGTCAAATGAAACAAAATTGCCTAACATCATAATAGTATAAAAGAAGCAGGCATCCTGAAAAACTCCATATTTCTTTCGATTAATTACAAATTGATATTGGTTTCCAGAAGCCGCATTCAAAACATATTCAAAAGTTCCATTTATTGCTTCAGTGCGTGAAACAGACACTTCTTTAGACACTTTTATTTGAGTCTTTTTTTCTCCGGAATTGAAAATTATAGAATTGTTTAACGAAATTTCTAAATTTGCAGGCAAATCATAAAAGAAGAAGCGGTATTTTCCTATTATTTTACAATTAAAATCAATCGTATAATTATCTGACGATTTATCTAGGGAAACACGATACGGAAACCATGGGCAAACATTCGATGTGCAACGAACATTGCCACTTTGAAAACTGCTAGGGCAACGATAAGATATATTTTTTTCAACGCTTTTCAAAAAGGTAATATAACCTTTCGTCCCAGATGTATCATTATAAATATCAAATGATATCCTATTTGATATCATTATATTAACATCTTTGCTTCGTTCGTCATTAGACCATGCCAAAGTTGAAAAATAGCGTATTTCGTCATTTGAATCTTTAAAAAGCAAAAAATTGTTTTTCTTTGCATCGGTAAAATCAAAATGCCTATCTATTTGTTTTTGTATTTTTGTATCATTAAAATCAGGAGGAACCATATTTGCCAAACTGAAAACATACTTCCCAGGGAAATTCTCGTCCCGACACGGTAAACCAAGTCCATTAAAATAACCGCCTGTACTCTGACTTTCAAAATACTTTTTTGTTATTATCTCCCCAATATCAAGGACAGCACCGGCCAAAAAATTATATAGTGATGATAAATGAAGACTATCAATAAGTATTGATGCCGCCTCACCTAAAAAACTCACTAACTTTCCTGCATTTTCATACCACTTGTCACTTGTAACATCTTGTAATTGTCCTCTTAAGATAAAACCGTCATCAACAAAAGATGCCCCAAAGTCTTTTTCAGGCAAATAGTCTTTATCACCGATATTCGGGACATGTTCACCAACCAAATTGTAATAAACATCATCACCATCTTCATATGGTTCATAAATATCAAAATAACGAATGGCAGATGTGTATCTAGGATTTACAATGCATAAATTGCTATCGCTCAAATAAATCACACGATCCATTTTGGAATCATATAAATATGTTTTATTGACGACAGGAACAATACGCATACCATTGAAGCTTGTCGTATCAGCCCGATAAGTGTCAATATCATATACAAATACCTCCGATGAGTAATTCCCATCGCTCAGATATTTGGTATTGACATAATATCCCCACTCCAAACCAGTATAATTTCTTTCGCCAGAACTTGTGAAGAAATCACGGCCAAGAAGACTGACAATGGCATCATCGGATGTCGGATACAATTTATCATCCAAACGTATTCTCTGAACTATGTTTTGGCAAGCTAAATAATTATCTAATAATGTATCGTAATCCGTTTTAGACGAATCGGTTTTTAATAGTTGAGGCATTCTTTTCGGAGATTTCTCCGGAATCGACAATTCATCGAATTCCAAATGGAAGGCAGAAACAAATGTACTATAGAGACTGGAATCATCAATATCCTTTGCTTTGTTTATCAAGCCGGTAAAAGACGAAGAACTCAAAGAATAAAAAGTCTTCGAAAACGAAGAATTTATCTTTGTCTGAACCTCCATTATTTTTTCATCACTGGCAACAAGTTCGTTTCCAGAATAATAATAACTATCCGGAGTAAGAATCACACGAGCAAGAAGATATGGTGAATTTTCATCAGAAAAAGTATCGGCAACAAGATAATGCATATCCTGTTGATCAAAACGATAAAAATCATATTTGTTAATAATCGCATCACATTCTGAGTCTTCACTCACTTTTTGAAAATTCTCATTTTCTTTTTGCAACATCCTTGTCCTAGCTTCATGAGTGACAAATGTCGCGTTCTTCGTATTTAACGTCCCGACCATGGATAGTAGGATGCATGGAAGAATCATCTTTCGTATTTTTTTGAACATCATCCGTTCCTCCTTTTGAAGTTCCTTTTTCTACATCGTCCCTGAAGTCTCATATACACTGCAACAGATGTTTCTGTGAAGGCGATGAGATATCCCTGTTGACTTCATTCTATCAATTCAAGGCATGGAACACAACAGAATGAAGAAAGCTTGGTTCTTCAGCACAATGATAAAATGTCATAAAAAAACCGCCTCCCACACAAAGGAAGGAAGCGGCTGGTCATATCGTTTGATTATCTCTTGAAATAATTCAAGGCGTTATTATAGGAGATGTCTTCGACAATCTTGCCAAGCGTCTCCTCATCAAGAGGATATCTTCCGGCAAGGACGAGATTGGCAAGGAAGTTGCACATTTCCCTTCTGAAGTAATCATGTCTCGGATAGCTTAAGAAGGATCTGCTGTCGGTGAGCATACCGATGAAGCAAGAGATGAGACCATCGGCAGAAAGCTTTTTCATCTGGGCTTCCATGCCATCGAAGTGATCATTGAACCACCAGGCCGTACCGAGCTGAATCTTGCCCTTCATGCCCCCCTGGAAGCAGTTCTTCAATGTGGCAAGGACGATATAGTCCTTCTCGTTGAGGGTGAAGAGAACAGTCTTGGGAAGCTCATCGGTCTCATCGAGGGCATTGAGAAGAGCAGACAGCTTTTCAGCAAAATCCTTGTCCTCGACGGCATCGAATCCGGTATCGGCACCCATCTTGGCATAATTGCGCTTGGAGTTGTCTCTCAAGGCACCGATATGGTATTCCTGAACCATGTTGTACTTATGATATTGCCTTCCAAGATGAAGCATCAGATATCCCTTGTAGATATCCTGTTCCTCAAAGGAGATTTCCTCGCCCTTAAGTCCCTTCTTAAAGACAGCATCAGCTTCTTCATAGCTGGCCTTCTTGAAATGAAGGACATCCAAGGCATGGTCACTTGCTGTACAGCCATGGTCGACGAAGAACTTGAGTCTCTCATCGAGGGCTTCCAAGAAGCCTTTGAGGTCCGTGATCTTCTTGCCGGTGACTTCCTCAAGCTTATTAAACCAAGGAAGGAAGGTGGCACGTTCGATGTTGATGGCCTTATCCGGTCTCCATGCAGGGAAGACCTTGGTCTTGAGAGTCGTATCTTTGGCCATCATCTCATGCCAATGGAGGTCATCGACAGGATCGTCGGTGGTATAGACGGTTGCAACGTTGTTGAGTTCCATCATCTTTCTTGCCGAAAGGGTCTTCAGCTTCTCGTTGCATTCATCATAGATTTCCTTGGCCGTAGCCTTGGAAAGAGGTTTGGTAATACCAAAATAGGTCTTCAGTTCAAGGTGCGTCCACTCATAGATTGGATTGCCGATGAAATAAGGCATGCATTCAGCATATTTCTCAAACTTTTCCCAATCGGACTTGTTTCCGGTGATGTAGTCTTCTTCGACTCCCATCTCACGGAGAAGCCTCCATTTATAATGGTCACCATATCCATTGGCGCCAAGCCATGCTTCCGTGATGGACTTGAAATGATAATCCGTAGCAATCTGTTCTGGAACAAGATGGCAGTGGAAATCGAAAATCGGCATCTTCTTGGCATGCTCGTTGTAAAGCTTCTTGGCCAAGTCAGAATCAAGAAGAAAGTCGTCTCCTAAGAATTCTTTCATTTGGTATTCTCTCCTATAAGGTTACGCCGGTCTTGAAGATGGCAACCAAGCCTCTGTCGCTTCGTTCTGCCTTGGCTTTGACTTCACCGGAGGCGACGGCGACAAGAAGGTCGAGAAGCTCATCCCTGACCTTGTAAATATCTTCGTCCAACATTTTACCACCATCGAAATCGATCCAATCCTCTTTAAAGTGAGAAACGCAATGTTGCGTACCCACCTTGATGGTCGGAATCAATGATCCGAAGGGGGTTCCCCTACCCGTGGTAAAAAACATGATGTTGCAGCCTGCGCTGGCAAGGTTGGTGG
>JBNMLQ010000017.1:0-24062 GCA_050874925.1 Candidatus Enterosoma sp. | reverse complement strand
CTTCTTCATATGGAAGTCGTCCAGGAAAGATTGGAGACGGAATTCGACCTTGACCTGATGGCCACGGCACCAAGCGTCGTCTATGAAGTCCATTTCACGGATGGCAGCACCAAAATGATCCAGAATCCTGCCGAATTCCCCAAAGACAAGACCAAGGTCAAAGAGACTTTGGAACCTTTTGCGGACGTCAACATCATGGTGCCGAAGGACTTCGTCGGAAACGTCATGACATTGTGCCAGAACAGACGAGGCATCTTCGATGTCATGAACTATATCGATGAAACCCGTGTCACCTTGAAATACAAGATGCCATTAAGCGAAATCGTCTTTGATTTCTTCGACCGCCTCAAGTCCGTATCCCAGGGATATGCATCCCTTGACTATGAGCTTCTCGGATATGAGGTTTCCAATGTCGTCAGGATGGATATCCTTCTCAACGGGGAACCTGTGGATGCCTTGACCACCATCATCTTCGAAGGCTCTGCCTATCGCAGGGCCAGGGCTGTCGTCGACAAGCTCAAGGACGTCATCCCAAAGCAGCAGTTTGAGATTCCTGTCCAGGCGACCATCGGAAGCAAGATCATCGCCCGAAGCGACATCAAGGCCGTGAGAAAGGATGTCCTTGCCAAGTGCTATGGCGGTGACATTTCAAGAAAGAAGAAACTGCTTGAGAAGCAGAAGAAGGGCAAGAAGAGAATGAAGGAATTCGGAAAGGTCCAGGTACCTCAGGAAGCCTTTATCGCCATGCTGACCGTGGATGATTCAGCCAATTAATTTAGTAAATAATTAGTATATTTTCTATTTTTGTCTTATAATGGAGCCATGCCATATTCATTTCTAGAACAGGGAAGACGTTTCAGCGAAGACGCCTATGCCACCAAAGACGAAGTCAAAGCCGTCTACAACCAAGAAGATGTCGAGGACGTCTGGAAGAATGTCCTGACATACCGATCCTTTTATGATACCGAGACGGACTTGAAGGACAACAACGGGTTATCCTACAAAGTCAGCCTTACAAGGAGCATTTCTTCCAGGTCCTATGGGCTTGAAAGGAAGCTTTTGAATGACGAATTGAAATACGTCCTTCTCAAAGACGATCTGAAGAAGGAATTCGCCATCCAAAGAGAGACCGAGGCCATCAAAAGCACTGCCATAAGCATCAACCAGCCGGTGACGGACAATATGATAAGAAAAATCGTCCTGAACGAAATCGAGACCATCCCAAGTTCCCTTTTCGTCCTCAAGGCCTTCCATGAAGGATATCAGTATGCCATGAAAATGCCAAGGCTGGACTTGGAGACCATCGAGACCATCAACTGCCTCGTCTCCGGGGAATCGCTTGAGAAGACTTCGCCTCATTATCGCAAAAACAATCTCCATGACATCCTCAATCCGCTCAGTCCATGCCCTGCAGAGGAGATTCCTTCCAGGTTGGAAAGCCTTCTTTCCTTCCTTGGGCAGGAAGAGATTCCGATCATCCTAAGAGCCTTATCCATCCCCTATGTCTTTTTCTCCCTGAGGCCTTTTGAATTCTACAACGAAGAGACAGCCTGTCTTGTCGCCAAGTGCTTTTTGAAGACGAACGGCCTTGACATGATGGGTTTTGTATTGAACATCGAGTCCATCTGCTATGCGACATCCAATACCTTCTTCGGACGTCTCAAGCTAGCCGAGTCAAGCCTTGATCTGACCTATGTCCTAAGCCGATTCCTTCCCTTCGTCTTGCAGAACGAAGGAACAATCTCAGAAAGCCTAAGCGAATTTTCTATCCAGAACATTGCTCAGAACGGGCCATTCCATGATGGAAGGACGACTCATGAAAACGATATCAAAGTCATCGACGGCGCCGAATATGCCCTTCCCACCTTCCCTTTGGACGATTCTTTGGAAACCATCGAAGCCAGAAGTAGGAAGCTCAAGGAAATCCATCCCCAGCTCAAACCCAAGCAGGCCCATTTCTATGCCGGCCACTGCACCATCGGCCTCCATTACACGATAGACCAGTTCAAAAAAGAAGAGAAGACCGTCTATGAGACGGCTAGGACAAGCATGGAAGACTTAGCCAACCGAGGCTTCTACAAGAAGGAGCTCATCGGCAAGAGGTTTGTCTATTCCCCGATTCCCTTGAAGGACAACCTCGATGAGTGACACGCCTAAGGCCTTATATGTCCACATTCCATTCTGCGACCAGATCTGCTCCTATTGCGACTTTGCCAAGGTGCTATCCAACACCTTTTCAGAAGTAGCCTATCTTGACAGGCTCTTTGCGGAACTGGACGAATGGAAGATTCCTTTTGATTCCCTGGATACCATCTATATCGGCGGAGGAACCCCTTCTTCCCTTTCAAAGGAAAATCTAAGGAGGCTTCTTTCTACTCTCCATGAAAGGTTTTTGCATGTCAGTGAATTCACCATGGAAGCCAACCCCGAATCCCTGAGCATGGAAAAGATTCATATCTGCCTTGAAAACGGCGTCAACAGGATATCCTTAGGTGCCCAAAGCGCCGACAACAAGACCTTGTCCCTTCTCCATCGAAGCCACAGCATAAAGGATCTGCAGCAGTGCTGTGACAACCTTCAAAAGGCAGGGCTAGACAACTTCAACCTCGATTTCATCTATGGCCTTCCTTCCATGACCATGGAAGATCTAAAAAGGGACATCGACCTTTCCTTGTCCTTAAAAAGCAAGCATCTCTCCTATTATGCCCTCCAGATTGAAGAGGGCACCCTTCTTTACAACCAGAAAGCCCATCCCCTTGACGATGACAGGATGAGGGAGATGTATGATTTCATCCTGAAGGAACTGGAAAAGGAAGGCTACTTCAGATACGAGGTGAGCAACTTTGCCAGGAAGGGCTATGAAAGCCTTCATAACCTTACCTATTGGCATGACGAGCAATACTATGCCATAGGCCTTTCTGCTGCTTCCTATGTCGGTTCAAGGCGTCTTGTCAATACCCGTTCCATGAACCATTATCTAGCCGGAGATTATCACCGGAACATCGACATCATCGATGAAAAAGGAGAGGAATTTGAATTCCTGATGCTCAATCTGAGGCTTGCCTCCGGTTTTTCGATTCAGCATTTCAACTCTCGTTTTCATAAGGATTTCCTTGTTTTTTATAAAAAAGAGATTGAAAAAGTAAAGGATTACATCGAAATCGTCGACGGATATTTCCGCATCAGGAAGGAATATCTCTACACCATGGATGCCATCCTTCTCGATCTTCTCAAGGATTGACGGATATTTCATCCTCCTGACTGACAATACATGGTAAGGAGGATTGTCCATGCATAACTTCATTGAGACGATTCAAAGGCATAGGAAGGAAGCCATCTCCCTTTTATGCTATCTGTTTCTTTCCTACCTTCTCTTCGATCAGGTGATTCCATATGTGCTGTTTTGTCTTCTTCAGGTACTACTCTTTTGTATTCTCATCATGAAACGGGAAAAGGCCATCCTAGGATGTCAGAAAAGGATCTCTGCCTATTCCTTCTTTGCCAGCTTCCTTGATCATCTCATCAGTCAGGAAAGCGTGCAAAGCAGCTATGAGGCAAGTCTCTGCTACCTCATTTCCTACCAGGAAAGCATCCCCTTTGTGGAGCTCAGTCTGGAAAGATGTCCAGCCCTATATGAGTATCAAGCCTATTTTCTTTCCATCCTGGAGAAGGATAGGGAAAACCAGGCCATGCTTCTCCACTATGAATCCTTATCAGAAAGTGTCGAGCAGAAGATATCCGATATGGAAAAGGATAAGAAAGTCACACCCATCCTTCTTCTTTCTTCGATAGGTGTCTTTCTTCTAGGCTTGCTGAAGGAAACTCTTTCCATCGATTCCAAGGACGGGATTCTTCCTTTGCTTCTATTTCTTGTCCTATCGCTTCCCTATCCTGTTTTGTTGCTGATCCAGACATCCAAGGCAAGGAGGATATCCGATGCTATCGAAAATTAAGGAAAAGCTTGAAAAGCATAAGAAGGATACGAAGAAGGAAAAGGTGGACACAAGGTCGATTCTCATTTTGATCCTCTTTTTCGTTCTTGCCATCCTATCCTATCTTCTTACCAGAAAGACGATTTTCTTCCTTGGCTGCATGGTTCTTGGGCTTTCCGTAAGCATCAGTCTTTCCGATGGCCTTCTGCCGGAAAGGAAAAAGGAAGAGCTGAAAAAGGATTACATGGACAACATCACCTTCTTTAGCCTCTTCTACCATTATTCCTATCTTTTCAATTCCTATCAGGAAGGCTTCCTTGCCGCCCATGAGAAACTCAGGCTATGCCATCAAAAAGATATCATCAGCGACTATCTTGAAAATCCGAAGGAAGGACTGATGCTGAATGTGACCAATTCCAGATGTGAGCATGCCTTGCTATGCCTGATTCATCGGTATTTCCACTCCGATGAAGAAACAGGAAAAGAAGAGCTGTCCCATCTTTATGCACTCCTTCGCCGATATCAAAAGGAATTCGATGGAAAATAAGAAGACAGGCTTACGGCAAAAAGAAAGCAGGAAGGGGCTTCTTCAGTTGAAGAACGAAATACCTTTGGGGTAAAATAGTAGGCATTCCTATCAATCTTTTAATTTGGAGGTACCTATGAACAACATAATGGATGATTTGGAAAGAAGAGGTTTGCTTGACAACTTCTCCGACCGTGAGAAAGTACACAAACTTTTCGATACACCACAGACCGTATACTGCGGCTTTGACCCCTCTGCCAAGTCCCTGCAGCTTGGCAACTTCATCATGATCACGATTCTTCAGCGTCTTCAGAAGGCCGGACATCGTGTCATCGCCATGCTCGGTGGAGCCACCGGTATGATTGGCGACCCATCCGGAAAGAAGGCCGAAAGAAAATTCCTGACCCCGGACCAGGTCCTTGAAAATGCCAAGTGCATCGAAAACCAGCTGAGCAAGTACATCGACACATCCGATCCGGAAAAAGGAATGATCATCAACAACTATGAGTGGTGGTCCAAGACCAACGTCCTGACCTATCTGAGAGACTATGGAAAGAACTTCCAGGTCGGCTACATGCTTGCCAAGGACATCGTCAAATCCCGTCTCGAAGTCGGCATTTCCTATGCCGAGTTCTCCTACATGATTCTCCAGGCCGGCGATTTTGCCAATCTCTATGAGAAATATCACTGCACGATGCAGTTCGGTGGCGGAGACCAGTGGGGCAACCTTACGACTGCCTTGGACTTCGTCAAGAAGAAGGAAGGAAGCGACTGCGGAGCCGAAGTCTTCTCCTTCAAGCTCATCACCGATTCCAACGGCAAGAAATTCGGCAAGTCCGAATCCGGTGCCCTCTATCTCGATCCTGAGATGACCACCCCATACCACATCTACCAGTATTTCATGAACGTCTCCGACAGCGACGTCAAGAAATACCTCTACATCTTCGATGACCGCCCTGTCGATGAAATCGATGAGATCGTCAGACAGCATCTTGAACATCCGGAACTCAGAAACGGCCAGAAGGAGCTTGCCAAGGTCATCGTGACCAAGCTTCACGGAGAAGAAGCTGCCGAAAGCTGCAAGAAGATGTCCGTCGCTCTCTTCACCGATTCCTTCAAAGACCTCACGGCCAAGGAACTCAGTCAGCTTACCGACGGACTTGTCATTGAAAACGAAACGGGAGACATCGCCCTTCTTGATGCCCTCATCAGCCTGAAGCTTGCCTCTTCCAAGAGAGAAGCCAGGGAATTCGTCAAAAACGGAGCCGTCAAGATCAACGGTGAAAAGGTCTCCGATCTTGAAAAGGTCATCACCAAGGCTGACGCCCTGGATGGCGGCTACATCTTCATCAAGCGCGGCAAGAAGAACTACGCCTGTTTGAAGTACTAGTCCAGGAATTTCAGGATTTCATCCTTCACAGACGAATATTCCACCAATCCGGCCCGGTCCATGGAAGCATAGAACGCTTTCTCGGACTGGGCTTTTTCATTTTCGTCTTCAATTTTTTCGATGCGATGATATTCCTTGTGAAGATTGAGGAAGGAAGCATAGCTTTCTTCCGTGATGATGGAATTATGTAACCCTTTCTTTGTAAGGCACAGCTTTGCCCTGTCCTTCTTGGAAAAATAGGCATACTGGGAATTGCCATACCTGACCATCGGGTCATTCTCCGCATAGACGACAAGGATTTCCGTGCTCTTGTTCTTTGAAATACCCTTGGTAGAACGGGTCAAGGACTTCCTTCCGAAAAGAAGAAGCATAAAAAGACCAAGCCCTGGTTTCATAAACCAATACAGTGCCTTGCTCTTCATATAGACAAGGCCAAGAGCTGCCTTGACAGGACTGACCGGACCTGACCGAAGGACTGCCTTCTGAATCTCCGGATGCATTCCCAATACACCCAAGGAACAATAGGCTCCCCAGGAATGTCCGTATAGAATCAAAGGCAAATCATCGTTGAGTTTTCTCTTTTCGACATCCCTTATGACAACATCAAGAACGGGGATGCCATGATAAAGGGAGACCTGACTGTCTCCATCGGATAATCCGACACCATATTGGTCAAAACAGAGGATTCGATATCCTGCCTTGGCTAGATAGGCAACATCGACGAGATATTGGACATGGCTTCCAAAAAGTCCATGGGAAAGGATGACAAAGCCCTTGAAAGAGGAACGGCCCGATTCCTGATAGACATATCCACGGATCATGGCATCCTCGAATTTCGTTTCATAAGAAGAACGGCTTAAGAAAGGATAGTCCTCAAAATGGACATAGCAGGGATGGGAAGGGTCTTTTCCACGGACACCGAACAATTTTCTGTTGATTACAGCCGTGATTGAAATACCGATGGCAAGATAGAGGAAGACGAGAACCAATAACACAATCAAAATGATAAATAAGACTTTCATGAAAGACATTCTCCAAGTTCCCTATTATTGTAAGCCATCATCCGTCTTCATGAAAGAAATGAATGGAAAAAAGCATTGGAAAAGAAGTGTGGAAATAATCTTGCAAAAAGTTCTCAATTATATACATGGATAATAGAATCGTTAATTGAGATAAGTTATGTAACATTTATAAGAAATTAGTTTTCCTTTGTATATCATTCCTTCTCTTAAAAACTTGGCAAAAACTAAAATTTAGCACTCTATGCTTGACAGTGCTAAAATTGAAGCTATAATATTCCCGACGATAAAAAATCAGGAGGTAATGATTATGGAAGAACAGAAATATACAAACCGCGTCATAGATGCCATCAACAAGGGAGCCGAGATTGCCAAAGACAACCATCTCCCAAGCTTTGATGTCCCAGAACTTCTCCGTGCCTTATACGACCAGGAAGACTCCATGTATGTCAACATTCTCAAGAAGCTCGGTATCGACTGCAAGAGCGTCAGCCAATACATCGACGACTATATCCACAATTCCGTCAAGACCACGTCAGCCAGCGAAGATATCGACACTTCCGCCGACGTCAAGAACATTCTTTACAACGCCACCAAATACCAGAAGAAGATGGAAGATGACTATATGTCCGTCGAACACATCCTGCTTGCCCAGTTCGACTGCCGTCATTCGCTCATCCTCAAATTGACACAGACGATTGAAAACTACAGCAAGGACTCCTTTGAAAAAGCCATCAAGCAGATCAGAGGAAACAACCACGTGACAAGCGACAACCCGGAAGTCCAATACGAAGCCTTGAAGAAGTATGGCCGTGACCTTGTCAGCGATGTCGCTTCCGGAAAGATCGATCCCGTCATCGGAAGAGACGAGGAAATCAGAAGGATCATGGAGATTCTCTCCAGAAAGAGCAAGAACAATCCGGTCCTGATCGGTGACCCTGGTGTCGGCAAGACAGCCGTGGTGGAAGGATTGGCCTGGCGAATCTTCAAGGGCGATGTACCGGAGACCCTGAAGGACAAGACCATCTGGGAACTTGATGTCGGTTCTCTCATTGCAGGCGCCAAATACCGTGGCGAATTCGAGGAAAGACTCAAAGCCGTCATGAAAGAGGTCGCTTCCAGCGAAGGAAAGATCATTCTCTTCATCGATGAGATTCACACCTTGATCGGTGCCGGAGCAGGTGGTGATTCTTCTTTGGACGCCGCCAACATCCTGAAGCCGATGCTCGCCAGAGGTGAACTCCACTGCATCGGTGCAACGACACTCAACGAATACCGCAAATACATCGAAAAGGATCCTGCCTTTGCAAGACGTATGCAGAAAGTCATCGTCGACGAGCCTAGTGTGGATGATTCCATCGCCATTCTCCGTGGCATCAAGGACCGCTATGAACAGCACCATGGTGTAGAGATCAGCGATGATGCCATCATCGCCGCCGTGACTTTGTCCAAGCGATACATCACCGACAGGTTCCTTCCTGACAAGGCCATCGACCTCATCGACGAAGCCTGTGCCAAGGTTAGGATGCAGATCGACACGATGCCTGAAGAGCTTGATGAAATCAACAGAAAGCTCATGCAGCTTCAGATTGAGAAGGTATCCCTGAAGAAAGACGACAGCGACACCGCCAAGAAGCGTCTTGAAGAGATGGAAAAGGACATCGCCGAGCTCACTGACAGGCAGAAGAGCCTCACGGCACAGTGGCAGTCCGAGAAAGGCGAGTCCGAAAAGCAGAAAGAGATCAAGAAGCAACTGGATATCGCCAATCTCAACCTTCAGAAAGCGATGCAGGATGCTGACTACAATACCGCAGCCAGACTTCAGAACAAGGATATTCCGGAGTTGAAGCAGAAGCTGAAGCAGATTCTTGAAAACAGCAAGGATTCCACCCTTCTTTCCGACCATGTCACAGACGAGACCGTCGCCCAGGTCATCTCCCAGCAGACGGGCATTCCTGTCAGCAAGCTGACCAAGAGCGAGTCCCAGAAGATTCTTTCACTCAAGAAAGAACTTGAAGACAGGGTCATCGGGCAGGATGAAGCGCTTGAACAGATCAGTGAATCCATCATCCGCTCCAGAGCCGGACTTTCCGACAGCAACCGTCCGATCGGTTCGTTCCTCTTCCTTGGACCTACCGGTGTCGGTAAGACGGAAGTTGCCAAGGCACTGGCTGAACAGCTCTTCGACAGTGAGAAGCAGATCGTACGTATCGATATGTCCGAATACATGGAGAAGTATTCCGTCAGCCGACTTGTCGGTGCAGCTCCGGGCTATATCGGCTATGAAGAAGGCGGACAGTTGACGGAAGCCGTCAGAAGGAAGCCATATTCCATCGTCCTCTTCGACGAGATTGAAAAGGCTCATCCGGACGTCTTCAACATCCTGCTCCAAGTCCTCGATGACGGAAGGCTCACCGACGGACAGGGAAGGACGGTCGACTTCACCAACACCATCATCATCATGACCAGCAACCTTGGAAGCGAATATCTTCTCAACGGCAACACTCCGAAGGAACAGAAGCAGGTCATGGAATTGCTCAAGAAGTCCTTCCGTCCTGAATTCCTCAACCGAATCGACGAAATTGTCATGTTCAACTCCCTTAGCGAAGGTGTCGTCGACAAGATCGTCAGCAAGTTCCTCAACCAGCTCAAGGCCAGACTTCAGAGCAAGGACATCGTCTTCGAATATGATGACAAGGCCGTCAAGTTCATCCATGAGCACTCCTATGATTCCATCTATGGCGCTAGGCCGATACGCCGTTACGTCCAGTCCCATGTCGAGACTCCGATCGCAACCAAGCTTATCGAAGGAAGCATCTATAAGAAAGTCACTCTGACTGCTGATAAAGATCAGCTTGTCTTCCACAGTGACAACGATGTTGCCAGCAATTAAAAATACCGGCTTGGAGAAGCCTTACTTCCCCAGGCCGGCTTTTTGTCTGCCCGGATATGGTCTTCCTTCAGCGATTTGAAAGATCTTGTCCAAATCAAGGCTCGTCTGATGAAGGAAGAGTTCATCCTTCTTCATCCAATATACCTTGCCTTCTTCGGAAGAGATAAGCCGTCCGTGGAATTCACTGGACTTATAGACGAGTCCGAGATACCTGGATTCGTCATCCCATGGCCATTCGATGATGCCACAGAACAAGACGGAATCCAGAACCAATCCCGTCTCTTCAAACACTTCCCTCTTTACGGAAGCATCAAGGCTCTCTCCCTTTTCGACATGTCCTCCCGGAAAGGTCAGACCTGGCCAGTCTTTCTTCGTCCTTTCCTGGACAAGGATGTTCCCAAGGCCGTCTTCCACCATGCAGATGTTGGCTAGGATGCACTTTGTATACTTATGGTCTTTTTCCATTGTCTGTTCCCTTACCTGAATTTCTGAAATACCTGCAGAACGATACAAAAGGACAACTATCACACTCTGGTCTAGTTGCCTTACAGATGTTTCTTCCGAAAAGAATCAGCTGGCGATGGATTTCGATGGAATGGAATTTCCGGAACTTCTTTTCCAATGCCGTCTCCGTCTCTTCCGGAGAAAGATCGTTCTTGACGATACCGAGTCGATGGCTCACCCGATAGACATGGGTGTCGACAGGAATATAGGCTTCATCATAGAGTTCGGCCAGAACGACGCCACTTGTCTTATAGCCTACTCCCGGAAGCTCCATCAGGCTGCTCCTGTCCTTAGGAACCTTCCCATCATAGCGGGAAAGAAGGATGGAAGCCGTCTTCAGAAGGAATCCACATTTGTTCTTGGCCAGCCCGACCTTCCTGATGCAACGGTAAATCCCTTCCTGATTCTCAGGAACATAGTCTTCAAGGCGTGGATAGCTTACAAAGAGCTTCTCTGTCGCCTCATTGACGCTCTTATCCGTCGCCTGGGCAGAGAGGATGACAGCAAAAAGAAGCTCATAATCCTTGGCATAGTTTAAGAAGCAGTGGGTATCCGGATATCGCCTTTTCAGTTCGTCTGCGATTTTCTCCAGGTTTTCATTTGTCACCATGATAGGTCCAGTCGTTCCTGCTGAAGAGGTCTCTCAATTCCTCTCTCTTCCTTGTCTCCTCATTGACAAGGGATGAGCCGGTCGTCTGCCTTGACTGGCTGCGTTCCATCTCGAGGATGAGTTTGTCGGCATTCTTGAAGGAAAGGTTCCCTGACCTTGTCAAGGACTTCTGCAGGGCCTCCTTGATCATCATAGGCTGTGCCCCCTGCTTGAGCCAGGATGTCACCTGATCCCGTTCAAGCGGGGTCAGAGTCCTATTGACGATAGATTCGATTTCCTGATACAGGCTATCGCTTCTCATCACATTGTAATTGGAACTCTGGCTTTTTAAGACGATGTCCTTCAAGGCATCATCAAAGAGTTTCTTCTTGAAATCCTCCAGACTGCTATAGAAGGAGGTTCCCTCATTTTTGATGGTGAGGATCTTCTTTGAAAGAAGGCTGGAAAGAGAAGCGTCGATTCCATCGCAATCGGCCATATAGGGGGAAAGGACTTCCTTGGTGATCAAGGTCTTCTCCTGCACATGCAAGACGGCATCCGAAACAAAGAGGACCATGCAGTCCATTTCATTGAGATCGTAGTTTTTATATCTCTTGATCAGAAGGGCCTTCCAATCAAGGTCGTTGATGTTGATTTCCATATTGTTGCCTCTTCGCCTATTATATCAAAACAGGGATTCCATATTCAGCAAAGACACCATGTCCTTTCTTTTTTCCTCGGGACATTTCCTGACTTCTTCCCTCATCTTTGCCGGATTCAATCTCCAGATGAGGTCCTTCTGGGATAGAAGGATTTCTCCTGTCTCCTCTTCAAGGGAGAAGCCAAGTTCCATCTCAAAGCGGACAGCCCTAAGGATTCTCAAAGGATCTTCCAGGAAACGTTCTTTCTTGTTTCCGATAAGACGTATCAGACCATCCCTTAAATCCTGGAGTCCATTTGTAGGGTCATAAAGAAGACCGTCCTTATCCGCATACAGGGCATTGATGGTAAAATCACGCCTGAGAGCATCCACATCCATATCCGAAATGAATTCGACATGGGATGGATGTCGATAATCATCATATCTGCTCTCTTTCCGAAAACTGGCTATTGTGATGTCACATCCTTCCATCTGAAAAGAAACCGTACCATACCGGGAGAAATACAGTCCATCCATAAAGGCATGATGGACCGCTTCAGGGGATACGGGGGTGCTGAAGTCAACATCGTGAGACGGTCTGGAAAGAAGGAGGTCCCTGATGTAGCCGCCGACGACATAGACCTTCTGGAAGGAAAGCCTAGAGATGACTTCATCAAAGATCCTTCTTCTTGTTTCATCAAATGGTATCTTCATTTAAAAAGCCGTCTTGACGACGGCAATAAGCGTCACTTATTTGGCGTTGACAAGATCTTTCAAGGTCTTGGAAGGTTTGAACTTGACAGCCTTGGAGGCCGGAATCTCAATCTTTTCTCCGACATTGGAAGGATTGACACCGGTTCTTGCAGGACGATCGACAAGGGTGAACTGACCGAAGCCGGCAATCTTGACAGTACCGAATTCAGGATCGGTAAGTCCCTGAGCGATGGCAGCAAAGACAATTTCAATTGCCTTGGTAGCTTCACCCTTCTGCATTCTTCCAGCAGTAGCCAACTGTTCAGCCAAATCTTCTTTTGTGATTAACTTTTTTTCTTCCATGGTCTTTTACCACCTTTCTTTAAGAAAAAGATAGCACACTGGAAAATAGATTTCAATTTATTTCGATGAAATCGGACTTTTTTCGTTCTCCGCCTTCAAGGAACGAGCCATCGTCTCCTTCAGGACCAAAGAAGGTCTTCCACCTTCATAGAGAACCTGATAGACAGAATGGACGATAGGCATATCGATATCCATCTTCTTAGAAAGAAGATAAGCATATTTGCAGGCGATGACACCTTCGACGGTAGCTTCGTTCCTGGAAAGGACCTTGGAAGCATCGTCCTCCAGACCGATTCGATAGCCAAGGGAATAGTTTCTGGACTTCATGCTCGAGCAGGTCAGAAGAAGATCACCGATACCGGTAAGGCCAAAGAACGTCTCAGCCTTTCCACCCAAGGCAACGCCGAAGCGGATGACCTCGGCAAGTCCTCTTGTGACAAGACCGGCCTTGGCGTTCTCGCCTTCCTTAAGTCCGCTGATGCATCCTCCGGCAATGGCGATGACATTCTTCAATGCAGCCCCGATCTGAGCGCCGATTTCATCCTGATTCGTATAGATACGGAAACAAGGGGTAGAAAAAGCCTTTTGAATCTCACGATTGACGGCTTCATCCCTACCGACGGCACATATTGTCGTGATCTTATCTTCCATGACTTCGCTGGCAAAGCTCGGTCCGATGAGGGATACGATGCCTTTTACATATCTTTTGGGCAGTTCCTCTTCAAGCAGGAAGCTGAGAGGCCTGAAAGATTCCGGATCAAGTCCCTTGGCGGCAGAAAGGATGATGACCGGATGGTCAAGAAGAAGGGCAACCTCCCTGGCTTTTTCACGATAGGCCTTGCTAGGCACACAGAAAAGAACGGCATCCGCATCCCTTAATGAGGAATCAAGCTTTGTCGAAAAAGAGACAGAAGGACTTAAGACAAAGCCAGGAAAATACTTCAGATTGACGTTCCTTACGGAATCATAGGATTTCTCATCTCTTCCAACCAGTACGACTTGATGAGAATTGGTGCTGAAGACGTGGGCAAGGGCTGTCGCCCATGCGCCAGATCCAATGACTGCTATCTTCATTTGCTCTTCAGAATGTCATCCCTCTTGCCACGGATCAGAAGCTTGATCGGACAGTTGAGGAAGCCGAACTGGTTGCGGATGACGTTCTCAAGGTATCGCTGGTAGGAGAAATGGAAATAATTCGGGTTGTTGCAGAAAAGAATGAAGGTCGGTGGGACATCCTTCGTCTGGGTGCAGTAGCTGATTTTCAGTCTTCCGCCGTTGAAATCCGGTGCCTCGTTGTCCATCTGTGCCTTCAAGAGGACAGAGTTGAGAAGGCTGGAAGGAATCGTCTTGTGCATGGTCTGATAGACGTCGTCCATAGCCTGGAAAATCTTCTGGATGTTGGTTCCCGTCAAGGCTGAGACGAAGACGATCGGAGAATAATCCAAGAACTTGAAATAGCTCTTGAGCATCATGGAGAATTTCTTCTGGGCATCCTGGGTATGCTCGACAAGATCCCATTTGTTGACGACGATGATGACCGGTTTGTTGTTATCGATGGCATATCCGGAAACATGGATGTCCTGGGAAACAAGGCCTTCGCTGGCATCGACAAGAAGCAGGATGATGTCGGCACGCTTGGCAGCATCGGCAGAACGGATGACGGCATATTTGTCAAGGTCCTCTTCGACCTTTCCAGGGCGTTTGATGCCTGCCGTATCGATCATGACATATTTCTTTCCTTCACGTTCGAACTGGATATCGACACTGTCCCTGGTCGTTCCGGACTGGGGAGAGGTGATGACACGGTTCTTGCCGAGGATCTTGTTGGCCATGGAGGATTTTCCGACGTTCGGTCTTCCGAGCAAGGCAAAGGTAAGGGCACCTTCATACTTGTTATGATCCACCTTGGGAAGTCTCTTGATGACTTCATCAAGCATGTCGCCAAGGCCTAGACCATGTTCGGCAGAGATGGCAAAAGGATCGCCGAATCCAAGCTGATAGAAATCATAGGCATTTCCAAGCATCGTGTTGTCATCGATCTTGTTGACGACAAGGATGACCTTCTTCCTATATTCATAGAGCTTCTTGGCAACGAACATGTCGTTGTTGGTAAGTCCCTGTCTGCCATCGACGACAAACAGGATCAAGTCAGCTTCCTGACAGCCGAGTTCGACCTGGGCCTGGACTTCCTTCTGGAAGGGGATGTTCTCACCGGTGACACCGCCGGTGTCAATCAGGGTGAATTCCTTGTCAAGCCAGTGACCGGTTCCATAGTTCCTGTCTCTGGTGATGCCAAACTGCTTTCCTGTGATTTCCTGACGGGAATCGCTGATACGGTTGAATAAAGTCGACTTTCCGCTGGAGGGAGATCCGACTAACGCGAGAGTTCCAAGAGTTTCCATTCTTCTTCACCTATTTTCTTTCTGAAGAGGTCGATGATGCATTCGACTTCTTCCTGTATGGTCATATCCGAAGTATCGACTTCAATAGCATCCGAAGCTTTTCTGAGAGGGGAGTTTTCCCTGTGGGAATCGATATAATCCCTCTTTTCGATTTCAGCCTGAATCTCTTCGACGCTTTGATTCGAAATACCTTTTTCGACGTTTTCCTTCTGTCTGCGCATGGCCCTGGCCAAAGAGGAAGCCACCTGGTAGACCTTCAGGGTCGCATCCTGAAGGACGACCGTTCCGATGTCCCTTCCATCCATGATGACGTTCTCACCCTTGGCGAGTTCCCTTTGGAGGTCCACAAGCTTCTCCCTGACTTCCTTATGCGCACAGGCATAGGAAACAGAGTTGGAGACATCGCTCATCCTGACACGCTCCGTCACATCCCTTCCGTTGAGGAAGACATGTCCCTCGCGGTCTTCTTTGATGTCGCATCTGTCAAGGACGGAAACAGCATCCTCCCTCGACTTGGGATCAAGGTGCTCTTCAAGCATAAGAAGAGTCACCCCGCGATACATGGCTCCCGTATCGACATAGAGAAAGCCAAGCTTCTTGGCGATGATCTTTGCAGCGGTCGATTTGCCGCTTGCAGCCGGACCATCGATGGCAATCGAATAATATTTCATGTTAAATCACTCCCGTAAAAATCAAGACAACGAACAGAACGACGATCAAGGCACATGGAATGGTGACCATCAAAAGGATTTTTCCCTGAGTCAGGCTTCTTTCCTTCCGGATTCTCTCATGCTTCTTCTTTTTATAAAGAGCCTTGGTCTTTTTCTTTTCCTTTCCTTCCTGATAGCTCTCGTTGGAGGCAATCAGCTGGTCAAGGGAAAGGGAAAGAGTATTCTTCTTCACCTCACTGGAGGGTTCGTCAATCGTCTCTGAGGATTGCGAGGCATCGGAAACAGGAGGAAGATTCTTGGCGACTTCTTCCTGTTCCTCGAAAGAATAGACATCCATGTTGGAAATCTTCTTTCTGAGCTTCTCATATCTTTCCACACGACTTTTCGTTTCCATTCTAAACCCTCTATAAGATTATAATGAAAAGCATGAAAAAAAGCGACATCCCAAACGAAAATAGTTGTAAATCGGAAGAGTTTTTCATAGAATAGTATGCATGCCGTCATAGCTCAGTTGGTAGAGCACTCGATTCGTAATCGAGCGGTCGTAGGTCCGATTCCTATTGACGGCACCATGTCATAGTTCCGCTGGCACCTTCGGGTGCCTTTTTTCTTATTCAAAAAGTCCTTTTGTCAGAATCCTTGCGGGGTCATTCCTATGTTCTACTAGAAGAGCAACGGCCAAGCTCAGGAAAAAGCCAAGCACATAACCGGAGAAGTCAATCAGGACATCCTTGAAATTGCCTGATCTTCCGCTCGTGAAGAGTTGAAGGATTTCAGAGAATCCGGCTAGCAAGAAACCATATAAGAGCATGAAAGAGGAAGAAAGAACCCTTGGCTTCCCTTTCTTGAAAAAGAAGATGACGATGAGGAGGGCAAAGATGGAAAGGACAAAGAAGCTTCCGAAATGTCCGACCAGCTTCCTCATCAAAGCATTGAGCCTATCGAAGGATTTGGTATCCATGACCGTCACGGATACATTCTGGACAGCTTTAATTTCAGGATTCTTCTTCCAAGTCAAAGTGATGGCTACACTGCCCTTCTTCTTTCCGGTAAGATATCCATAGGCATCGACGGATGCGATATCGTCATTGCTGCAGGAAAAGCTGACGTCGGCATACGTGACAGGTAGTCCATCCTCATCTGAAACAAGGGTATAGCCGATTTTCTTCGTCTCACCGCAACGGATCAAAGAAGTCTCGATGAGCAGGGACTTTGCCTTGACTTCTTCGGCAAAAAGAGTCACCACGGCCTTCTTGTCAGGATTCGAGATGCTTTGGATTTCCAATTCATGCTCTCCTATAGACAACGGAGTGACGTGATTTTCAGAGATGCGTACATTTCCCTTTTTCTTAAGAATGCGGAATGTCTTGTCAGAGGCTTCTTCATTGAAGGACGGGAGAATGTCCAAGGTTTCTCCGACATAGGTCTTCATCTCAGATAGGTAAGATAATTCACTGACCGGGTAAAACGGTCCGTCTATAATCGTCAAGACGGAAAAGAAAGATACATCCGGATTTTCTTTGGAAGAGATGCCAAGAGTGACTTTTCCAGGTTTATAGGTTCTGACACAGCCTTGTCTGTCGATGGTGGCAAGCGTCTCATCCGAGCTTGTGAAAAGGATATCGGAAAGGGAGAAATCAGGTTTGTCCGACTTGACCTTCATCCTTGAAGTCATCCCTGCAACCAGTTCTCCCTTGGTGGTCAGTTCAAACGAAAGGGAGGAAATCTTCTTTTCCTTGACATGGACAAGGAAGGTAAAGGAGACATCCTTGTCGACAAGACATTCCGCCTTCACCTTTGCCTGTCCTTCCTTCTTTCCTGACAGATTGCCGGAGGACAAGGAGACGATGTCATTCCCGGACAGGACTTCATAACGGACTCTTTTGTCGGATGTGTTCTCAGGAAGGATCGAAGGGGCAAGGCTGACTCTTTCTCCGACATAGAGAGAATACTCATCTTCCAAAGACAAAGAAGAAGGAAGGACTGCCTTTGGTTCCTTGCCGAAATCCAATAGCGAAGCAAAGGTCCTGGACTGAAAGGATGATTTCGTTCCCGACATGGAGCCTTCAAAAAGAATCAGGCACGACAGGAGGATGAAGAAGACAGGAAACAGATATTTCCACCACCGCTTTTTGTTTTTCATGGTCCCGGACATTCTATCATGAATGAGTGCCCATATGCGAAAAAAGCAACCCAAGATACGAGAATCATCTACCAGGAATCCGCTTTATTTTGATAAAATGGAGCCACAGGAAAGTTCAAGATTACATGTTTCATTTCGAATACGACGGAATCAGCATCGCACACAAGCTCGACCATGCCTCCTCACCCCTTGACGAATACGGCAAGCATATGCATTCCTTTTATGAACTCCTTCTTTTTGTCAAAGGGGATGTCGTCTACAGCGTAGAATCCCAAAGAAAGGTCCTTGAAGAGGGAGATTTCGTTTTGATTCTTCCCGGGCAGTACCATTTTGCCAGCGTAAACAAGGATAACCTCTATGAGAGATATGTCCTGAAGTTTCCTTCCTCCATGGTCCCTCTCTCTTTGCAAACCAGGATGAGAGAAGAGAATGTACACTTCTTCGTCAAGAACCAATATATCGAGAACATCATCACAAATCTGGACATATGCCAGAAGCTATTTTCCGAAGAAGATTTCTTCTACATGTCAAAGTCAAAGATCCTCGAAGTCCTGCTTTATCTTGCCAAGATTGCCGAAAGCACTGAAAACGAACATCCGGATTCGAATCTCTATCGAATCCTGAAATACATCAAGGAACACCAGACCGAAGACCTTTCCGTAGATAAGATCTCCAAAGATCTCGGTCTTTCCAAATCCTATCTTTTCGCCTATTTCAAAAAAGAGATGAAGGTGACTCTGATGAAATATATCCGCTCCAAGAAGGTCATCTACGGACAATATCTCATTCGTCAGGGGACTTCCCCGAAAGAGGTCGCAAAGAAGCTCAACTTCAAGGATTATTCCACTTTCTACAGGGATTACGTCAGCACATTCGGCTATTCGCCGAACAAAGAGCAGACGAAACAGCCATAAAAGAGGAAATGCAATTTTCTATAGTTGAGTTTGCAATTTAAAGCGCTTTCTATTTTTCGTAAAATACACCATGGACTATTACGCTCGATATTCCATCTTCAGCAGAGAAGATCCGCCGAAAGATTCAAAGAAAGGTAATATACAATGAGAACACAGACTATCATCAACGACGGCTGGCTCTTTACCATCGATGGCAAAGAACCGACCAGCATCAACCTTCCCCATTCCTGGAACGGAGAGGACGGACAGGACGGAGGCAACGACTACCTCAGGACGATTGCCACCTATAAGAAGACCTTTGCCAGACCAGAGCTCAAGGAAGACGAATCTCTCCTCCTTCAGTTCGACGGAGTCAATTCCCTTGCCGATGTCATCCTCAACGGTGAGAACCTCTTCCATCATGAGGGGGGATATTCCAGATTCATCGTCGATATCACGGATCATCTAAAGGATGAAAACGAACTTGTCGTCAAAGTCGACAACACGGCCCATCCGAACGTCTATCCGGATGCAGCTGACTTCACCTTCTATGGTGGCATATACCGCGATGTCTCCTTTATCAAACTGAACAGACGTCATTTTGAATTCCATCCGGATTTCGCTCCTGCCCTCAAGTGCACACCAAAGGTCAGCAAAGACAAGACCACGCTCCTTGTCCAGGCCAAAGCCAACACAGATGATGCTGATATCCTTCTGAAGCTCTTCGACAAGGAAGGCAAGGAAGTCACCAGCTTCAAGGCAGACGAAGAAGTCGAACTTCACGACATCCATCTTTGGAATGGTCTGAAGGACCCCTATCTCTACACCGTCAAAGGATATCTTATGGACGGAGATACCATCCTTGACGAAGTCGAAAGCAGAATCGGTTTCAGAAGCTTCAGAGTCGACCCGAAGAGAGGTTTCATCCTCAACGGAAAGGAATATCCATTGAGAGGTGTTGCAAAGCACCAGGACAGGCCTCATGTCGGAAATGCCATCACCAAAGAAGATATGGACGAAGATATGGCTTTGCTCAAGGAGATCGGAGCCAACACCGTCCGTCTTTCCCATTATCAGCATGACCAGCATTTCTATGATCTCTGCGATGAGAACGGCCTTGTCGTCTGGGCTGAAATCCCCTATATTTCCAAATATCTGAAGGAAGGGGATGCCAATGCCAAGTCCCAGCTTTCCGAACTCATCCATCAGTGCTACAACCATCCCAGCATCGTCTGCTGGGGAATCAGCAACGAGATCACCATGTATCGCAAGGAATTCGGAAAAGCCTGCAGAGCAGACCATCACGTCCTCAACGACTTCGCCCATAAGGAAGACCCGACCCGTCTCACAACCTTGGCCTGCTTCTCCGTGATGAACATCTTCAATCGCATCGCCCACATCACTGACCTTGCATCCTACAACCTTTATTGGGGTTGGTATGTCCCGTTCACACCAGTGACTTGCTGGATTCTTGATATGTGGCATCTCTTCTACAGGAAGTCTCCTATCGGACTTAGCGAATACGGAGCCGAAGGTATGCCGAATCTCCATTCCTCCCATCCAAGGCGCTTTGACAACACCGAGGAATATCAGGCCATCTACCATGAGAAGATGCTCAAGGACTTCGAAAAGAGACATTACATCTGGGCTACCCACGTCTGGAACATGTTCGACTTCGGAAGCGACGGAAGAAACCAGGGTGGCGAAAAAGGTATCAACCATAAGGGTCTTGTCACCTTCGACAGAAAGACAAGGAAGGATGCCTTCTATATCTACAAGGCATATTGGAGCAACGAACCGTTCGTCCATATCTGTTCCAAGAGATATGTCAACCGCTGTGAAGACAGAAGCCTCGTCAAGGTCTATTCCAACCAGAAGGAAGTCACCCTCTTTGTCAACGGAAAGAAGATTGAGACCAAGAAAGGCGACAAGGTCTTCAAGTTCAGCATCAAGCTTGAAAAGGAAAACCAGATCAAGGTCGTAAGTGGCAATCTGGAAGACACTTCCACCATCATCAAAGTCGATTCTCCCGATAAGAGCTATGTCGTTCCCAAAGGCGGAAACAACATGAGCTGGCAGAAGTAATCGGATTCCATTCCAAAAAACAGGTTGTCAGGGCAAAAGCCCCGGCAGCCTTTTTTCATAGAATTTCAAAACCGTTCGTCATTCTGCTGTTGGTAATGAAGGAGATTTTCAAGGTGTCTCTTCCTGTCAATTCCATAATCATCTTTGATCACCAACATCTGACGATACATCTTATCCACGAACTCCTTGGAATATTTCTTGGCAGCGATTGCTTTCTTGATATAGTCTATTCCATCCGGAAGCATCTTGACTTCTGGATAACTGACCCTGGAAATGTCGCCTGTCGGGAAAATGATCATTGAAATCATCTTAGGAGGATGGTTACCACTGAAAAGAAGACCAAGGTTCCTGATATGACGTTGATTTTGATTTATTGGATTATGGAATTCAGAAGGCTTCTCATAAGGATTGGGGCGGAAAGCATTCCATATGGTCGATTCCCTTTTCCCACAAATCAAGCCATTGATATTCTTCGTTTCGATGACGAAGATACCGCCTTCACAGATAAGAAGTGCATCGATTTCAGAGGAAAACCCATTTTCGTTTTCAAAGCAGAAATTCGTGAACAAATACCCGTATTCATGCTTCAAAAGGTTCACCAAAGCCTCGTCGACAAGCTTCTCGCCAAGTTTTCCCTTTTCCTTCTTTTTGGCATCGAAGGGATCACCGGGATTCGGAATCTGAAGATTTTCTTCATCAGGATTCCCTTTTTCAATATGGCTTTTTTCTTTTTCGGGTTCTTTCTTTTCTTCGATTTTCCTGTCATCACTCTTGTTTTCGTCAATCTTCTGCTCCGGTTTTCTTATATACTTGAAAAAGACGTAAGCAAGGGCCAGAGAAAGAATCACGACCAGGATAGATGATAACACAATCACAGCTGCCAGCATGAAATTCCTCCTTGAAAGGTAAGACTATTATAAGTCTGATTTCATATCCAGGCAACCATTTTTATATCAACTTATTTCTTTTATTTAAGTTGTTTTATTAGTTTGAAAAGGAATCCACAAAAAAACCTCCTAAGCCAGAGAAGGTCAAAGGAGGCTTTTTTCAAATCAGTCTAATGCGATCAGCTTAGCGGCATCAGCTGCAGTCAGGACATAATCCTGATTCATGCTGCTGTTCTTATCGGAAACGTAGTGGATGAGATAGGTTCCATCGTTCTGCTTGGTTGCTTCGTTCTTCGTTTTGTTGCAAAGGAAGACGAACTTGTCGTTTGTGGAATCATAGGACCAGGTTCCGAATTCATTGACACCATAGTTGACAAAGCTGAACTTATAGTTATGGTTCTTATAGAAGTCGAAACCGAACTTCGTGCCTGAGGCATTGGTCTTGTCGATATGGACGACAGTCTTGTTGAGAATCTTCTCGGAAGTGGCAAAGTCAAGCGTGAAGGTCTGGGTCATCTTTTCGGAAAGATTGGCAACATAATCACAGACATAGGCATTCTTCGTCTCATCATAGGTGAAGGTGTTGCTCTTCCCCTGGCAGAGAAGATCGATCTGGTTCTTCGTCTCGTCATAACTGAAGGTACCCTTCTCACTGCTTTTATAAGCTTCAAAGCCGAATTCATAGCTGCCGTCGGAGTTGAAGTTGAAGTAAGGCTTGGTGGTAGAAGAAGTCGTCAGCTGGGCATCGATATGAGGGAAGGTCTGACGGAAGGAAGTGTCATAGGTGATGAACGTCTGGGTAAGGGAATCGCTGAGCTTGGAGACATAGTCAAGCTTATAGCTTCCGTCTTCCTGCTTACTCATCGTATTGACCTTGTCCTTGCAGGTGAGAGTCACCTTGTCAGTAGCAGAATCATAGGACCATCCGCCGGTTTCCTTGCCGGTATGTCCCGACAAAGTGAAATCGAAGGAATAGGTGTGATCGGCAAGGAAGGAGATGCTGACATCCTTGCTCTTCTGTCCGGTGAGCTTGAGAAGGCTCTTGGAAACGAGAACATTGTAATTGTAGGTATCCAAGACATAGTTCTGGGTAAGACCGGCATTGATCTTGGCGACATAGGCAAGATGATAGCCGTCAGAGGACTTGGTAAAGGTGTTGACCTTGTCTTTGCAGGTAAGGGTGACAAAGCCTTTATCGTCGATGGTCCAGGTTCCGCTCTCATCGATGTGATTGGCATCCCAAAGGAAATGATAGGTGTTATCAGCCTTGAACTGAAGCTTGATGTCACCATTCTTCTGTCCCTTGAGAGTCAGAATGTTCCTTCCGAAGGTGGCATCCCAGACTGACTTCGAGATGGTGTAATCCTGGGTAAGCTGGGCGTTCTTGGAATAGACATAATGGATGGTATGGCTTCCGTCAGCGTTCTTCTTGCTGGAACAAGTCTTTTCTCCGATGGTCAGAGTCAGGATATCCTTGTCGGCATCATAGCTGTAGCTTCCGCTTTCCTTGGCAGGAGTACCGGTATAGGCGAAGGTATAGGTTCCGCCCTTATAGAAAGTAAGACCGATCTCAGCCTTGACATCACCCTTCAGGTCCAGAAGAATCTGGAAGGAATTCTCCCAGTCAGCCTTGGAGATGGTGTAATCCTGAGTGAGCTGGTCCGACTTGGAATAGACATAGTGGATGGTATATCCGCTCTTGTCTTCCTTGGCAAGCGAGACCACGCTATGATTCTCTCCAGCCGTCAAAGTGAGGGTATCGGAATCAAGGTCATAGCTCCACGTTCCTTCTTCAGAGACTTTGTTCTTTTCCCAGGCAAAGACATAGGTGGAATCCTTGTATAAGGTCAAGGTGATTTCCTTGTTCTTTTCGCCTTCCAAAGCAAGAAGGACTTCCTTTACAGGAACATCCGGTTCATCATTTCCGTCATCCTCATCCTTTTCACGGACTTCAAAGCCATACGGAGAAATGGTAGAACCATCATCCGCTTCATAGCCTTTCTTGGTCAGGTTGTAGGTATGGACGGAGCTCATGCTCAGTCCCCACCACTGGTTGAAGTTGGTGGAGCTTGTCAAATCAAACTCCATGTCACTTCCGTTGTTGGAGGCATACATATATCCAAGACCTTCCTTGAACTTGACGACATCATAGTCATCCGTGGACAGACTTGGGAAGGTAGAATAGGTTCCATAGCCTAGGAAGGTCGAAACCGGCATTTCGGCATTCTTGCTATCCATGGCAAAGCTGTTGACAAAATAGCTGCTGTCATCAAGAAGGGAGACCATCTTGACGGTCGGACGTCCGCTGTTGGCAATTTCGAAGTAGGTGTTGATGGTAGAGATGCCTGTAGCAACGGTGGCAACGTTGTCGTTGTCTCCAAGGACAAAGGTTCCATCCGTCTTGACGACGAACTTGGTGACATCCGTATTGT
>JBNMLQ010000016.1:0-24459 GCA_050874925.1 Candidatus Enterosoma sp. | reverse complement strand
TGTCTCTTTGGATGACCTGGGTGGAAATGCGGGCATAGTCAAGACCTAAGTCGCTGCAGACGGATTCTTCGATGCAGGGGGGAATGTTGGCGAAGTTGCCGACAGCTCCGGAAAGCTTACCGACTTCGACGTTCTTCCTGGCAAGGGCGAATTCCTCCTTGATTCTCTTCAGGTCGGAGTACCATAAAGCCCATTTCAGGCCGAAGGATGTGATATCGGCATGCATGCCGTGTGTCCTTCCGATGCACGGAGTATTTTCGAACTCGACGGCTCTCTTCCTGATGACGGCCATCAGGTCGTCGATGTCTTTGTCGAGGATCTCATTTGCACATTTGAGAAGATATCCGTTGGCTGTGTCGACGACATCAGTGGATGTCAGCCCATAGTGGATCCATTTCTTCTCCTCTCCCAAGGACTCGCCGACAGCTCTTGTGAAAGCAACGACGTCATGCTTGGTCACGGCTTCGATCTCATGGATCCTATCCAGGGTGAAGGTGGCCTTTTCAAGCTTTGGGATGTCTTCTTCAGGAACGACATGGATCTTTGCCCATGCCTTTGCATTGAGGATTTCGATTTTCAGATATGTCTGGAACTTGTTCTGGTCGCTCCAGATGTCACGCATGCATTTTCGAGAATAACGTTCAATCATGATGAATGCTCCTATACTTAACCATTGTAAGACCGTGCTTCTTTCTTTTTCAAGGAAGAAAGGGAAATTATGCTTGCACCTAAAGCCTACTTCAGGGGTAGAATCCTCTTGGAGGAAATTTCAAAATGAAAAAACCATATATCGTATGCCATATGATGGCTTCTGTCGATGGAAGGATCGATTGTAAAATGCTTGAGAACATGCCAGGAGATGAATATTATTCCACGCTGGCTTCATTTCATGGCGACGGCTTCATATCGGGAAGAAACACGGCTGAACTGGAGATGGCTCTTCCTGGAAGATTTGAAGGAAAGACCAGGGACGTCAAGGAAGACTTCTTTTCAAAGAAGACGGATAGGAAAGGCTTTGATATCGTCATCGATACCAATGGTGTTCTTCGCTATGCCAAAAGAAGCCTTCAGGATGCTCCTCTTCTTATCGTCACATCAAGAAAGGTGACGAGGGAATACCTGGAGTATCTGGATAAGGAGAACATCTCCTATATCGTCTGCGGAGAAGAACATGTCGATTTGAAGAAGGCATGCCAAATTCTTCTTGAGGAATTCCATCTTGAAAAGCTCTGTGTCGTAGGCGGCCCATATATCAATGGTGCTTTTTTGAAGGCAGGTCTGCTTGACGAGGTCAGCATCGTCATCGGGAGCGGAATCGACGGAAGAAGCGGATGGGAAGGCGTCTTTGAAGGAGTGGATGAGACACACGGAATCTATCGTCTTACAACGACCCATGTCGAATGGTTCAAGAAGTCCGGAGCTGTCTGGATCACCTATCGCCTGGACTAATGATAGATAACCAGAATGGTGTGTTCCCCTTTCAAGGTTTCCTTGAATACTGAGCTGACTTCATTTCCATCGATGAAGATGGTTTTGTTTTCCTTCTTACATAGGGTGTTCTTTTTCTTCTCAATGGTGATGTAAAGAAGACAATCCATTTCCTGGATTTTATAGGATATTCTTTCTTCTTCTCTTCTTAAGGCTGCATCCATGGTCAAGGACATGTCGTTTGCATCGATGCCCAGGATTTCAAAGACTGCCAGTGTCAGCCAGCTTGCCGTTCCGGAGAGCATCGGACCGATGTTCTCTTCTGTTTTTGAGTTGTTGTACTGTGTGCAGAACCTGGCATTGCCCTTCATGACACTGAGGTTTTTCAAAACGGTGTATGGGAAGACGAGGTCAAGCATGAAATAGGCATCATCCAATAATTTTTCTTTTAATGATGGACTTTTTACTTTCTTATATTGTCTGAGACAGGCAACGGTGAACATCATTGCGGCGTGCTTGAACACACCTTGGTTTTCCCGGTCTCCGGGGAAATAGTGTTCGGTGCCTGAGGACTTGGCTCCCGCAATGGAAAGATTGCTTGGAGAGCAGAGCTTGTAACCGGCTTTGCATCTGAGATACTTGTCGACCACGTTCAGCATGGAGGAGATTTCAACCTCGTTGACGCTTTCGCTTAACAAGGCCCAGCTGAAGGAGTTGAGATAGAAAGTGCCATCGATGTTCTTGTCTAAGGATACTCCGTCCTTGAAGCTTCCGACATAGGCGATATGGTTCTTGTTGTCCCTGTTCAGAAGGACTCTGGCAAAGTATCCGTTGATGAGGGCATGTTTTCTTGTGTTCTGCTGCATTCTTTCCTGGATGGATAAAGTCTTCTCTTCCATCTCCTTTTCATCGAGCATATGGAAAAGCTCGGCAGCGTTTTTGCAGGCGATGATGCATAGGAAGGCGTTCATGATAGATTCCGGCGCATCACTATCCAGACTTTCAGGAATGTGCAGATGGTTTCTCTTGGCAATCTTCTCCTGGTTATGGAATAGCTTCTCTTTTTCCGGTCCGCTCAAGGGACTCTCATCGAGTCTCAGGCAGTCGTTCCAGTCGGCTGTATCCAAAAGCGGGAGTCCGTGCCTTCCTGTCGATATGACGCCACTGTAGTTTAGGATGGCAAGAATGGTATCCTTGAGTTTTCTTGTTTTGTTGGTCCCTGCCATATGGAAGCGTTCATTCAGAATGGAGATGTCTTTGCTTTCCTTGACATAGATATAGACGGCATGAACGAGCCACAGGGAATCATCGGAGCACATACCAGGTTCCTTTCCCTGATAGTAGAAGTTGTGATAGCTGTATCCGAATTCAAAGACATTGACAATCCATTCCCTGAGGAGCTTCTTTGCCAGTTCTTTCTTTCCTTCGCTTAGAAGATAGGGAAGAGAGGCATAGAGGTCTTGGATTTCACGGAAGCCCTGTTCACGATATCCTTTCTGTGTCATGGCAAAGGAACGTGATACGAAGGTCTGATACCTTACCTGGAAGGGGAGGTTGTGGTTGACATAGGCCTTGAAATCCGAATCGGATGCTTTGGTAATCTGAAGGAAACCTGCATATCTAGCTTCGTCATCACGGATTTCGTCAAGGATACGATTGGCTTTCTTGAAGGTATTCAGATTCTTCAAAGTGACATCCAGCTTCTTTTCGAATCCTTTGATGTGTCCGTTATCTGAAGTGTCTTTTTCGTCGGCATATCCGGTGATGGTATAGGCGTTGAACTTCCTGTTCAGGGTGAAGCTTTTTCCAAGGGCAAAGAAGTTCGGGCCTTTGATGCTTAAGTCATTGGTCAGGAATCCGGCATGATCTGGATTTTCCAATGTGCCGTTTCCGATGAAATCCTTCAGATTGCTCATGAAGGAATCTGCGTTTCCATAGTCACTCATCAAGGTTGCAAAACGGATGTCTCTCTTACAGAATTCCGGATAATAGTCAGGCGAGATGGCTTTGATGGTATGGTCTTTGTTTAGATAGATGCGGTTTTGGGCAATCAATGTCGTATAGACGACGTCGACCATCTGTGCCTCTGGATTCGGACATCCGAACATGCCGGTGCATACCAGCGTCAGGTTCCTTTCTTTCCTTGTGGCATTCTCGATTTCAATCAGCTGCACCTCGGCAGCATCGACTCCGTTTTTCTCCTTGGGAAGAAGATAGATGGTCCTTTTGATGTTCAGGCCTAGTTTTGTCTTATAAAGGATGGTGGAATAATTGGGATGGTGGATGCTTGTGATTTGTGCATCATCCTGGCTCTTTCCGCTATAGAAGATGACCTTGCCGTCTTCGACGAGATAGAACTGACGGTTGCTTGGATGACCGTTCTCCTCTGGCGAGATTCCCCAGCTTGTTGCCAGAATCTGTAAGGCTGCAGGTCCACGGAAGCTGCCGTGGAAGAGGGAATCTACGACGGATTTCGGTGTGGAAAGAAGAGGCCTCCGGTCCTTTTCGACATTGCCAAGAAGAAGATTGACGTCATAGTGTGTTCCCACATGGGTCGAATTCGGATCAAGGACGATGGAACCGTCGTCCATGAGGTGCCCTCCGTAATTGTCTGTCTTCTCAAGTGCCGTTGAGACAGATTTTATCAGTCCCTCATCAGACACATCCTTTCCATCTTCGTTGATGAAACGAATCTCTTTTCCGAAACAGACATGGAGTCCACGATACGGGTACTCCTTCAGATAGTGGATGACTTCTCTGTCTTTGGTCCATTCATAGAAGAAAGGCACCTTTTTGTTCCATCCTGTCAGGATGGCGACTTTTTCCTGTTCACAATCAAGGAAGATATTATCATCGATGTCTTCTAGCCGGATGTCAGGAAACATGTCATGGATGGTCGCTCTCCCTGTCTCATAGGATTCTCTTGAAGTATTGGTCATGGTTTTACCTCTTTTTCTTATTATAAAAGAAAAAAAGAGAAAACGAAAACGTTTTCTCTAAATTCTATTATCTAATTTTCCAATATGGGATGAAATTATGTTTTTTACTGACGAGCATTTTATTCTCAAAGTGTTGTCTTTGTCATTTCAAGGAAGAAAAGATGTCGAACCAAACTTCTTTTCTTATTGGTATTCTGGGAATTTCAACATGGATGAGAGTCCATCAATATCGGTGTGATAAAATATCTTGATATGTCAAGGAGGCCCATATATGTCAGAAAGTGAAAACAAGAAGACGAAAAAGCCATTGCTTTATATCTTTCTATCCGTATTGCTTCTTTCAATAGGAGGTGGGGTAGGATATGCGGTCAGTCGCATTGTCCATCGCCTTCCGGAAGATGAGCAGAAGCTTGTCGATGAATACCGCCTTCTCAAGGAAGACTGGCTCTATGGCAATGAGAATGCCTATATTGCCGATCTTGCCGCAAAGGGACTGATTTCAGCCGTCAGCGACAATCAAAAGGATCCCTATACCTTCTATACTGCCACTGAGGCAGAACAGGGCCTTTCGACAGACGGAAAAGGATTTGGCTTTGCCTCCCATTATTATGACGGTGGATTGTATGTCACCTCTGTCTTCCTTTCATCAAATGCCTATAAGGCCGGACTCAGGCAAGGGGATGTCCTATATCGGGTCAAGGTCAACGAAGATAGCTTCTTTGAATTCAAGGATCATAGTCTGAGTGAAATCAATGCGAAGCTTTCCAGTGTCCAGGATGATACGACGCCCTATGTGTTTGAAGGAAAAAGAAATGGAGCTTCAGTCACCATCTCCATCGTCAGGGGAACCTACAAGGAAGACCTGGTCAACATGATGTCCTCCTATGATGAAAAGGATAAGGTGCTTGCCGTCAAAGTCAACACGTTCTTAGGAAACCCGACTTCCGCCCTTGTCGGAACCATCGATTCCTTCTATCAGAAAAACCAGATTGATACGCTTGTCATCGATCTGCGTTCCAACGGAGGTGGCTATGTCTCCCAGGCAAGGGATATGGCCAAGCTCTTTGTCAAAAAAGGAACATTGATCTATCAGCTCCGTGACAAGGAGGGCCGTATCATCGAACAAGAGAGCCAGACTTCCGAACCGAAATATCAGATTCCTCATTTCAAGATCATCATGGATGCCAATACGGCATCTGCCAGTGAAATCTTTGCCTTGGCCATGCTGAGCGGAACGGATTGCAAATCCTATGGCTTCACAAGCTATGGCAAGGGCATCGCCCAGAGCTTCAAGACGTTTTCGGATGGTTCTGTCGTCAGATACACGTATGCTCGTGTCTATGGACCTGACAGGGATGGAAATCCTATCTGCATCCACTCTGTCGGCATCACCCCGGATGAACCTTATACCTTCGACTATTCCTTCCTAGGTACTGCCCTGGATTTTACGGACAGAGGCATCTCTTCCTATGGCCAGGATTATTTCCTGAAGGTTCTGGATACCCTGTATCCAGACAGGTATCCTTCCAAGTATGGTTCAAATTATCAGTTTACGACGGCCATACAGGCATATGGTAACCATATGGCTGAGAAATATTCTGATATTACATTGAAAGTTGCTTTCAATCAGAATGGCGGAATGTCTAAGTCATTGAATGATATTTTCAATATGGAGGAATACGATTTTTATCTGGAATCGTATGACAAATTGACTTCCTATGTCCTTGGAGGAGAAAACGTATGACTTCATCCGACCATCCTTTTGAACTGATAAGTCCGTATCATCCTACCGGCGACCAGCCTCAGGCCATCGAAAAACTTGTTCAGGGGCTTAAGGAGAACAGACGCTGGCAGGTCCTTCAGGGAGCGACAGGAACAGGCAAGACCTTTACGATGGCCAACATCATCCAGGCTGCCCAGCGAACCACCATGGTCCTTGTCCACAACAAGACTTTGGCTGCCCAGCTCTATGGAGAGTTCAAGGAGCTCTTTCCGAAGAACAGGGTAGAGTATTTCATCTCCAATTTTGATTTCTATCAGCCGGAAGCCTATATTCCGAAGACGGACACCTACATCGACAAGGAAGTCGTCATGAACGAGGAAATCGAGATGATGCGTGCCAGTGCCGTCAATTCCCTTTTGGAAAGAAGGGATACCATCGTCGTATGCTCGGTCGCTTCCATCTATGGCTTAAGCGATCCTGACGAATACCGTGACTTGGCCTTTACCGTCCATGTCGGAGAACCCTTCAAGCCCCATGATATTGCCAACAAGCTCATCCAGGCCCAGTATAGAAGGAATGACATGGAACTGAAACCGGGTTGCTTCACCATCAAGGGAGAGGTCATGGACATTTATCCACCCAATGGAGATGACTTCTTCGTCCGTATCTATTCGGATTTTGATGAGATCAGTGAAATCGATCAGATCCGTCCTACGACTGGAGAGTTGATCCACAGCGTCGATTATTTCCCGTTCTTTCCGGCTCATGAGCATGCTTCAGGAAATGAACGCATCCAGCGTGCCTGCAAGACCATACGTGAGGAACTCATGGAACGCCTTGCCTTCTTTGACAAGCAGGGAATGCTTTTGGAATCCGAGCGCCTCAAGCAGAGGACAGAGCATGATTTAGATTCCCTCAGTGAATTTGGCATGTGTGCAGGCATCGAGAACTATTCCCGGCATTTTGATGGAAGAAAGGAAGGGGAGACACCATATACGCTATTTGATTATTTTCCAAAGGATTTCCTTCTTTTTGTCGATGAATCCCATGTCACGCTTCCACAGATTGGGGGTATGTACCATGGTGACCGTTCGAGAAAGGAAACCCTGGTTCAGTATGGCTTCCGTCTTCCCAGCGCCTTGGATAACAGACCTTTGAAGTTCGATGAATTCGAGAAGAAAATCAACAATGTCATCTGTACTTCAGCTACACCCGGGGATATCGAACTTGAAAAAACCGATCACCATGTCGTCGAGCAGATCATCCGCCCGACCGGTCTTCTCGATCCTGAAATTGAAGTCAGGTACAATACCAATAACCCGATTTATGACCTGATGAAGGAAATCAAGGACAGGATTGAAAGAAAGGAACGCGTCATGGTCGTGACTTTGACAGTCAAAGATGCTGAAAACCTGACGGACTTCTTCAAGAGCCATGATCTGAAGGTTGCCTATCTTCAGCATGAAATCCTCACCCTGCAGAGAAGCGAAATCATCTACAAGCTGAGAAAAGGCATCTATGACGTCCTTGTCGGCATCAATCTTCTCAGGGAAGGACTGGATATACCAGAGGTTTCCCTGATTGCCATCCTCGATAGCGACAAGCAGGGATTCCTGCGTTCGGCAAGGTCTCTTACGCAGATTGCCGGACGTGCGGCAAGAAATGCTTCAGGAAAAGTCATCATGTATTGTGACGCCATATCTGCTGCCATGCAGCAGACCATTGACGAGACAGCCCGAAGAAGAAGCCTTCAGCAAGCCTACAACAAGGAGCATGGAATCACCCCCAAGACCATTTTAAAGCCTATCCAGGCACCTCTTCGTATGTTTGAGGATGAAAACGAGACCATGCATGAGAAGAACAAGAAGAAATCGATGACACAGAAGGAAACTCAGCTTCTCATCAAGACGATGACCAGTCAGATGAACAAGGCTGCCAAGAGTCTGGATTTCGAAGAGGCTGCAAGGCTTCGTGACGAAATCCTTGAACTGAAAGCCAGCCTTGAGAAATGACGTTCTTTCCAAATGCTTGACTTACCAGCTTTGCTCATAAATAATAGATGATATGAATCAAATCTCTTTGGAAGGGCTCAGCGCTTCGTCTTTCTCGGAAAAGCTGACCAGCCTGATTATCAAACTTTATGAAGATCCTGAAGAATGCTTTTCCATTGCCTTGAAAGGCTATATCCAGAATGAATCATCCTATACGTCCATGGAAAGACTCAAGGTCATCCTTGGCTTTTTCCGTGACTGCTACAAGGCCTATGGCAGCGCTGAAAAAAGCAGACTCGGTGAACGGTTCCTGGCCTTTGTCGATCATGTCCATCTTTCAAAGAAGGAATATGAGAGGCTATATGAATCCTTCTTCCTCTTGATCAGGAAAAGAGAGGAGTGTCCGGAGTTCATCGTCCATGCCATTCAAAAGGATGTCTTCATGGATGTCATCAACAGGGATATCATTCAGGGATATACGGATACTCTGAACCCATTCTATCGTGACCTCTTCCTCAGGAAGATAAAGGAACTTTCACCTTACCTTTATGATGACACTTATCTTCATATCGCTTCTTTCATGAGTGATAGATATACATTATATGACGAGGTCATCGAGACACTTCTGAAGGATAGGAAGGAGATGACCGTCATCGCCTTTCTGCAGAACAAGAATCTTCTTATCTCCAAAGAATGCATGGATCACCTCATTTCCTATGCCAGGGAAGAGAAGATGCCGATGCTATTGAAATATGCATACCGTACCTTCTTATTCAAGAACTCCGTTTCCTTTGAAGATTTTCTCTTCTATTACAACATCCTCACACCGACAGAGAGGGAGGAAAACAAGGAATACCTTAAGAAAATCATCCTCGTCAATCATCTTGAGAAGCCCTTCCTCATCTTCCGAGGAAAGAAGGATGAAAGTCTTCTTGATGGATTGACCATCCAGGATTTCAACTGTCTTTGTGATGTCATCAGGAAGAACTTCGATTATGAGAATGCTCTTCTTCAGTCTTTTGAAAAAAGGGTCTCCCTCTATCGTCCTGATTATCAGGACATCCTGTCTCTTTTTGAGAAATATCCGTCTCAGGAAGAAAAACTTCTTCTCTGTCCTTCTTTCGATATGTATACGAAGAAGATTCCTTCTCTTCGCTTATTCTATATTTCAAAGCTGAAGAAGGCTGGTCTGTTGGAAAAGATGAATCTTCATCCATATAAAGGTATCTAAAATGTTTTTGCGAAACATCGATGAAAACAAGCTGTCACAGATAAAGAAGGATGTCTTTGCCTCTGAAATGGCAAAGAATGTTTATGATGACCTTTTTCTGCAAAAATATGAGATTTACTATTCCTTTGACAGGAACAGCCACGTCCTTTCCTATGAGGCAGTCAAGGACAAGGAATATATCCAGCTTCAGGTCGATGAGACCAGGAATATTTTGTCTGAGAGCGCCTATGTCGATGTCAAAAAGAAGGCTCTTTATCTTTTCTTGCATCAGATAGAGAACGAAAAGGATGAGAAAGAACTTCAGGAAATCTACAAGGATGACTATGGTTCCTTGTCTTTCCTATCTTCTTTGAGTCCGGATGAAATCGAAGAGAGGAAGAAGCAGTCGCTTCTTCTTGATGAACTTAGAAACACCCTTCTTTCCAAGGGAAGCATCGACGATCTTCCAAAAGAAAGCAAGGTTCATCTTGAATATGTCTCTTTCGAGAAAGACGATGTCATGCATGTCAAAATCCGAGTCTCCTATTGTCAGAAGAGTTATCTTGTCAACAATCCGTATGACTTCCTGTCCAAATACCGCTTTGACGGCGTCATGCGCCTTGGAAGGTTATCGTTGAATGTCTTCAGGGATAATTTTGACGAAGAGGATTCTCTTCCTTTGAACATCCTGTCGGAATTCTCACTTCCCAAGGAAAGCAATTCTGACATCCTTCTTTCCAAAGAGTCCTTCGCAAGGTTTCTCTTCTCCATGAAGGGAAGGACGATACGATATCTGGATAAGACCTGCTATGTCGAGAATGTCATCCAGGCAGTCGATGCCGATATCGATGAAAGAGGGACGTTGAAGACAAGCGTCAGGCTTTCCGGCAGTCCGTTTTCCTATCAGGACAGGCTTGCCACCTACGATGACAGAAGGAAGGAGTTTTCTCTTTACCAGTTCAAGGATGAAAGAGTCGCATCATTCTGTTCCTTCCTTCTTCTTCATCCGGATTTCCGTATCGATCTGTTCCAGGAAGAACTAGCCAAAGATATCTATCCTCTTTTGGAAGAAAACGTCGTCTTCAGCCCGGATTATCTTAAGGAACATCCGTTTTCCAAGGCTGAAATCCAGTATTACATCAACCTCAGCAAGAAAGATACTCTTCTCTTTGAAACGAAATATCTTCTTTCCGAAAAGGAAGTCTCCAAGGCCGAATTCCTTTCTTCCATCGATGGAAAGAGCAAGGTGACGGCCTTTGATGATGCCTTGGATTTCCTTCAGCTTCCCGAAGAAGGAGAATACACCTCCCAGGATGACATCCTTCATGTTCTGAAGGAGGACATGTTCCCGTTAAAGAAGGTAGCCAAAGTGTTTTTGAGCGAAAACCTTACAAAACGAAGAATCGTCGGAGTCGGCAAGCTGACCCTCCGTGTCAAGTCTGACATCGACTGGCTGAGCCTTTCCATTTCTTCCAGTTTATATACCAAGGAAGAGCTTGATGAAATTCTCTCCGCCTTCCATCAGAAGAAGAAATTCGTCAGGATGAAGGATTCCTTCATCGTCTTTGATGATCCGGATTCCAAGAAGTTCGAAGAGCTTGTCGAAGACTTCTCCCTTAAGAGCGTGGAAAGTCAGAGGCTTCCCTTCTATGATGCCTTGAAGCTGACATCTTATTCCGGAGATGAGGTCGATGTCCTGTATGGAGAGGAGACAAGGGAACTTTTTGAGGATATCAAGAACTTCAAAAAGGCTGAAATCAATCTGGATGAATCTATCAGTAGGAACCTTCGACCCTATCAGTTGGATGGTGTCAGATGGCTCTCCGTATTGAAGAAACATCATCTTGGCGGTATCCTTGCCGATGACATGGGTCTTGGAAAGACTTTGGAAGTCATCGCCTACCTTTCTCTGTGCACGGAACAGATGCCCATATTGATCGTATGCCCGAAGTCGTTGATCTATAACTGGGAGAACGAATTCCATAAGTGGGATCCAAAGGAAAAGGTCTTTGTCATGGATGGACCCAAGGAAAGCAGGGCGGCCCTTGCTTCCAATATCGATGATGCCAAAAAAGAAGTCTTCATCATATCCTATGATTCCTTGAGAAATGACCTGGACCTCTTTTTGAACCATCGCTTTTCCAACCTGATATTGGATGAAGGACAATCGATAGCCAATGCCTATGCCAAGAAGACCAAGGCGGTCAAGGATATCTACAGCAGGCAGAAATTCGTCCTGACCGGAACACCGATCATGAACTCCCTTTTGGACCTGTGGTCTATCTTTGATTTCCTGATGCCTGGATACCTCCTTGATTTCCATGCCTTCTGCCTCAGATATCGCGATATCGAGGATGAGAACCAGGAAGACAGGGAGATTCTGATGAAGAAGATTGCTCCCTTTGTCTTGAAGAGGACCAAGAAGGAAGTCTTAAGCGACCTTCCTGAGAAGGTGGAACAGATCATCCTTCTTTCCATGAACGAAAATCAGAGAAAACTCTATGATGCCTATCTTGAAAATGTCCGGAACCAGTTCAGTCAGCAGAAGGACCGCATCACCATCCTGGCAGAGATCATGAGACTGAGGGAAATCTGTGTCGATCAGGGGATGCTCTATGAAGGAGAAGAACTTTCCTCCAAGATTCTTTCCGCCATGGAAACCATCCGTGTTTCTATCCAGACAGGACATAAGGTCATCGTCTTTTCGACCTTTGCCAAGGCTCTCTTCCATCTCAGGGATGTTCTATCCAAGGAAAACATCGACTCCTTTTTGATCTATGGCGGAACCGGTGCCAAAGACAGGATTCGTTTTGCCGATGATTTCAATGAAAAGGAAGAAGTGAAGGTCATGCTTGTCTCTCTCAAGGCAGGCGGAACCGGTCTCAACCTGATAGGCGGAGATATCGTCATCCTCCTTGATCCATGGTGGAATCTGGCTGCCGAGAATCAGGCCAGTGACAGAGCACATAGAATCGGTCAGAAGAGAAACGTCACCATCCTCAAACTCATCAATAAAGATTCCATCGAGGAAAGAGTCCTTCAGCTTCAGGAGAAGAAGAAAAAACTATCCGATGTCATTCATGATGATGAAGAAGGTATTCTCAACATCGATATGGATGACTTGACATTCTTGCTTGAATAAAAAAGGGGCTGCTAGAACTGTCAGGCTGAAAACCTGACTGGCCTAACACCCTTTTTCTTAATAGAACGAATTTATAGATTCATTTTATGGAAAGCAGTATGCTCCGATACTGATCGTAATCAGGATAAAGTTCTTTTGGAACATATCTCATCCATTCTTCCTTTTTGCCTGCGATGAGATATTCCCTCAGCCTTGTTGCCGAGATATCGATTTTGGCTCGGTCGATGCGAAGGATGGTCAAATTTTCAAGCTTGTCTCTGGAGAACCAATGGTTGATTTTGTTCTCCTTTCCAGAAAGGAAGAGGTCTGGAAGCCTTCCTTCATGTTTCAGGATTGTCTGGAAGAGATAGTCACCCCATGCAGGAACGTCTCCTACACCGATGTCAGGAAGAGGAAGGACTTCCTGATCAGGATAGACTTTCTGAATCATGGCTTTCCTTTCTTCGAAGGAAAAGGGATTGCCTGATGTCCTTTCCTTGTCGCTTGATCCGACAAGGACGACAGGCTTGGAGGACTGCTTCCTTATTTCATCTATCAGGGAAAGATGCCCGAGATGGAGCATCTGGAACCTGCCACAGATGAAACCTAACTGATATGGTCTGTCCATCTCAGAAGTGTTCTTTGTTGCGTTCCAGCCTGAACTGGATGGAACGTTTGAGATAGGAGAGGTATTCTTCGTTGTCCGACATGGTCTTCCCCGGGGCATCGCTGACCTTGGCGACAGGTCTTCCGTTGACATACTGAAGCTTGATGACGATGTTCAAGGGAGGGATGACGGTATCGTTGGTGACGAATGTGCCGATACCGAAGCTGACTCTGGCCTTTTCCTTGAAATAGTCATAGAGTTTCTGGGCTTTGTCAAAATTCAGGGAATCGGAGAAGAGAAGCGTCTTGGTCTTTGGATCCACGCCATATTTCTGGTAATGGGCAATCATCTTCTCGCCCCAGACATACGGATCTCCGGAATCGTGTCTGACACCGGCATAGTTGTTGACCATCGACCTGTTGAAGTCCAGAAGGAAGAGGTCGGTGGTAAGCGTATCGGTCAAGGCCGTACCATTGTCACCCTGGTATTCCTTATACCAGTCCTTGAGGGCACAGTGGTTGGTGTAGGCCAGTGGAATGGAGTCGATGCCTTGATACATCTGTACGAATTCGTGGGCATAGGTGCCGATCGGTTTGAGATGATATTTCATGGCAAAATAGACATCGCTGGTACCGATCATGTTCGGACATCTGTCCTTCAGGGTACGGATGACATAGTCCATCCATTCTCTGGAAAGCCTTCTGCGGCATCCGAAGTCAGCAAACTTGAAGGTATATTTTCCGTCCTGGAATGCTTCGATCTTCTTTTCAAGGCGCTCCTTGGCGCTTTTGACAAGTTCATCATAATCGTATTGGAAACGGAAGTAGACTTCCGAGATGATTTCCAGAAGATAGATTTCAAACTGCATGGCGGAGAACATCGGGCCGCGGACGGTGACCTTGAGTTCGCCGTTGTCTCCTAACTCTGTCCTGACATAGTCCCTGATCGGATGCCAAAGACGAAGGAATTCGACATAGTCGTTCTTGATGAAGCGTATGCTTCTGAGATAGTCGAGCTCTTCCTTCTTAAAATATAAAGTACAGAGATGGTCGATCTGCTCGTTGATTTCCTGAAGCATCTCCTTGGTAAAGACGATGTTCTCGTTTCTGCATTTGAAGTGATATTCGCCGGTGAGGTCGGTATGTTGGTGGAAGATGACCTGGTCCATATTGAACTTGTAGAGGTCTGTATCCAGCAATGAGGTTACGATTGGTTTCAGTTTCATGATGGTCTCCTGGGATTGTCGCTAATATTCTACACAAAGAATTCATAATATCTTATCGAAAAGAAGCAAAAGAAGCAAAAGCTTTCACGATTTTGGCTGATTGGTACGCAAAAAGCATGAAAAACATCATTTATGCGTAGAAATAAGGAAAAACAATGAGAATTGATTTTTATTCATTTTACAACTCTATTTTTTTGATTATAATACTATAGGTCATAAATAAAGGAGATTTTAAAATGGCTAACATTGTTAATGTACATGGTCGTGAAGTCCTTGATTCCCGTGGCAATCCGACAGTTGAAGTCGAAGTCCTGTTGGATGACGGAACCAAGGCCAGAGCTATCGTCCCGAGCGGTGCTTCCACCGGTGAATCCGAAGCTTTGGAACTCAGAGACGGCGATAAGACCAGATTCGGTGGCAAGGGTGTCCTGAAGGCTGTTGAAAACGTCAACACCAAGCTCGCTCCGGCCGTCATCGGTTTGGATGCTTACAACCAGGTTTTGGTCGATGAGACCATGTTGAAGCTCGATGGCACTCCGTTCAAGAAGAATCTTGGCGCCAATGCTATCTTAGGTGTCTCTCTTGCTGTTGCCAGAGCAGCCGCTGCTTCCCTTGACATGCCATTATATCGTTATATCGGCGGAACCAATGCCAAGGTTCTTCCTACTCCGTGCATGAACGTCATCAACGGCGGTGCCCATGCCCAGTCTTCTGTCGATTTCCAGGAATTCTTCATCATTCCTGCCGGATTCAGCACCTTCCATGAAGCTCTCAGAGCCGGTGTCGAATGCTTCCACGCCTTGCAGAAGGTCGTCAAGTCCCATGGCTATGAGACCGGTGTCGGCGATGAAGGTGGCTTTGCTCCTTCCTGCAAGAACGGCAACGAAGAGCCTCTTGGCTTGATTGCCGAAGCTGTCGAAAATGCCGGCTACAAGCTTGGCGAACAGATCTTCCTCGGCATGGATGTCGCTTCCTCCGAATTCTATGAAGGAAATGGTGTCTACAACCTGAAGAAGTCTGGTGAAGGAAAGAAGACCACCGAAGAGATGATTCAGTTCCTTGAGAAGCTTGTCAAGGATTATCCTTCCATCATCACCATCGAAGACGGCCTTGCCGAATCCGATTGGGAAGGTTGGAAAGAACTTACCAAGAGACTTGGCAAGAAGATTCAGCTTGTCGGCGACGATCTCTTTGTCACCAATCCTGAATTCGTCAAGAAGGGCATCATCAACGATGTTGCCAACTCCGTCCTTATCAAGGTCAACCAGATCGGTACTTTGACTGAGACTCTTGACGCCATCCGTCTTGCTCAGACCAATGGTTATACCTGCATGGTTTCCCACAGATCCGGTGAAACCGAAGATACGACCATCGCTGATCTTGCCGTTGCTGTCAACGCTGGCCAGATCAAGACCGGTTCTGCTTCCAGAACGGATCGTATGGCTAAGTACAACCAGCTTCTCCGCATCGAAGAAGAACTTGGTGACCAGGCTGAATACCTCGGTCTCAAGGCCTTCCAGAACCACAAGTTCTAAAAACCATCGACCACATCAAGGAACCCTGCCTCGTGCAAGGTTCCTTTTTGGGTTTCATTGAAATTGAAATTGTCTTTGATAGATGGTATCCTACTTCCATGAAAACAGAACCAGGCCATATTTTCTCTTTGAATGATGAATACCATCCTTTGGATGACCTCACCATCTCTGGCATCCTTTCTGAGAAGCTCAATGCCAGTGTCTTTTCCCTTGGAAGGAACACGGATATCTCAAAAGAAGCCTATGGGAAGGATTCTTTTCTCTTTGCCTTGTATCAGGAGGGAAGAGTCTTTGACAAAGATATGAAAGCTGGGGATGTCATCTACCTGAAAAAGGATACCTTTGCCGGAAAAAAGACGAAGGCAGGGATGGTATACCTGGAATTTCTGTTTGAAAAGGAGAATACATTCATGAACGAAAAAATCAAAGCCGGAGAAGTGTTCACTCTCAAGGACCTTCTTCCCTATCAGGAAGGAAAGGTCATCAACCTCGATGTCTTCCATAATGACAACGGAAAGATGGCTGTCATCTCCATGGCCAAGGGAACAAAGCTCGACGAGCATAAGGCTCCAGGCCAGGCACTTCTTTTCATCCTTGACGGAGAAGGTGTCATCCGTTATGAAGGAAAAGAATATGAAGTCCACCAGGGAGACAACTTCTCCTTTGCCAAAGGCGGACTCCATGGTGTTTTTGCCAAGACGGACTTCAAGTTTGCCTTAGTCCTGGAGTTCTGATTCCTTTCTCAGCACTGCCATATCGATTTCCTGGAGGACTTCATTCAGGTTTTCCCGGATTTCATGTTCCCAGAAACGCAAAACGAGATAACCCATGCCGACAAGCTTCATGTCGCATAGGTTATCTCTTTTTTGATTGCGCCTGATCTTTTCAAGCCAGAATTCCTTGTTTGTCTTCAGCTGTGATTCGATTTTCCTGAAATCGTATCCATGGAAGAAGTCTCCATCGCAGAAGATGGCAATGTGATATTTGCATAAGACGATGTCAGGGCAGCCGGGAAGCTTTTTGACGTTCTTGCGATAGGCGTAGCCTTCTTTTTTAAGAGCCTTTCGAAGGATGATTTCGATGCTCGTGTCCTTCCCGCGGATGCGGGACATGTTGTAATGGACTTCTTCCCTGTCTTTCATTTTGCTTCGATGGCTTTCAAAGCCAAAGAAAGGGTATCCTTGTCACTTTTGAAGGTGAGCAGATTGATGGCTTTCTTGCCATCAACCCATTCCAAGGAACTGACTTCCTTCAACTGTGGAAGGAGAATCTGACTCTTTGGGGTGGCAAGGAAGAAGGTGACATCCTTCTTGATGTTGGTTCCAGGCTGATAGGAGATGGTGTGGGAAAAGGATGTATCGATATCCACATCCAGATTGGTCTCTTCCTTGATTTCCCTGATGGCACATTCGACAGGTGTCTCTCCTTCTTCGATATGTCCTTTGGGAAGGGAGACATGCCCCTGCACCATTCTTTCCAATAAAATCAAAACCTGATCCTTGTTTTTCTGATATACGACAGCTCCATAGCTATATTCCTGTTTCATGATGTACCTCTTTATGATTCCGGACTCCTATTGTAGATGAAAATCTCATCAAATCAAAGCCAGGAAAAGGAAAAAGACATAAAAAAACTCCGCCGCACCTACAAGTAGGTATGACGGAGAGAGCAAAAGGAATTTTTATGTTGGAATTTATTAGCTTTATTTAGACCGCAAAACATGTTCCTGCTTTGCGTGTATTATCTTACTCGCTTGGTGACGTGATGTCAACTACGTTTTTATTGTAAGCGCTTTGAAAACGTGTTGCCTTTTGTATGGCTGTTTTATGATTGACTTGAATCAATGGGATTTTAGACTTTTGGGTGAGACTAAACCCTTATATGAATCTCTTTCTTATTATTGATATCTGCTTGGTATTCATCAATGTTGCCTTTGGTATCGGATGCTTTGGGACAGAGAGAAGTTCATCACCGTTCCATTCGCCCATGATTTCCTTAAGAAAAGCAAACGATGTCTGAATATCCCGATTTATGTCGAAGCAGCAGAATTTTCTCATATCGATTATGATTTTTATTATGTTTGCGATTTACGGATTGGTCGTTGGAAATTCCGACACCATTCTTTTATCTAGACAGTATCATCGCTGGCGGAGGTTGCTTTTTATTCGGTCTCTTATTGGGATACCTCTATTGGTGCAAAGTGAAGGAACCGTTTATTGCCAGCAGATTCAGAAAAGAATTTGAGAAGGGTGTCTATGGCGGTAAATCTTTTTTTGAAAAGCCCATGTATGCTTATGAAGGCGCAACTGTCTTTTTGTTTGCCGGCACATTCTTTTCTATAGGCAATCTTCTAGGCATCATGATCGGAATATGCCTGTGATATCTTTTTTAATGGTTGGTCATGCATTTTTATTTGTCTGGAATATATGTCAATCCATCATAGGACTGATGTTTTCAAGACCTGTTTGAATATCTTTGATTGTACCTTTAAATCGGATGTATATTCTCTATGATTTCTTAAAATAAGCTTAAAAGTTGTTTTTAAATCACATCAATGAATCAGTTTGGAAGCGCTTTGAAGATTGCTGCACGTTTTTTTGACTTGCTATGGTTGAATCGCAGTTCTTTTTTATTTTAAACTATTTTTGAATTGAGGTATAGAAATGAAATTTAGAAGAATCCTGACGATGGCAATGACGGCAGTGATGTCCTTGGCATTGTGCTCCTTTACTAGAAGTAGTTCTCCCAGCAGTGAGGAAGATGAGTTTATCGCAAATCTTAATGGACTCAGCCCTGACCTGGATAAGGAAAACATATACGGAGATGAAACCGTCGATGTTGAAAATGAACTTTTGGAAACAGACATTTCGCTGATTAGTGAATTCGTGACTTACGATGAGACTCATATCGAGCTTGACGATGCTATATATCAAGTGATGCCAGTCAATGATTTTTCCGTATCTCCTGAGGAATATAAAGAACTGAATGGTGGATTAGCGTATGTCTATAACGAATCTTTCGACGATGAATTCTATGTCAACCACCATAAGCTGAAATATGTGGAAGATTGTATATCGTTGATGAATATCATGGCCGAGGACGGATATGGTTTTATCGATGGAGAGGGAGAACTAAAACTTTACGAGAACGACTTTGCACGAAGTTCTGTGTCTTCTCCAATTATCAATTTTAAACTAAGATGGTTCAAAATGACATTCACGGCTGGCCCTTTTGCTTCAATCCTTTTTGGAGTCATGGGAACAATTATTAATTTTGACCCTTTGATGCAGCTTAGCAATCTTTTTTATAAAGGAGAAGATTATTTTGAACAATTCTTGGAGTGGGCATCTGATTATTTAATTTCAGCTGGCTTTGATTATTTTGGAGAATATATGCATAGTAATTGTGGTACTGTTATATCGACCTTCCTTCAATTGAGGAGTATTTTTATGATAAACAGTGTTGTAAATTTTCTTACAGAAATTCTCAAATTTATTATGTCTCACTATCTTCCAGGGTTAATCAAGAGTATAGAAATGATTCTTGGCAGTGCAATATATCAATATAAGACAGATTGTGAAGTTGGCCTTTGGTGGAGTAAGTATGATATATGCACTTTTAGGTTTTAAATCATGAACGCTTTTGTCATTATCTGCATATGCCTGTTGTCTATCAATATCCTGTTGGGTTTTGGAATGCTATTGAATAGGAAGAGGTTTCTCAATATCTCGCCTGATGATGATATAGAGACGGCAATCAAAAAGAGTTTTCATATCCCTGGTATTGTCTACATTGTCGAAATGTTCGTATCAGTAGGAGAAGGTGTCACCTTGTTTGGAAGCATCTGTATGAATGATACGCTCAACAGAAATTTCAGCATCGTCTTTTATGGTTTGATGATCGGATGGGTATTAGGCTATATTTTCGGGATTCCTTACTGGATTGCGGTAAAAAAGCCATACTTTGAAGACAGATTCCAGGATGAATTCGATAATTTCGTATATGGTGAAAATACTAGGAGATATTATGGCAACTCCTATAGGACCAGGACTATCTATAATTTTGTTTTTCCTCTCTGTGCTCTGGGACTTCTGATCGGCCTTATCATTGCCATTTGCATTCCTCCGCAAGGTGAACCGAGCATTATTTTTAGGTGAGCTTCAATGGATTAAGAAAAAGAAATTCTAAAGAACATTGCTGATGTATGTAAGAAAGAATCTTTTTCTTAGTCTTAAACCATAGTGCATGTTCTTTCAGACATGCTGGTTTTGGTTTGGTCTTAAACATAAGGCAAAGGTCTGGGATGATTGCGCTTGATCAGTTTCCTTAAAATAAGCTTAAAAACAAGAAGAGAAAATAAAAGCAGAAAAGATGTCCTGTAAGCGCTTATAGGCTATGTTGACATCTACCATAATATCTTTGTAATTGACTCGGATTGTCCTGGATTTTATATTTTTTCAGTGAGGTGAAACTCAAAGGCGGAGAACTTGCTGTCAGATAGGATTTGTTTTCTATCAGTCTGTCTGCTTGCCATGATTCCTATATCAAGTCAATGGCAGATGATGATAACAATAACAAATACTGAATGAGTGCTCTGCTTCTATCATTAAGATAACTAAATAAAAAGCATCTTAGCCATTTCACTGCAAATAATTGAATTTGCCATCCTATGGTTATACGTTGATGAAACGGATATAGAGTTTCATTGCTATATGTAAGCTGGTTTCTGAGATGATCTGTCCATGAGAGAGGTGTTGAATCGATATGAACGTATTCCTGATTGTCTGCTTTATTCTGTCTGCCATCATCATCGCCATGGGATTGGTGATGCTTTTGAAAAGAAAAAGTTTTGTCTCTGCCTTTCCTCAAAGGAATGTCAAAAAAGCGTTCAATCACTGCTTTACATTGCCAGGCATCATCTTCTTGATGGAAATCTTTTTGGCCATCGGTGTTTTTGTCCTTGTCTTATGTGCATCTATGTCAGAAGACAAGATAGGAAATGGTATGTTCTGGGCTATCGGCCTTCTTTCTGGTATTGTGATAGGACTGTTGATTGGCTCCTTTTATTGGAATAAAGTCAAGAAGCCCTTCTTTATGAGAGAGTTCCCTGCCCAATATAAAGATTATATGGATGAAGTGAAAAGAATGTGGGGAAAGAGCCGTGTCAGATACCAGGAAGTGGCAACGGTCGGTAATTTCATCTGGCCTCTATATGCTACCGGTCTTGTTCTTGGAATCCTATTGGATCTGTTTCTCTGATATTCGGTATCTTGAAAGCAAGAAATCAAAAATAATAGCTCTTTTGAAGTCGTCTATGCTTCAAAAGAGCTATTTTGATTATCGTAAACCCCTGACCTTAGATGATATGCTGGTTTCTCAGGCTATTGTATTCTCTATCAAAGTCTTGATAGAAGTCTTCATGGATCAGAAGGTCATCAGGACGGTTGGACTGCTGATAGGTCGACATCGCAGTCACAAGAATGAGGAGAATGGCGATGTTGTAGATGGTGTTGTCGATGAGTCCGATCCAGTCGATATTGAGCAGGAACAGGAATAGGAACCACTTTTCAGCCGAGTCCTTGGTGAGGACGAGCTGATATTGTCTGAATTCGTAGTAGACGAAGGCAACAAGTCCGAAGGAACCACCGAGTTCGGCGGTCGTCAAGAGCGTGTTGTTAGCCAGTGTCAGTGTTCCATTGTCTTTCACCAAAGATTGCATGGAACTTCCCAATACGGGGTTATCCAAGAAGTTCTTCATGGCTGGACGATAGAAGTTGATGGCCTCGTCGCTGAAGAAATTCAGTCTGGTAACTGCTCTTACGATTCTTTCGTTGAAGCTGACATTGACACCCATCAGGATGCCGAATGCAATACCGATGGCAAGCAAGGTGAACATGACATAATAAGGAGAATGCCTGGAGAAGTCCTTTAAGGTGAAGAGAATATAGGGTATGGCAAAGAGCATCAGGGAAAGCAGACCGGAGTCAGTGGAAAGCAAGATGAGGTTGATGAAGACAAATAATTCAGGAACAAACCAACCAATCTTCTTTCTATGAATCAAAATGGAAAAGAACGGAATAGACAGCATAAGGAAAGTTGAAACGGTTTCTCTTGTGTATGACCATCCTAGTGTGAAGGATGGAGAAGCAAAGTCGAGGATGGATTCCTGAAGCAAGGTGACGGATACTTCCAAGGCGGCTGCTACGCTGATGCTACATAGGCTCATGCAGTAGTAGGGCAGGGTATCCTCTTTTCCTAGGATGGAGTTGATGAGGACATAGACGACCAGTATGCAGAAGAAACCGATCAGGTAGAGGATTCCTGTCGATCCGAAGATTCTTTTGGAAGCGACGCAATAGAAGTAAGATATCAAGAAGATGGCAAAGAGAATCAGAAGCGGATAGAAGAGTTTTCCTTTTACCATGCCAGGTTTATGGATGATGATATAGAGTATGATTGAGAGGAAGAAGAAGGAGATGGAAAGAATCATCGTATAGGGGATGCCACCTTTGAAATGGATGTCCTTGTCGGTGATGATGAGACTGAAGAGAAGCAGGGGAAGATAACCTCTTCCGTCACTTGAAAACAACGGAAGGAAGCAGAGGACGATATAAAAGAGGAGCGGAATCCATCCGAACCGGGTAGACAGAAGCCAGCAGAAGAAGGCGAGGAGAGCGATGATGACGGGGTAGAAGAGGGAATTGACGAAATTTGCGATTCTTTCTCTGAAGGATTGGTACATACTCAAATTTTACGCCATATCGAGGGATATTTCCATAGTTTGTCCACCCTGCAATGAAAAGAAGTCGTATCCATGAAGTGTTTTCCTTTTTACCAGGCCTTAAAAGAATTTTCTAGAGGTGGATTATTTATTTCGGTCGTGTTTAAATATTATATATTTAAATAAACATATATGGATACCTATAGAATGATACATAAAATATCTATTTCTGATTTGATGGATAGGTTTGTCATCTGGTTCAAGAAGACTTTCCTTCATCCGGGAGACGCCATGCTGACGTTCTACCTCCTCTTTTTGGTTTCTTTGGGATGCTTCGGCGTCACTTTGGTCAGCAACTACTGCACCGTTCCTTTAAGCGGAGACTATACGCTTCAGGAGATGACCTTCCTTTTCAACGGATATGATGACTGGCATACCTTTTTCCGTACGGGAAGCTTCCCGACCTGGGATAGAAGCGTCTTTCTAGGCATCGATAATATCGGCGGAAATTCCTTCTATTATCTTTTTGATCCGTTCTTCCTGCTTTGCCTTCCTTTCCCAAGAGACTGGCTTCTTCCTCTCCAGGGTCTTTCCTTCCTTTTGAAGACCACTTTGGCAGGCATGCTCTTCTATTGGTATCTCGGTTCCTTTGATTTCTCCAACAAGACCAGGAGAATCGGAGCCCTCTGCTATGGCTTCAGCGCCTATTCCTTCTCCTATCTGTGGTTCCATTTCATCGATTCCGTAGCCTTCCTTCCTTTGGTCTTCCTTGGTGTGGAACGCCTTCTGAAGAAGCGTGATCCAAGAATCTTCCTTGTCGGCTTCTTCCTGAATGCCATGACAAGTTATTTCTTCTTTGTCGTGTTCATGTTCGGAGCCTTCTTCTATGCCATCTTCCGTTATTTCCAGACCATGAAGGAACGTACTCCGAAAGAGAATCTCAGCACCATCGGTGTCGGCTTCCTTTCCTTTGTCGTCGCGGTCATGCTGGGCTGCTTCACATTGCTTCCAGGTATGTCTACGGCAACCCAGATGCCGAGAGTCAGCTCTGCCTCCTATCTTTCCAAGATATTTTCAGCTGAGACCTTCAAGGAAAAACTGGATGCCATCTTCGGTTTCAGCTATTCCCACAATCAGGTGACACCACTGCTGAACTTCCTCTTCCTTTATGATGACTGCTATTCTTCCAACCTCCTCAATGTCTATTGGTATGACAACATGGTTGCAGGTCTTTATGCGACGACCCCGATGCTCTTGCTTTTCTTCGTCTCCTTCATCCAGGCCATCAAGAAGAAGAGATGGTCTTATATCATCGGACTCATTCTTACGGCCTTCCTGGTCTTTACCCCTGTAGGATATTATCTTTTCTCTGGCTTCACGGTCGGCTATGCAAGATTCTATATTGTCCCGATTGCCTGGATGGTGGTCTTCGACTGCAAGGCCTTGGAACAGAGAAGGGATATTCCAAGGACTGATCTGGACCTTTCCTTTGTCATCACTCTCCTACTGATGGCTGTCAGCTGCTTCTTGATGATCTATGAGGTCAATGACAGCCCAAGCAGCTTCAAAAATACCGAGTGGGACCTCAAGATGGTCTTGATTCCCGGCAGCATCTTATGGGTCACTCTTTGCTATTTTGTCATGAGACGCTTCTTCCATAAGAAGAAGTTCTCCAAGGCGGTATTCTTCCTTTCCTCTGTCGATATCATCGTCATGGCCAATCTAACCATCAACTGCCACGGACTTTCTTCGGCCAGCCAGAATCCGACCATCAGTGAAGAAAGCAAAATCGTCGAACTCCTCAAGAAAGATGAAGACTATGATGACTTCTACCGCATTTACAATACTTCTGCAGACAGAGGAAACATCAACCTGTCCATGAGAGAAGGTTATCAGGGATTGGGAGCCTTCCATTCCGTCTACGCCTATCAGGCACAGAACTTCATCGACAGAAGCCGT
>JBNMLQ010000015.1:0-24830 GCA_050874925.1 Candidatus Enterosoma sp. | reverse complement strand
CGGTGCAGCATTGATCCAGGTGTCGGAAGGTTCGACCTTGAGCGGGGAGACGGAATTGTAGCAGATGTCCTTGCAAAGGTTGAAGAGGTTTTCTCCGGAGCCGGTGACAAGGACAATCAGATCCTTGTTTGAGGTAATCTTGGTGTCGGCAAGGCTCACCTGCATATCGGCAGGGATGACCAGATTGCCGATGGATGCCATCCTTTGGAAGAACGAAAGCTGATTCTTGTTGGCGATGCAGATCTTCTTATGGAAGTGCTTGGCAAGGTTGATGACTTCCTGGATGTTATAGAAGTTCTGGCTGTAGATGGAGATGAAGATCTTGCCGGTCTGGTTTTCGAAGACGTCCTTGATCTTGTCGGTGATCTTGTGGTTCGGCGAAGCGATGCCAGGCTTGTCGGCAGCCTCGCTTTCGGCCATGAGGAGGAAGGTCTTTTCGTTTTCGGAAAGACGTGCCACCTTCGGAAGGTCGAACTGGAAACCTTTCAAGGGGGAGTAATCGGAGATGAAATCAGAAGTATAGACGATGTTTCCGAATCTTGTCTTCAGGGCAAAGCCGAAGGATTCGCTGACGGAATGCGTGGTCTGGAAAAGTTCGAAGGTGTGGCCGGCAATGGTGACGGTGTCACTCGGATTGACGATCCTGAAATCATAGGTGTTGACCTTCCTGAAACGCTTTTCGTACTCGCTCTCGATGATGTTGACGGTCGTCTCCGTCGCATAGATGGGAGCCTTGCAGACATTCAGAAGGTAGGGAAGAGCTCCATACTGGTCATCATGGCCATGCGTCAGGATGATACCCTTGACACGATGGCTGATGGAACGGATATATTCGAAGTCAGGAATGATGACGTCGACTCCGGGGATGGCATTGTTGGGATATTTGAGGCCGGCTTCGATGACGAAGGCATCATTGTCGACTTCGATGACATAGCAGTTCTTGCCCATCTCGTTGAGACCGCCCAGGGCAACGACCTTGATCGGATAGTTTCCAATCTCCCTGCTGAAGGCCATAGTTTCGTTGTTGTTTGTTTGCATAATCAAATTTCCTTGACAAATAAAATCAAAATCGGTTGGACTTTGTTTAATACGTATATGTTACTTCTAATAAGTTACATTATTTGCGCCCGTAATGCAAATGAAAGACGTTACAAATCGATATCAAGCATGACGGGGCAGTGATCGGAGCCATAGCAGTCAGTGAGGATTTCACTTGCCTTCACCTTGTCAAGGATGTCCTTTGTGACAAGGAAATAGTCAAGTCTCCAGCCTGCATTCTTCTCCCTGGCATGGAACCTGTAGGACCAATAGGAATACTTGGCTTCATCGGGATGTAGCTTTCTGAAAGTGTCGACGAAGCCTAAATTCAGGAGCTTTGAGAAGGCCTCCCTTTCTTCGTCGGTAAAACCTGCGGAAAGATGGTTTCCATCAGGGTTCTTCAGGTCGATTTCTTCGTGGGCGACGTTCAGGTCACCGGTGACGATGACAGGCTTCTTCTTCATGAGCCTGGAAAGATAGATTCTCAGGTCTTCTTCGAACTGAAGACGAAAGGGCAGTCTTTTTGGCTTTTCGTTTTTGCTAGGATTCTCACCGGAATTGGGAACATACATTTCGACGTAGTAGAAGTTCTCATATTCCATGGTGATGACTCTTCCTTCGTCATCATATTTTCCCTCGTCGAGACCATAGGTGACCTGAAGAGGCTTGAGTCTGGTCAGGACGGCTGTTCCGGCATAGCCTTTCTTGGTCTTGCTGACAGTCCAGTAGGTTTCATAGCCATCCATGGAAAAAGGAAAATCTTCATGCTTTGTCTCAGTCAGCTTGATTTCTTCGATGGAGAAGATGTCGGGATGATACTTCATCCATTGCTCTGTCTGGTCTTTTTTCAGATAGGCACGGATGGAATTGACATTGAACGATATGAAACGCATGGCTATCTTTCCTCTGTGGCATCATTTTTCAGGATGTCGGCATACATTTCCGGCCTTCTGTCGCGGAAGATTCCCCAGTCTCTTCTGGCCATGTCGGTCTTATCCAGATCGAAGGTATGGGTGAGGACTTCCTCTTTGTCCCTTGAGGCACTTTCGACGATGCTTCCGGTTTCATCAGTGATGAAGGAAGAACCATAGAACGTCATGCTGGAATGTGCTTCTTTTTCCGTCCCGATGCGGTTGGAGGCGACAAGAGGCATGATATTCAAGGCACTCTGACCTATCATCGCATTGCGCCAGTGCTGCATGGAATCGATGGGAAGGGTCGGTTCGCTTCCGATGGCTGTCGGAAACATCAGATATTGGGCTCCCTTCAGGGCAAGAATCCTTCCGCTTTCCAAAAACCACTGATCCCAGCAGATGCCGATGCCAAGTTTTCCTGCTTTGGTGGAAAAGACCTTGTAGCCGGTATCTCCTGGCGTGAAATAGAACTTTTCTTCGTAGCATTCCCCCGTAGGGATGTGGGTCTTGCGATATCTTCCAAGCCTCTTTCCATCCTTGTCGATGACACAAATGGTGTTGAAATAGCAATTGCCTGCCTTTTCAAAGAAGGATATCGGAAGAACGACTTCCATCTCTTTGGCAAGGTTGGAAAAATATTCCAAGGTCTTGGAATGCTCATATTCCTCGGCGAAGGCAAAACGTTCATAGTCTTCAATCTGGCAGAAGTAGTTGCGTTGGAAAAGCTCCTGGAGCAAGACGACGTCCGCACCCTTCTTCTTGGCGGTGGTGATGAGCCTTGTGGCATTCTTGATGTTTTCGTCGTAATCCCTGCTGCAGGCCATCTGAGTGGCAGATAGTGTTACCTTCATCATTTGTCTCCTTCTTTCGGCTCGATGTCATATCCGGGTTCCATGAACGGAACCTGCTTGGTGATGCAATGGATGTTTCCTCCACCAAGGAGGATTTCCCTGGTATAGACAGGGACGATGGTTTTCGTACCTTTATAGAATTCGTCGAGGATTTTGATGGCGATGCCATCGGCTTCGTCATGGAACTGAGGAAGGATGATAAAGTCCTTTCCCATATAGAAGTTGACATAGCTTGCCGCAAGCCTTCTTCCTTCCTGTCTCTGGATGGCATGAGGTTCGGCTTCGATTCCTTGAGCCTCTTCTTGTGTCAGCTTTTGGACCTTTGGCAGTGGCATGGAAATGATCTGCAAAGGATTTCCTTTTGCATCCGTCACGCTTTCCAGGTATTCCCTGTCTTTTTTGCTTCTCTCGTACTGCGGGTCGTTTTCATCATTTGTTTCGGCAAGAAGGACGACACCAGGAGCCAAGAAACAGCAGATGTTGTCTACATGTCCGTCGGTCTCATCTTCATAGATGCCATAGGGAAGCCAAAGAACCTTCTGGACATTCAGGCTCTTTTTGAGCTCTTCTTCAATCTGTTCCTTGCTCAAGGATGGATTCCTTCCCTTGGAAAGAAGGCATTCTTCCGTGGTCAAGAGGGTTCCCATTCCATCCGTGTGGATGCTTCCTCCTTCCAGGATGAAGTCTTTCTTTGCATAGCGGTGGATCATCAGTTCCAAGAGGGTATATTTTCCCAAGGCGTTGTCGTCATCATAGGGAGAATACAGCCCATCAAAGTCTCCGCCCCAGCTGTTGAAGCCGAAATCAACTCCGACGAGAGACTTCTTTTCTTTGTTTTCAAGAAATACGGGCAATGTGTCCCTTGCCCATGCGTCATCATATTTCAGACGCAGGATGTGCGTGTTCTTCATTTCAAAACGGGCGACGATCTTTTCATCGATGCGAGGATCGATGATGAGCGTGACCATCTCGAATTGGGCGATGGCCTTGACGACCTCAAGGTAGTTGTCAATCGCATATCTGGCACCTTCCCTCCATGTGTCTTCACGATAAGGGACGATGACGATACTTGTCAGGTGCCTTTCGCCCTCGAAAGGAAAAACGTAGCCGGAAATGTCTTGCATGTCTTTTAAAATAGAGTTCATAATTTACCTTTATTTTTACCTTCGTTATTATATAAAATAATAGCACACAAGAAAATATTTTTCTCGTATGTGAAGGAGGTCATGGTCATGAAAATACTAATGATTGTCACGGATGGGTTTGAGGACATCGAAGCCGTTGGAACCCTTGCGATTCTTCGCAGGGCTGGACTGGATGTCACCTTTGCCTGTATCGATGCTGACAGCGCAAAAGGAAGGTATGGTGTCAATATCTCCGACCTGGTCGACTGGAGGAACATTGACTTTGACGAATATGGCATGCTTGTGATTCCCGGCGGACCGGAATATGTCGCCGAAGAGAAGAACCCTGCTTTTCTTAGGATGATTCTCGACTTCCATGGCAAAGGCAAATATATCGCTGCCATCTGTGCCGGACCTACCATCCTTGGCCATCTCGGACTGCTCAAGAACAGGAAATATACCTGCTTTACGAGCATGGATGAGGATTTCGGAGGAACCTATGTCGATCAGTATTCCGTCGTCGACGGCAACATCATCACCGGAAGAAGTGCGGCAGCTGTCATCGATTTTGCCTTTGACATCGTCAAGGTCCTTTTGGGCGAAGAGACTGAAAAGAAAGTCAAGGAGTCAATCTATTACTGATGAGCACCATCGATTTGGTAGTCACCATACTGTTGGTGGCCGGTGTCGTCTTCGGCTTCTTTGCAGGCTTTTCGAAGAAAAGGCTTGGGACGTTTGCTTCGGAATGTGCCTTTCTTGTGGCATATCTTGCCGGTGCCCCTCTTGTCGCACTTCTTGAGAAGACCAACCTCGGTTCACTTATTCAAAGCGGATATGTCAATGTCCTTCCTAAAAGCGAAGCTTTTGTAACCAGTATTTCATCGACTGATCTTACATTGCGCAATACGCAGATGTCTAACGCCCTCAGTGAAATCCATATCTTCAAGATCTTTCAGGGAATCTTCACATCCCATGCCACGGACTTTACGGGCACGGTCGGAGATGCCCTGGCAAGTTCCTTTGCTTCCTGGACTCTGATCGGTGTCACTTACCTTGTCCTAGCCGTAGCTGTGTATGTTCTCATCCGTGTCATCTTCTCTCCTCTTTGGAGCAACAACGGCCTCTTTGGCGAAAACGGAAGAAGCCTTGCCGGGAGGATATGTGGCATCGTCAGGATGCTCTTCAAGACATGCATTCTCATCATCGCCGTCATGATGGTGCTCTCTCTGGTCTCTTCCCTCATGGTGAAATTTGACAACACGGCTCTTCAGGACTGGCTTGATGTCCAGCTGAATCTGTCGGATGGGAACGCCTTCTCCATAGGCAAGATGTTCTATAAGACGGCTTCTGGCATCTTCGACTGGATTGCCTTGAAGGCTTAGGAGGTCATTATGTCATATTCATTTCATCATCCGGACAAATGGGCGAGTGCAAACATCGACCTGATCGAGGAGACGCTTGAAAAGGAAAAGAAGGCCGTGGTCTTCATCGCCGGTGCATCGTCAAGCGGAAAATCCTATTGTGCAAGGTTGCTTTCGAGGACTCTCGAAAAGTATTCCCACCATGCCTGTATCATCTCTTTGGATTCCTATAATCATGGACTCAGCGGTATCATTCCAAACAAGGTCAACCTTCATTATTTCAATGGTTCCTTGACGCATCTTGACGAAATCATAAAGATCATCAAGGACATCATCATCAAGATTCCATTCTCCAAGAAATATGATGAGAATGCCTTGAATCTCATCCGTCCTGCCATCAAAGACTACTTTCCGGACAAGGATGCGCTGGAAAAATTCGTCCAGGCCCTTCATAGCGAATGGAAGGTCCTCAATTTCGACGAACCGACGGTCTATGACATGAACCTTGCCGCAGAGGATGTCAAAGCCCTTCTGAGAGGTGAATCCGTCGAGAAGAAGGAGTATTCCAAAATCGTCTCCGAAAGAATCCCGAGCGGTGTCACCCTCAAAGGAGAAGATTATGATGTCATCATCCTTGAAGGAATCTATGCTTTGAATTCTGCCCTCATATCCCTGTTTGACCGAGACAGGATCATCACCAACTTCATCGACGGGAATCCAAAGACGCTGTTTTTAAGAAGAATCATCCGCGATGCCAGGGCCACCAGTGCAGGATCGACATTTACGACATCCCTCTACTTCAGGTTTATCATCCCAAGCTACATATCCACCATTCTTCCGAGCAGGGAGAATGCCGATGTCGTCTATATCAATGACATGTCGTTCCTGGAAAAGAAGTATGGCGACCTCTATACGACCAAGATGGAAGTCCACACCAATTCCAAGGAGGCCATCGACCATATCCTGAGACATTCGAAGATCGACCGGGTCATCTATGAAAGAGATACCTTCTTCATGGCACCGAACGAAGAGAATCCATCGGACAACATCCTGAGGCTTCGTGCCTATTCGTTTGACGAAGGAAAGACTTATATTCCTTCAAGCCTTGTCCATAAAGGCATCCCGAAGGTGAGAAAGGATGGAAAAATCATCCGCCCCATCAACGTGCTCATCAAAGAGGGCGAATTCGGAAAGGTATGGAAAGATGAAGTCAGCTGCCTTCAGGACTTTGCCAGCGCCGGCTTCCTCATCGGCCCGATTCAGAAGAAAATCAAATGGAGAATCCACTATAAGGACCAGAAGCTTACCATCCGCTATGTGGAGGGAAGAGGGTATTTCGTCGAGTTTGACGATGCCAAGGACGGAGATGCCATAAGATTCATCAAGGAAACGCTTGCAAAGCATTCCTAAAAAGCATATTTGCCAAACAATAAGGAACTCAAAACGTGCAAAACGTGCACACTATGATAATTATATCGTCGAAATGAACCATTTCGATACAAAAGCGTTGAAACTCAGACAAAGACTAACTAAAATATTCCTGAATTGAAAGTGAGGATATAAATTCATGATTGTCAATGCTACAAGAATGCTCCGCGCTGCCAAAGCCGGACACTATGCCGTCGGTCACTTCAACACCAACAACCTGGAATGGTCCAAGGCCATCCTTCTGACTGCTCAGAAGCTCAATGCCCCTGTCATCATCGCCACCAGTATGGGTGCTGCCAAGTACATGGGCGGATACAAGGTTGTCGCTGCCATGGTCAAAGCTCTCGATGAAAGCTTAGGAATCACCGTTCCGGTCGCTCTCCATCTTGATCACGGAAACTATGATGCCGCCAAGGCCTGTGTCGCTGCCGGCTATTCTTCCATCATGTTCGACGGTTCCAGCCTCCCGTTCGACGAGAACGTCGCCAAGACCAAGGAACTTGTCGCATTGGCTCACGATAAAGGACTTTCCATCGAAGCCGAAGTCGGTTCCATCGGTGGAACCGAAGATGGCATCACCGCTGACGGTGAAGTCGCCGATCCGGAAGAATGCAGAAAAATCGTCGACCTCGGTGTCGACTTCCTTGCTGCCGGTATCGGAAACATCCACGGCATCTATCCGGCCAACTGGAAGGGACTTCATTTCGATGCTCTTGAGAAGATCAACAATGCTACCAACAACATTCCGCTCGTCCTTCATGGCGGAACCGGCATTCCGGATGACCAGATCGTCCATGCCATCCACGATGGTATCTCCAAGATCAACGTCAACACCGACTGCCAGCTTGTCTTTGCCGATGCCACCATCAAGTATTGCGCTGCCGGCAAGGCTGCTCCGACTGGTGACAACAAGGACAAGGGCTATGACCCCAGAAAGCTTCTCAAGCCTGGCTATGAAGCAATCTGCGCCAAGGTCGAAGAGAAGATCAAGCTCTTCGGTTCCGAAGGCAAGGCCAACTACTAAATAGTCTCACGGCTACCCTCTCTTCGGGGGTAGCTTTTTTCATGCAGGAAAAAAGCTCCCGAAGGAGCTTAGGTCATTCGATGATGATCAAGGAATGGGGTGTCAGACGGATTCTTGCCTTCTGGGTATCCAGTCCTGCATCTCCTTTATAGAAGAGGGTGTTTCCTTTGAAACCATTGTAGGAGACGGAATACTTCCGGTTGCTGACGTTGATGGCGACAAGAAGCTTTTCTCCGTCCTTGGCCCTGGTATAGACAAGCGGTGAATAGCCCGGTGTCTTGATGAGCTCATAGTCGGCATCGTTATCTAAGGCATGATGCTCTCTTTTGAAGGCAAGAAGCGATTTGAGGAAGTGATAAAGGGAGTCGTCATCCTTTTTTTCCTCTTCGAGGCTGATTCCCTGTCTGTCAGGATTGACGGGGATGTAGAGCTTCTTCTGGGTCGTGGAGAAGCCTGCATTTCTGGTGCTGTCCCACTGCATCGGACTTCTTGTACCGGTCCTCTTATATCCGCCTTCCACGCTTTGGAGGTTCTCTTCGAACTTCATGCCGATTTCATCTCCATAATATAGGAAGGGGACGTTAGGTGAGGTGAACATGAAGGCATAATAGAACTTGAGTTCTTCCATGGACAGCCAAGAGGAAATTCTTTTGGTGTCATGGTTGCCGCTGATCAGAGAGACAAACTTGTTTTCATCCTTTGCGACAGAGAGAACATCCTTGAAGTGTTCAAAGAAGATTTTTGCATCCTTCTTTTCTTCGTCAAAGCGGAAATAAGGTTTGTCTGTCCTTGCCAGGACGGAATTGTATGGATTGAATTCATCCTGGAGGAGGAAGTCCATGTCAAAACCTGCCTTGAGAGATTTTTCCGGGTTGTTCCATTCGCTGACGAAGGCACTTTCCGGAAAATCCTGCTTTACGGTATTGATGATCTGCTTCCAGACACGGACGCTACCTTCCTGGTCGATATCGTGCTTGACAAGCCATCCGGCCATATCGCAGCGGAATCCGTCGCATCCTTTCCTGAGCCAGAAGAGGATGATGTCAATCATCGCCTTGATGGTGCTTTGCGGGCCTTCGTCCTCAATCCTCTGCTCGTAGGGTTCCTTCGGGTCGGCAAAACCATAATTCAGGGCGGGCTGGATGCTGAAGAAGTTGGTCACGACGCTTCCATCGCGTTCGGAAAAGCCTCTCAGTACAGGTAAGTCCTTGGGTGTAGTCCAGACGCTGTCTGTCCAGATATATCTGTCCGTATAGGCGTTCTTCTTTGCTTTGCATGATTTCTCGAACCAGGGGCAGTCGATTGCCGTATGGCCGGGGACGAGGTCGAGAAGGATGTGCATATCCTTCTTGTGGGCAAGCTTGAAAAGGTTATAGAGGTCCTGGTTGGTTCCGTATCTCGGGGCTACCTTCTTGAAATCGGTCACGTCATATCCGGCATCATAGAAGGGAGAAAGATAAATAGGATTGATCCATAGGGCATCAAAGCCTAGATCCTTGATATAATCAAGCTTTTCTGCGATACCGTTGATATCCCCGATGCCGTCATTGTTGCTGTCGAAGAAGGACTGGGGATAGACTTCATAGAAACAGGCTGTGTCCAGCCATTTTGGATGTTGGATCATGTTGCCTCCTAAGGAAGAAGATTGCCGGTAGAGACATAAAGGTCATACCAGTCTTCTTTGCTCATGGTAAGGGTGACTCCTTCCATGGTCTCTTTGATATGTTCTTCGTTCATGCTTCCGGTGATGACCTGAGTATCCTTTGTCAGCATGGCAAGGAAGGAAGTGGCAATCGCACATGGGCTTGTGGCATATTTTCTGGCAAGCTCATCGAGCTTTTCGTTGAGTTTGGGAAGCCTCTTCCTATCGAAGATGGAGCCTTCGAAGAAACCGATTTGGTAGGGAGACCAGCACTGAAGGGTGATACCCTTTTTCTTCAGGTAGAAGAAGAGTCCGTCCTGAAGGTTTGGCTTCTGGGCAGGGAAGTTGACGTTGAAGGTCTGGCTTAGAAGGCTAGGTTGTCCTAGCGAGACCTGAAGCTGGTCGACCTCAAAGGGGAAGCTAAGCTCCTGAGAGAGGTATTCGATCATTTCCTTGTCCATGTTGGATACACCAAAATGGAAGACTTTTCCTGTGTCTCTGAGTTCGTTAAGAGCCATACCCACTTCATGGGCATCCATAAAGATGTCGACTCTATGAAGAAGAAGCGAATCGATGTAGGTCAGGTTCATCCTTTCCAAGGATGCATCGACAGCTTCGATGATATGCTGGTAGCTAAGATCCATATAGGTCTTTCCAGGCGTGTCCCTGACGATGCCGCATTTGGTCTGGATGAACATTTCCTTGCGGATTTCCGGATGTGCCTTGATGACTGAGCCAAGTTTCCTTTCGGCATCATGGTTGCAATAGATATCGGAGATGTCAAAGTAATGGATACCCATGTTGATGGCCTTGGATATGATGTCATAGAGCCTTTCGGAAGAGATGTCATTGAGCCTCATGAGCCCGAGAATGACTCTGCCTTTTTGGAATTCTTCTTTCATTTTATTTTTCCTCCGTCAAAGAGACCGCCTTGGCATCTACGACGCCGATCAGGTCTTTTGGTGAAATCTCAACCTGCATGCCTCTTTTCCCACCGGAGACAAAGATGGTGTCGAAGTTCAGACAGGATTCGTCGATGAACGTCATGAACTTCTTCTTCATGCCGATAGGAGAACAGCCTCCGTGGATGTAGCCTGTCAGTGGAAGCAGGTCCTTCTGGGGAAGCATTTCGACAAACTTCTCCTCGCATGCCTTGGCAGCCTTCTTCAAATCGAGGCTGTCGTCTCCTGGGATGACGAAGACATAATGGGTGCCGCTTTTTGATGTTGTCACCAGAGTCTTGAAGACGCGTTTCACATCCTGGGATAGGATTGAAGCGACATCGCTTGCACTGATCGCCTTCTCAGCATCATATTCATGGACCGTATATGGGACATGGGCTTGAGAAAGAAGCCTCATCGCATTGGTCTTTTCGATTTTATCTTTCTTTGACATTATTGTAAGACTGCTCCTTGGAAATCCTTGACTCCGTTGTTGAAGTCGCTTGCGCCCATCATCTTCTTTCCCGGACGCTGGAGGAGTTCAAGAAGGACCTGCCCGTCCTTCAGCTGAAGGATGATCTGCTTCTTGTGGGCAAGGATGATTTCTCCTATCTTTCCTTCTACTTTATCATTGAGGTAGCTTGCCTGATAAATCTTGAGAATCTCATTCCCATGGAGAAGATATCCACCGGGAGTCAAGGACAAAGCTCTGACCTGGTTGATGAAATCTTTTGACGAAGCATTCAGATCAAGCCTTTCCTGTTCCTTCTTTATCATGTGGGTGAAGGTGACTTTTTCCTGGTCCTGTTTTATAGGAGTGAGTTCTCCCCTGAAGTATTTCGGAAGAGCTTCGATGGCCAGTTCAAGCCCACACTTTGAAATCTTTTCCGAAAGGCTTGTGTAGTTGTCCTTCTCATCGATGGCAAAGGACTTGACGGCGTAGATATCTCCGGCATCCATCTCATGGACCATCTCCATCAGGGATACGCCGGTTTCCTTCTCTCCGTTGAGAAGGGCGTACTGAATCGGAGCAGCTCCCCTGTATTTCGGAAGAAGGGAACCATGCAGGTTGAGAGGCTTATATCTTGCCAAGGATAGGATCTCGTCGTTGACAATCTGACCATAGGCAAAAGTCAGAAGGAGGTCAGGCTTGAGTTCATAGAGAAAGTCATGGTCAGCGTTGAGCCTGTGCGGCTTGAAAAGGGGAAGGGAATACTTCCTTGCAACCTTGGCAACTTCGCTTTCCTCGACCTTTCCGTTTCTTCCTCTGACTTTGTCTTCCTTGGTGATGACACCGACGATGTCAAAGCCGGCCTTGATCAATCCTTCGAGACAGTCGGCAGCAAGTTTTGGTGTTCCTAAAAAAACAATGCGTTCGTTCATGTTTACTCCAAATTATGTGATGAAATGACATAAATATGGTAACATATTTGCAGACGCGAGGTATCACTTATGTTCATTTTAGCCCAAGAAGCCGCTTCTAGTACACCAATCAAGATTTTTCTGAACATTTTAGCTCTTTTCCTGATTGGTTCGATGCTAGGTTATGTCGTCGAAGTTCTCTTCAGGAGATTCTTTTCTGTCAAGAAATGGGTCAATCCAGGTTTCATGAAGGGACCTTGGCTTCCAATGTATGGATTCGGGTTGGTCTTCATGTTTTTCCTTTGTATGCTGTATTATTCCGTCATGCCGGATAACTTTGTCTTCTATAATCCGCAAGGCGGACTCTTTTCGAGGATGACGGTTTCCGGTCCTACCGTCTATGACCTGCTCATCATTCTATCTCTCACCCTGACGATGATCCTTCTTGAACTAATCGCAGGACTCATCTTCGTCAAAGGCTTCAAAATCCGACTTTGGGACTATTCCAACATGAAGGGAAACTTCCAAGGCATCATCTGCCCGGTGTTCAATCTCATATGGTTTGGTGTAGCCGTCATCTATTATTACGGCATTAACCCTTTTGTCTATGCCGGCTTCCAGTCCCTCTTCAGATTCCTCTTTGGAACAGAAGGGTCTCTTCCCCATATCGGGACCATCTTCATCCTCGGTCTTGCCTATGGTGTCTTTTTGGTCGACCTGGTCGTTTCCGTCAACCTTTTCAGCAAGGTGGAGAAATTTGCCAAGACCAGCGGTATCGTCCAGCATTATGAAAAGCTCAGGGAAGAAGCCAGGAAGAGTTCCGACGAAGCAAAGAAGAAGTTCTTCAATCTTCTTCCGGATGCCATCAAGAAAAGTTATCTTGCCAGCAAGGAGAAGGAAAAAGACAAGCCTAAGCTTGCCGAAAAAGTCTACGAAGAAGCAAGAAAGGCGGTTCTCATCGACCCTGATAAGAAGGGAACGGATAAGAACTACGACGAACACGGAAGACCGATCAAAGAAGAATGAAACAAAAAGGGCTGCCACTTGGCAGCCCCTGTTTTTTACTTGAGTAAATCGGCAAGCTCGTTGACGAAGCTGCTGATGCCACTCAGTTTTTCCTTGGCATTCTCCTGATCCTTCTTTTCGATGATCATCATCTCTTCACAGGTAAGGCGCAAAGAAGAAATGGCGACAAGGATGGCCTTGGTAGCATTCTTGACCTGGACATCCTCCTTGCCTTTCTTGGCGACTTCGAAGAGGGAAAGACGGATGGCAAGGGCGTTCTGAAGGTCTTCCTTCTTCAGGTTGAAGAAGAGGAGGTTGTCCTTCTCGTCATCGGAGAAGGTAAGTCCTTCCTTTCCGACAAGAAGGAGGGCGGCGATGACGACGGCAGCGTTCTTGGTATCGACAGGAGCCTCAAAGGCATCGCTGGCCTTGGAGACAAGCTTCAAAGCTTCCTTTCCCTTCACATCGCCAAGGATGGAAAGATACATCTCAAGGGCGAGGATGGTTTCATCGTTGCTCTTCAGATTTCCAAAGAGTCCGATGCCGTTGGCAATCTTGCCAAAGTGGGAATTGAGGTTCTTCTTGATGTTGCCAAGGGTATCATCGTTTTCAAAGAGAAGTCTGCTTACGGCTTTGAAGGTTTCGGCTTCTTCCTTGTATTCAAAGGCATCGCTTAAGATATAAAGGATGGAGAAGGCAGTCTTGGCCTCTTCGTTGGGGAAGAGAGATGTCAAGGTATCCTTCAGTCCTTCTTCCTTTGTGAATTCCGGAGTCTGTTCGGTAAGCTTCTTGATTTCGGCTTCGATGGCAGCCTTGTTCTTTTCAAAACCTTCGGTTCTGGACTTCTTCATGGAATTGGAAACGTTCTTTCCGAGCTTCTTGAAGAAATTGTCCTTCTCGTTCTTCTCTTCCTGGACGTTTTCGCTGATGCCTTTTTCAACAGCCTTCATGTCCAGTGAGAGACGATACATCTTCACACCGACCAATGCTTCTTCGATTTTAGTACTCATGTTCTGTTACCTCGATTTGATACAATTATACCACTTTTTCAAACCATGAAAGTCTTTCCTGAAAATTTTACGGATGCCTTGGAAATGGTTGTTCCATTTTCTTTTTTTTCGTAACTTTTTCGAAGATGAAGGCGGACAAAAAAGAACAATCTTTTCTTTAGTTATGGAATTATCCGGCCATAACCATTATATTATTACCCGAGACTTTCTATGGACAACGAATTCAACGATCTATCAACCGACAACATCCACACGGACTTTACCTTGGATGTCAATAATACGGCTACCAGCGACGAACTTGAGGCAGATCCTGTCTACACCAACAAGATGGGTACGGCATATTCCATCGGAAAAGGTATTTCGCGAGCTGTCGCTGCTGCCGGAATCACACTGAGCGTTTCAGCCGGAGGCATCATGATGATGAATTCCTTTGTCCAAAGCCCTCCGAGCCTTTCTGAGACAAGCTTTGAGGCAAGCAAAGAGGATGATTCCTTCCTATATTCCTTTACGACCAAGAACGACAAGTCCTATACGATGACGTTTGATGTGAAGGATGACTCGGAAAAAGCGGTCTTCAGTCTAGATGTCAGCAAGGCTGACAAATACGAAGGCAAGGTGGAAAACCTCGGCTTTGGGAAATATTATTCGTATTCTATTTATTATAGCAACGGAATCGATGTCACTACCGTTCTGACGGAAGGCACATTCCAGACCAAGGAGAAACAATCATGAACGAAACGAAGAAGAAATCAACCATCGCAAATTGGTGGACGTCAAAGAAGACAGGTCAGAAAGTAACCTTTGTCATCTCTGTACTGGCCTTTGCGGTTTCCATCGTCATCATCGGACTTGCCATGCACCTCAGAGATATCTTCGGAGACGAAATCGGAGATATGGTCTATGGTGAAGGAGTCCAGAATGGATGGGTCCTCTTTGGCAACTGGATGATCGGATCAGGCATGAGCTGGATCCTTACCTTCATCGTCATCGCCTTTGCCTTTGTCGTCAATTTCTTGGTCAACTTCCTGACCAGGCTGTTTGCCGGAAAGGGTAGGAAAGGAAAGACCATCGGTGCTTTGATCCGTTCCCTTACCAAATATGTCGTCATCATCTTTGCCTTATGTATCATCCTTGCATTTTGGGGAGTCAATATCGCATCCATCCTTGCCGGTGTCGGTATCGTCACCCTCATCGTCGGTCTTGGCTGCCAGACCCTGATTCAGGATGTCATCGCCGGATTGTTCATCGTCTTCGATGACTACTTCGCCGTCGGAGACATCTGCATCATCGATGGATTCAGGGGAACCATCGAGGATATCGGACTCAAGACCACCAAAATCAAGGATGCCGGAGGAAACATCAAATCCATTAACAATTCCTCCATCACCACCGTCGTCGACCTTTCCAGGGAAGACTCTATGGTTACCGTCACCATGACGGCAGGCTACAATGAAGACCCTGTCAGAGTCGAAGGCATCCTTGTCAAGGCTCTTCCTGAAATCAAGAAGCGCATACCGCAGATCACCAGTGAGATCGACTATAAGGGCATCAGCGAAGTCGGCGACAATGATGTCAGCTATCTTGTCCTCTGCTTCTGCAAGGAAGCCGACAGGTTCCAGGTCACCCGTGACCTCAACAGGGAACTTCTTCTTCTCTGCCTGAGGGAAAATATCCAGTTTGTCTATCCTCAGATTGTCGTCAACCAACCGGATGATCCGCACCGCCCGGCAACAACCAAGGATGAAATCCTTGCCAGCGACAAGGCACTGCAGAAGAATCGTGCCGTTGCCAAGCAGGAAGAAGAAGGAAGATTCAATTTCTTCCACAGGGCTAAGGAAAGCCTTGACGAAACGACCAACAAGACATTCGAATCGCTCAAGGACGATAGATAATAGAAAAAAGGGACTGTCAGAAAAGTCGGGTCAGAACCTGACTGATCCAGCGGTTCCTTTTTCGTTTGATTAAACCGCCTATGTCAAAAGGTCGGCAGAAAGTTTTTTCCTAGCCAATGACCATGATGAACTCTTAACATTTCAAACATATTTTCATCTGTCAATCTGCTGCGTTGTCACTGGTATATGAATTCAAGAGTATTTATAAACTTGTTATGTGAACATGGGAGTTGTACTGATTTTGCGAAAACCTAATTAGTCAGAGTCCTTGATTTTGAGGGTCATGCCTGCTTCATCAGAGCAAAGCTTGTGTTTTGGGTTCGTTTGACGTTTATGAAGTCGATGGAATTTTTTAAGGAATTTCCAGTGTGCCGCTTCTATTAAGGAAAGTTGTCACATCATGTATTGGGACTCATTTGTTCCTCTATTCTTGCACTCAATTGTTTTCTATTCACTCTCATGTAAGATGGATGTGGTAGCCTGGAAGATGATGATGGCTCTGCTTGTGAATCGTTTTTTTGATATTATCGTTGATAAATTGAGTTTATCACCCCGGGGTGATAAGTTAAGTGGGGTAATAAATGGGGTGATAAGTGGGGTGATAAAAAAGAACTTCCTGATAACTTTGGAAAGGTTTTCAGTCTCATAAGAGACAACCCAAATATAACGAAACCGCAGATTGCTAAAGAACTTCATATCGGGAAATCAACGGCAGACAGAGCGATTGAATCCTTGAAATCACATGAACTGATAGAAAGAATCGGATCGAAAAAGTCCGGATATTGGAAAGTCAAGGATTGATTGCTTTAAAAATGGATGCCGAAAGTCAAACATCGTAATCCTGCAGCGACGTTTTGAGCAAATTCATACTGGCAATTGAAATAATGTGAAAGACATATCAACCTTATCGTCTCCCGATAAAGTCGTTGCCTTTTATTTGCTGCACTGTCAGTCATACAGGTTATCAAAATGGAACTTTTTTTAGGCTGACCCGGTTTTGCTTTTAATTGCGCTGAGACTTTTTTGCTTTTTTGAAGAAGGCTTCCTTAATACTTATCTAAAGAAATTTTTAGTGAGGTATATGAGAGTTGTTTTCTTTTTGTTGTTTCGAATTTATGGATGTCATTTATTGGCTGAAACAATAGAAATGGCATGTCATTTCTTTCCCTTCAGATGATGTCTTTGGAAAAATCAGTTTTCTTTGTCTTGGTTTTCCTTTATACTTTTCTTATATGAAAAACATCTCTGAAGGTGAGAAAGATAGCAGGGAGATACATTTTCCGAAATTCTTTGCTCTATATAGCGTTCTCGTGATGGCCCTTCTCTTTTCGATGTTCCTTGTCTTTTTCCTAGTTGTCATCACTTCAAAAAAGGAGTATTCCTCCTTCATGCTTCAGGCAGTATTGATGATACAGCTCTTTGGTATCGCCTATTTTCTTCCGTTTTATTTTGTCCCTGAAATCCTGTCTCTTTTCAAATACAAAAAAAGCAGAAGAAGGAACATCATCCTTCTTGTCTGCTGTTCTTTGATGTTTGTCTTGTTCTATCCTTTGTTCCGTCTTCTTCTTTTGCTTTTCTAGGAATCCAGTGAGGAAAAGACGTCTTCATAATCCAAGAATTCCTCGTTTTCCTTAGGGATGATGATAGGATAGGTCTTTTTCTTGATGCTGATGGAATCATCTTTCAGGATGAAGATATGACTATGGGTTGTCTCTTGTATGTCGAGACGGAAAAGGCCATACCGGACAAGGTAATGGAGGCTTTCTTCCTTTCCGGTAAGGAAATCGCCATCGTAATTGATCTTCAGTTCGGCTTCCTTGATGTTTGGAAGCTCGTCGAAGTCTCCGTTTGCCTGGACTTGTTTTTGATAATAGGGATACATCCTGGCAATGTCCGGTGAGATATCGAAGAAGCTTGAATTATGATGGATGACTTTGATGCTTTCTTCATTCAGTTCTTCGATGAAAAGATTTTGCATCTTTCTTTTCTCAAGCGGAGAATCATAAGTCAATCTAAGAAGCTTTCCATAGTTTTCCTCATATTCCTGATAGTTCATAGTTTTGGTCATCGGTGAAGAAAACAGTTCTTCTTTCTTTTTCCCTGTGAGGATTTTGACTTCGCCTTTTCCTTCATCATATTGTCTTTGGAAGCTTGAAAAGAGCATGGAGGAAGAAAAGGATTCGGCAAAAGACTCTCTTCCATGATATAGCACGGAAGAGTAGGTTGTCTGATGGACCTTGATGGAAGAGACTCTTGCTTCGCTGTCTGTTTTGGAAAGAATCAAAATGTTCTCTTTCTTCAAGAGGATATCCATCTTATTTGATAGCAAAAGGAAGGATTCTTGACAAGTCATGGATATATGATAAACGATTTTGTCAGGAAACGTATGATTTTTGATGATTTCTTTTTTAAACCAAACCTGTAACCAGGCATGAAAAGCAGTCCTTTTTAGCTATTTCTTGTGTTTCCTTGCCATTCTGAGAGGAGGCTTGAGACAATGTGTAGAGAAATGAACGAAAAAATGGTAATATAAAGAAAAGGACACTAGTCCATAAAAAGGAGAATCAAGCTATGGCTGTATTCGAAGTAAAAATCAACAATGACTTCTCTCTGAAGGGAAATGACTATCTCATCCATCAGCCCAAGGCCCATCTTCTCTGCATCACCGGTATGAATGAGCATTCGCGAAGATATGAACCCTTTGCCCTGGAACTCAACAAGGACGGATATTCCGTATCCGTGCTGGATCATTTCGGTCAGGGTGAAAACTCCCCCGATCCCAAGAATCAGGAAAAATGGCCTAAGGGTGCATGGAACATGATGCTCAAGGCACTTAATACCAAAGTCACTGAACTAAAGAAAGACGGAAAACCAGTCTATCTGATGGGCCATTCCATGGGTAGCTTTGCTATGCAGGCCTATCTTGAGAACTATCCTGACAGCGTGGACAAGATCATCATCATGTCCTCCAATGGCAAGAACAACAAGCTCAGCATCGACTTAGGCTATCTTGTTTCGAAGATGAGAGCCAATGACAAAAACTGGGACAAGGAAGACAAACTGATGGAAAAACTAGCCCTTGGCGGGTATGTCAAGGCGGTCAAGGACAGGGAAGATGACAATGACTGGCTCAGTTACAACAAGGAGAACGTCAAGAAGTACAATGACGATCCCTATTGTGGTCACTACAATACCTATGGCTTCTTCAGAGGATTCATGGGTGGTCTTCATGAACTCTATAAGAAAAAGAACCTGCAGAAGATATCCAAGAACGAGAAGATTCTCATCATCGCAGGTGAAGACGACCCTGTCGGAAACATGTCCAAGGGACCGAAATCTCTTTGTGACATGTATCAGAGACTTGGTGTCAAGGACGTCTCCTTGGTCATCTATCCTCATATGAGACATGAGATTCTCAATGAAGAAGAGCGTGACAAGGTTATCAAGGATATTCTTGATTTCCTCAACCGATGACGATCCGGGGAAGAAGGGCTACGTTTGCCTTTCCTCCCTTTTTTCATGCAAGAAAAAAGCTGCCAGGACCTAGCCTGACAGCATGAAATCAGATGCGATGGATAAGATATCCCTTGCTTGCCGTTTCCAGGGAAGAAAGTTCGTCGATGTCAAGCGAATAGGTAAGGCTTTGGCTTGACTCCTTTTCTCTGATGCTGTAATCATTGATGAACTGACTCATCTCGAAGGAAGAGAAGTCGATGGTCTTCTTGCTTAGGATGTCGATGCTTCCGATGGTGTAGTCACCGGATAGATCACTATCCATCATGGAAGTCAGACTGAAGAAGCGCTGCATCCTGCTCTGGAGTCCGGAATCTTCTTCGTTTTGGTAATAGTTGAGCTCGCCGTTGTTGGCATAGGAGAGAATCTGTCCTTTCAGGGAGATGTCGGCAAGGCCGGAAAGAAGGCTGATGTCGCTGGAGAGCTGGAGACCGAAGAACGGTGTCTTCTTTGAACCGTCTTCCAAGGTCTTTGTCTGATGATAGAGCTTGAGATAGGTATCCTTGAAGGAGAGAAGGGGTGTCTTGTCCTCTCCATAGGTGACAGAAAGAAGGCTGTCCAGGTCAAGTCCGAGGGTGAACTTCTGCTTGTTTTCGTTATAGAGCGTACCTGCCTGGATGAGGCTTGAGAAGTCAGAGGAGAGAGTAATGTCAAGTCCGGAGGTGTTTCCGGCCTTTGAGGAAGACCCGGTATCTGTCGAACTTGTCTCTTCCTTGTTATCCAAAGCATGGAAGACATTGGCCATGATGGTCTTTCCAGCGATTCTGTCATCCATGTCAAGCCCAAGAGAGCCGATATAATAGAGAACGTTCTTTTCGAACTCACCTTTTGTGACTCTCATCGCTTTGGAAGTCACTTTGCTCTTGATGACACCTTCCTCATTGTAATAGGAATCGGTCCTGGTGTTGTCGATATATACCTTGCCCTCCTTGAAGGCGTATTCCGTGACATAGTATCCGGCATCTTCCAGCTGTTTGTCTCCTAAGGCAAGGGAGATGTAGGCATAGACGCCTTCATCCTTGATGTAGATGTCGCTGCTGAGATTCAAATCGAAGCTGTACTGGTCGATCTTGACAGGGACGTCCTTGCCTAGCAGGATGTCTAGATCCAGATATCCACCGAAATGGAAGTAGTTGAATTCACTGGTATCCAAAGCCATCTTGACAAGGTTCTTCATGCCATCGAGGTTGACGAACTTGTCTTTGTTGGCTTCGTTGTATTCCATGACGGAAGGCAAGGCACTTTCGTCATAGTTGGTCAAGGATATGGTTGCCTTGCAGATGGTCGAATCATCCTTTGCAGAGAGATTGCATTCGAGAGAAGTGATGACAGGCTTTTCTCCGCCTTCATAGCTGATGGAAAGGGTGATGAATTCACCCTCGTCATGGATATTGAAGAGTCGTTTGTCGACCTTCAATACAATCTTTCCGCTTTCAAAGCTGACAGAGTTGACATAGGGATAATCTAATAGAAGGGAGGGAGCCTTCAAAGAGATGGCATCCTTGATAGGCATGTCGCTTGCGATGTTGCTTAAGGTCGTCAGAAGCTTGTTGAGGAGGCTTGTGGAAGAGGTCCTGGAGATGGTGTCTACGACATCGCCGATGGTGGAAGAATGGAGAAGCACATGCATGTTGCTGTTGTAATCCAACGTGAACTCCCCATCTTTGGAATTATCTTCGCCGACGTTCTGATAGCGGAAGCTGAGATTCTGGTCGGCCTGCGTCTTTGCCGTGGAGAAGTCGGAACCTATGCTGATATAAGGATGGCTGATTCTCAGACCGCCACCGATTTTGGGTAAATCCTTGTTTTCCATGTCCCAGTAGCAGGAGCCATCGATGGTGACGTTGTCCTGATAGCCGGATTCTTGATCCTGAAGAGGATTCTTATGATATTCGGCATTGACCTTGATGCCATATTTGGTCAAGTCATTGCCAAGGTTGTAGAAGGCTTTGCCGAAGGTTGAGAATTCAGTGATTTCCTGGTATTTGCCAAGTTCATCTGCGCTGAGCCTCGTCACAGGATCGTCGAGGAACTTCATCTTGAAGGTGAAGTCCTGATCCTTGGTGATGCAGGTATCGATTTGGATGCCTTCAAATTTCAGACTTCCGTCTTCCAAGGCATTGCTATCCAAAAGAAGGGTGATGTTTCCGATGCTCTTCCCTAGGAAGGAATCGTCCTTGAAAAGTTCGGATGCCTTGATTTCAAGGGAGATGACATTTTTGTCTTGGATATCCTCAGCTTTTATGGAAATGAAGTCATCAAAGCCCTTGAGGGAACCCTTCTTCAGACAGGAGATGGCCTCCTTGAACTTCTCGGAAGCAGAAAGGGCATCGAGGACTTTGCTGACATCGTCAAAGGTGACAGAGACGTTGCTCTTGGTCTTGGTGTCAAGAAGACTCTTCATCTCTCCGATCTGTGCTTCACGGATGTAGTTCTTGAAGACGGTGACATCCTTTTCAGAGTCGCTCTTGCTCAAGGAATCATATCCGAAGTAGAGGTTCTTGTCCTGATAATGGAGATCAATATTGTGATTATAATCTCCCTTGAGGGTGGTCGCATTCATGGATAGGTGATAGTCACCGTTTCTAAAGGCGTCAAGAAGCTTTCCACTTTCATTTTCCTTGCTGAGGTCGGCTGAGATGTTTCCTGATGCACTGATTGCATTGTAATAGGCGTCTTCTGTATTCACCTTGTCATTGAAATAGATGTCATAGGAAGCGTTGAACATCTTGTTTCCAATGATGTTGCAGATGCTGTCGAAGATTGGAACGATGCCCTTGAAGTCGGAATATTCCTCATCGTCAAGCGTGGAAATCGGACTGGCATCTTCGACATCCAGCCTGACGCTCAGGCTTCTTGTCGTGGTGACGTCATCCTTGGTATCTTCGAAGGTCAAGCCTTCGATGGCGATGTTCCTGATGCCGTTCTTGGAAGAAGAGGTGGCATCCTTGCTGCAGTTGACGATGAGCTTTATCGGCCCTTTGGTAAGTCCGAGATATGCTCCGTCAAGTCCTAGGATGAAGCTTCCGGTTGCCTCGTCATAGGAAAAGTAGGTATCCTGACTTGAAAGGAGACCTTGAATCTGAGAAAAGTCTCCGTCCTTGATCTTGTTGATATCCAGACTTCCCAAGGTCGTGTTCATCTTGGAAGAGACTGTCTCGATCATCTTCTGCCCGCTTCCTTCCGTGATGAGCTTGAAGACATCCCCGACGGTGGTGTCGCTGACCTTGGCCTTGAGAAGCTCATTGAACTTCAGATAGGTCTTCTTGTTCTGATGAAGGACATAAAGGTCATTGAGGACGGTGGAGGAATCCTCATCCTTGTTGAGGTGATCCAAAGCCAAGGCATAGGTTCCGTTCTTGAAATCGGCATTGTCGATCTTCATCTGGAGTCTTCCGTCGATATCAAAATCATGCCTGCTCAGGATGGATGTATCATCCTTGCCTGTTTCAGCAGTATCCATGGCGACATTGATCTTGACATCGCTTGTTCCGCCGATGATGTCGGCGATGGTGGTAAGGACATCGTTTCCGGGTTCCTTGATGGAGGAATACCCTTGGCTCAGGGCATCGGAAACAGAAAGACCTTGATAATCGCTGATGCTTTCTAGGGACATGTCTCCGGATAACCCTACTCCAAGGATGGATGTATAGGTTCCGTCAGCTTCTTTTTTCATGATCTGGATGTCATTCAAGGAACTTACCTGTTTTAAGGAGTAAGTGTCTTTGTCAGCAACCATGTTCAGCTTCAATCCGGTGATCTTGATGTCATTGATTTCGATATCGGGAATGGTGATGTCGAAGCTGACATTGTTATCCATCACAGCTTCGTCGCTGACTTTGATGTCATCGACCATGTCCGTGAGTGAAGAAAGGATGGAGTCAAGGTCGATACTCGAAGTACTCTCATCAGCAGAAGGAACCAGGATGCCGATCCTCTTGAGCATCTGGAAGACATCATAGAGGCTCTCAGGAGCATCCAACATCATCTTGGCTTTCTTGAAGTTGACATAGCAGTATTCGTTTTCTTCGACGCGGAGGCTCAAAGACTGTTCAATCTGTCGGTATTTGACCTTCATGTCGGTAGAAAGGCTGATCGTAGTCGTGTTGAGGTTGCTCAGATCGACGTTCAGGTTGCTTAAGGAAAGGGTGATGGGGTCGTTCTCACTCAAGGATAAATCAAGGGAGATGTTGCCGTTCTTGAGCTGCTTGGCGTTGAGAAGGGAATTGATGGTCTTGGAAAAGCCGTTCTCTTCCTTCTGGTTTCCGTTGTCATCGATGTCCGGTGTATCATATCCGCCACCATCATCGTTGTCATTCTTGGGAGAGATGGCACCCATGGCAAAGTACACGGATGTACCTGAGATGCCTGCCGTGACGATGGACATCAGGGCAAGGACGCCGAATTTTTTTAAAAATGCTTTTTTCATGTCTTAACCTTCTTTCGGGAACAGTTCATAACCGCGGAAGTCGTCCTGCTGGTTATATTCCGGAACGTCAACCTGAATTCCCTGTATGACGTTGGAATCGGAACGGAAATAGTATTGATACATCTCGCTCTTCGCCGGAGAATTGATGGGGCCGACGACGGCTGTGTATTCATCATAGAAATAGGTGGAAACGAGGTTGAGGCTCTCATCCAAGGTGAATTCGAGATGGCTTGAGGAGAAAACAGGTCGTGAGGAGAGTCCGCCTGTCGCCCTCATCTGGACGGAATAATAGGAATTTCCAGGCAAGGCCTCCTTGTTTTCCTTCCTGTCCTGGTCGGTGAACAGGTCCAGGGAAACAAAGTAGGAGGAATCTCTTTTCTCGAAGACGCTCTTCTTGACTGTTTTTGGACCGATGAGATAGATGAGGACGCCATTGACGTGGTGTTTGGTCTTGTCGGAAGACTTCTCATAATCAGCTTCGTCAAGGCTTAGAAACCTGTCAGATATCGGCCTGGCCTCGGTCAGTTCACTGGAATCCGTGGTGGCGGTGCAGTAATAGGAAGGCTGGAGAAGCTTTCCGTATTTCTGCATGTATTCGTCATAGGTGTAGGTTTGGTTTTCATTTCCATTCTTCCAGTCGTCCGGAACGTTCTGAAGATAGCAGTGGACGCTTCCGTCGGAATAGTCATAGAAGCGATTGGCTGTCTTGACAAGGCTGGATGAAGAGACGTTCTGGTTGTAGATGACCTGTGGAGTCACATAGGTGGAGGAGACGACCTTCTGGGTGATTCCCGAGGAGGTGACGGAAGCCTTGCCGATGGTCAGGGCGTAGCTTGACTTGCTCTGAATCGAAAGGGAGTAGTTGACGATCTGATAGGCTTTGTCCTTGTAATCATCAAGGATGCTACCTTTCTTCAAGGCATCATCGATTTCCTTCTTGGTAGGAATATATCCTTCGCTTCCTTGTCCTGTGAGAGATGCCGACTGCGGGTTTTGCCATCTGTAGAAGAGGAATCCTCCGCCTGCTCCGACAAGGATGGAGACGGAAAGAAGGATGATGAGGGATATGGTTTCCTTCTTCTTGGATTTCTTCGCCAAAGTATTTCCTGTCTCAGAATCATTTTTTCTTGTTTCAGGAGTCTCTTTTTTGGATGATGGCTTTGGTGTTTTCTTCTCTTCTTTCTTGAACATGGTTTCAACCTAAAATTAATATATAAATAAAAAATACATAAGTAAAATATTATTTTTGAGAGCATTCAAGCCCGGGAACAATTCGAAGGCGGAATTGTTTATGAT
>JBNMLQ010000014.1:0-25042 GCA_050874925.1 Candidatus Enterosoma sp. | reverse complement strand
GGTCATAGGTATGGAAGATACCCAAGGCATAGGTGTCCCTGACGGAGTCCTTGATGGACAGAAGGTTCCGGTATTTGTCATCCCAGAGGGAATTCCAGTCCTTCATGTCTTCATCCATCTCTTCTGAAGAGATGCCTCTGTCCTTCAAAGCAAAATAGTTGTCGTTATATAGGATGGCAAGGGTTCCCCACATGTAACCGCGGATGTAATCTCCGACGATGCCTTTCTTGCCATCGACTTCGATGGAATCGATTTTGTCAAGGACATAGCGGGATACATATTTGTCATAGTTTGGTGTGGAACCTTCGTCGAAGGGCTCAATCATATCTTCGCGAATCATCTTCTGGACGACGTAGTCGCTCGGGCAGACGAGATCATAATCGGCTTTGCCGGTCTTCAGCTCGGAGAGCATGGTCTCGTTGGTATCGAAGGTGGAATAGTTGACACGGACATTGGTGTTCCAGGTCTTTTTGCAATAGTCTTCGAACTGATGGACAAGACCGGGTCCCTCATCGGAATCTTCAAGGATGTAGTCGGCTGAGTTATAGACGTTCAAAACGATTTCATTTCCTTGGGATGCGGCATCCTGGCTTCCCTTGCATGCGGGAAGCGAGAAGGATGTCAGTACGGCAAGGCTTGCAAACAATGGAAGAAGTTTCTTTTTCATTTAGCGGAACTCCTTTATGTTGAGATGGGCTCTCTTCTTTGCATGGGTGTTGACAAGGTTGCTCTTGGCTTTCCTGGCTTGCCTGTTGACCTGTATGGAGCGGAAGATGACAATGGCCAATACGATGAGGAAGATCAGAGTTGTCAATGCCCTGAGTTCCGGTGGAAGCGAACCTTTCTTGATCTTTGTCTGGACGAGGGTAGACAATGTTTCAATCTGGCTTGTGCCACTGAGAAGACCAGATCCTCTTGTGAAGGCCGTGACGATGAAGTCATCCAAGGAAAGGGTGAAGGAAAGCATGAGGCCGGAGAGGATACCAGGGAAGACCTGCGGAAGGATGACCTGATGAAGGGCCTTGGTCGGAGTGGAACCTAGGTCCAGGGCAGCTTCATAAAGAGCAGGATCCATCTGGGTGAGCTTGGGTTTGACGTTGAGATAGACAAAGGGGATGCCTAAGCAGCAATGACCGATGAGAAGGGTCCAGAAGGAGAAGATGCTCTTGCCACCGAAGAAATACCTTCCGATGAAGACGAACATGACGGTCAGTGACATGGCGATGACGATTTCGGCATTGACGACAGGAATCTGGTTGATGTTTTCGCAAAGGTTGCGGAAACCTTTCTTGCAATAGTAGAGGCCGATGGCACCAAGGCTTCCGATGAGCGTGGAAACGGCTGCACTGATGGCAGCGATGATCAGAGTGTTGCCAAGGGCGATGAGTGTCTCCTCGTTGGTGAAGAGGTCACGATAAAGCTCCAGAGAGAATCCTGACCATACGCCAAGGGTCGTGCTGGCGGTGAAGGAATAGACGATGAGATAGAAGACAGGCAGATAGATGAAAAGGAGGATGAGATAGATGTAGCAATAAGATAGGATTTTCTTTACCATGCTCCGGCTCCTTTCTTTTCACTGCCACGGTCGAATTTGCGGGTGGAGAACATGACGATGAAGATGATGATCAGCATGATGAGGGACATGAAGCTTCCTCCGTTCCAATCGGAGTAGGAGAAGGACAGGTAGATGGAGTTTCCAAACAGCATGATTTTTCCTTCACTGAGGGTATCGGAGATGACGTAGGATGAGATGGTGGGCATGAAGACCATCATGCCGGCAGAGACGATGCCAGGCATCGCCTGAGGAATGATGTTTCTCGTGAAGACTTGAATCGGGTTGCATCCAAGGTCGGATGCAGCTTCGATTTGAGACCTGTCAAGCTTCAGCATGGTGGAGTACAAAGGAAGGATGGTAAAGGGAATATAGTTGGTTACCATGCCGACCATGGTGCAAAAAAGCGGATGTTCTCCTGTCGTGGTTCCAAACCATCCAAGGATGATGGTAAGAAGGTCTCTTAAGGCGCCTGTACGCAGGACGAAGTTGATCCACATCGGCATGACGAAGAGCATGACGAGGATGTAATTACGGTTGATCTTCGGATTGGCAAGAAGATAGCTTAGCGGGAAGGTGATGAGAAGGCAAAGGACGGTATTGAAGATGCCGATCAGGAGGGAAATCAACAGGACGTTGAGCTTGACGGAGTTGGTGAAGAAGCTTATGAAGGCGTTGAACGTGAAGTTTCCGTTGGCATCCGTAAAGGCATAGAAGACGATGAAGAGAATCGGAATGAGGACGAAAAGGAGAAGGAAGAGGGCAAAGGGAAGGGAAAGCGACTTGACGAATTTCTTGCTGTTGCTCTTGGCAACATGGTAATGTGTTCCGGATTTTGGAGACTTGTGTTTCCTGACCTTGAGATTCTGGATCTCGATGGTTCCGGTATCTGTCGTGGCCTGGGCCATTCTATTTGACCTCATAGTCTTCCAAATCGCCCTTCAGGCGAAGCTGGATGTCTTCTTTGTTGATTCTCAGACCGACGATGTCGTCTGGATTGTAGGTGTCCGGCGTGGAGACCAGGAAGTCTTCTTCATCTTCGCTTCTCACCAAAATGGAATAGTGGTCACCTTTCCAGACGGAGTTGATGACTTTTCCGACAATCTGAGCTTCACTGGTATCGTCGCTGATGAGAATCTTGTGCGGATCGACGGTCACGACGACATCGGCATCGGCAAAGTCATACTGCTTCTTGTCGTATGTGACGATTCCGTCTTCGTCCATCTTGGAGTTGGCAAGCATCTTGGAAAGATCACCTTCGAAAGGCTGGTCATCGATATAGACCATGTGGTCCTTGCCGATGTAGGAATCGGTATAGATGTTGATGTCGACCTGCTTGTGCATGAGATGGATGCCGTCCGGAAGGATGTTGATATAAATCGGTGCATCCTTGTCGAAGTCGTTGATGGACTGGGCGAGGGCCTCGTCATGTCCGATCATGATGACATACTGATAGTGGATTCCTTTGAAGACCTTGGACTGGATTCTTCCCTTGACATAGCCATCGAGCTCGGTCTTGGAAAGCTTGATGTCCTCGGGACGGACGACGACATCGACTCTTTCGTTCTTTTCAAAGTCATCGACGCATGTGAATGTGCTGTTGAGGAAACGGACCTTCCTGTCACCGAGGTAGGTGCCGTTATAGATGTTGCTGGAACCGATGAAGTCGGCAACAAAGGCGTTGGAAGGCTCGTTGTAGATGTTTTCCGGGCTTCCAATCTGCTGGATGACACCATTGTTCATGACGATGATGGTATCAGACATGGTCAAGGCCTCTTCCTGGTCATGGGTGACATAGATGAAGGTGATGCCAAGACGCTTATGCATTTCCTTGAGTTCGATCTGCATGTCTTTTCTCATCTTCAGATCGAGAGCGCCAAGCGGCTCATCGAGAAGAAGGATTTCCGGTTCACAGATGATGGCTCTGGCGATGGCGACTCTCTGCTGCTGACCGCCGGAAAGAGTCGTGATGTCTCTGTCCTCGAGTTCGTCGAGATCGACGACGGAAAGGGCGTGGACGACCTTGTCATCGATTTCGGTTTCTGAAAGGTGCTTGTACTTGTAGAACTGAACGGGATTGTTGAGCGTATATTCAAGCTTCTCGTTGAGATCCTTGAGCCTTGCTTCTCTCTCCTCGTCAGAGATGATCTTGTCCTTGGTGATACGCTTGATCTGGCTCTTGAGATAATGGACCTGGGCCTTGTCGACCTTTAGGACTGGATTGCCATCCTTGTCCTTGACGGGAACGGGAAGCTTCTTGTTCCTGAGACCGAAGGCAACGTTGTCATAGACGTCGAGATTCGGAAAAAGGGCATAATGCTGGAAGACGGTATTGATCGGTCTTTTGTATGGAGGGACGGGGACGATGTCTCTTCCGTTGAGAAGGATGTCGCCTGAATCACAGGTTTCAAAGCCGGCAATCATTCTCAAAGTCGTTGACTTACCACATCCGGACGGACCCAAAATCGTAACGAACTCGCCTTTACGGATATTCAGATTCATTTTGTCGATGACGGTGTTGCCATCGAAAATCTTCGTGACGTTTTTTAACTGGATGATATACTCATTCCTGTCCGAAGAAACAGATTGTGTTGGAAGATTTTCAGTCATTTCCAAGACCCTCCTTTTTACAAGTTTAGAAATATAAGGTTTTTTGAGCAAAAAAACAATATAAATCTTGCAAAATTTCCGTGAAAAAAACCCGAATTAAAAAACGTGTTGTTCTTTTTAAAAGTCTTAAAATCGAAAAACAATGTTTGATATTGTCAAATTCATTAAAAAAGAGCATGTAAAAATCCGCTTTGTAAAATATAAGATGTATGATGAATTCCAAATGGATTTCCGATAAACTTTTTTGCTTGGAAAAAGGTGGTGAAAACCACTGAAAAAAGAATCGCTTTTTTTGATGGCGGAATGTGGTAGAATTCTTAAGGGTTTTTAAGAATATGGATAGCATTTACCAAGCGTTTATTTTTGATATGGACGGCACCATCGTCGAAACCAATGAAGACATCTGTGATGCCGTCAATTTTTCTTTGAAGAAACATCATTTCAAGGAAATATCCTATGAGGAATGCAAAGCATATCTAGGTAACGGCTCTGTCAAATTGATTCAAAGAGCCATGCACCATGAAAGACAGGAGGAATTCCAGTCCGTCTTTGATGATTACTATGATTGCTATCTGAAAAACTACAATGTCAAGACGAAACCATATGATGGTCTTGTCGATTCCCTTCTCTTTGCCAAGGAGCATGGAATCCTTTTGTTTATCTATACGAACAAACCAGAGAAGATTGCCCTTGAAATCACAGAAAAGCTTTTCCCGAAGGATATGTTTGCAAAGATGGTCGGCATTCCGCTTGGCGGAAAGACGAAACCGGATCCGGAAGCATTCTTCAAGGCATGCGAACCCTATCATCTGGATTATTCCAGGGCATGTTATTTTGGTGATTCTACGACGGATATCGAGACGGCTTATAATCTTCATGTGAAGAAGATGTGTTCCGTCCTCTGGGGATTCCAAAGTGAACAGAAGCTTCTTGCCTATCCGAAGCAACCTGACTGCTATCTCTCTTCACCGAAGCAAATCAAGGATATCGTTTTGGATACAAAATAACAGCTTTGCCTTGTAAAAAACCTCCAAGCTGATTTTTCTATCGATAAATTGCAAAGAAATTATAAATACAGTGTAAATTTTACGTCTTTCTTTCTTTCTTTTTAGTGTGACTGCTTGTGCTATAATATCGGTATTCAAGGGAGGAATGGATTGAAAATGTTGAATGATTTGGATATACGTGAAGTCAGGATATGCTTGCAAAAGTGCTTTTGGAAAGATGCGTTGATTATGCTTGATGATTGAGACTTTAAGGGAGGTGCAACGATTATGAAAAAAGGTTTGCTTATGTTGATGACGTTTTTTGCCTTGACTTCCTGTTCGGGCAATGCTGTTGACAGTAGTTCTGATGATTATGACGACATGCTTCCATGTGTATCTGACTTGGTGTTCAAAACCATTACGCCACAGGAAGATTTCAAGGCGTTTTCGATGTTTCCTGGTACAATCCATTTCACGAATAAGGTCGGATTTGGATATGTCACGGATGATTTTGGCTATTGTCACCCGATTTTCTCTCCGGAGAACAAAGGAATCGAGGAAGCACACTACTATAAGATGGAGAATGGCAAGGAAGTATCTTTGGCCAGGGGTTACTTCAAAGATGGGGAAAGGGTCTGTTTTTCTTATGACTCGAAGTATAGCTTTGCTGTCGGCTACACCAATGATATTGCCAAATATGACGAATCCCTGATTACACCCTTTGAGAAGGTGAAAGGAAAAATCGGGAAAGAGGACGGAAAAGTCTATTTCACGTCTGAAGAAGGAATGAAATACACTTCCTTTGAGACTTCCCGTTCCTTCCTGAATGCTGATTTCACCATGATGGACAATCCGGATTTTGCCAAATCCTATCTTGCTTATACGATCACCAAGACTCTTGAGGATGGAAGCAAGGAGACGGCCATACCTCTTTTTGTGGCAGAATAGAACGATGCCTGATAGCGGAACCTGATGAAGGAAGTGCTTCGACGGGTTCCGCTTTTCGATTGCATGGCAAAACAAAAAATCATTTTGGATTGTGGACTTTGCTGTGATAAATTATGAACAACTTCCTGAAACCATATTGATATTTGTTTTTTCTGTTATTAGAATAGTACACATAAATTTTGGAGGTTCCTATGATCATTCTGACTGGTCCGTCGGCATCCGGAAAAACAGCGACCTGCCTTTATCTGCAGGCACATTACGGGATTAAGAAGGTTATCACACACACTACCAGGGGTATGAGGACAGGGGAGAAGAATGATGTCGATTATCATTTTGTCTCCAAGGAAGAGTTCCAGAGGATGATTGACAATGACGAATTCATCGAGCATGTCACATTCAACGGAAATTCCTATGGGACGTCCAAGAAGGAAGTCGGCATCGATAAATGCATGGCTCTTGAAATCAATGGAGCCATGACCTACAAGTCATTCAACGATCCGAAGATCGTTCTCTTCTATATGAACCTTGATGAAGAGACATGCAGACAGAGGATGCTCTCTAGAGGGGATGATCCTGTCAAGGTGGAGTCAAGAATCCAGAACGACAAGGATTCCTTCCATCTTACGGATGCACAGAAGAAGAAAATCGATGTCTATGTCGATACCAAGAACCATGACCTAGAATCTGCTTCAAGATATATCTATGAAAAATATCTTGAGATTCTCAAGGCCAGGGGCTTCGACCTCAAGGAATTGAATCTTGAAAAATAAAAGCGACTGCGCCTTGTGCGCAGCCGTTTTCAGTAACACCGGATTTCGTTGAGCGGAATGTCTTTTTCGGAGAAGGTCAAGTCGTCGACCCTCTGGAAGTCATAGGCAACACCGATGGTATAGATGCTGTCTTTTCTCGTGGATAGATAGTTGTTGTAATACTGCTTTCCGTAACCGATTCTCTTGTTTCCTGAGAATCCGATGAGAGGTACGATCATGAGGCCAGGCTGATCGACGATCGTCTTCGGGTCGAGGACAGGCTCGAGAATGTGATACTTGTCCATGCGGTAGTTCTGTGTCTTGTTGACCTGGGCAAAGACCATGTCACCGCTGGATAGGATGATGGGAAGGCAGACGATCTTGTTGTCCTGCAGGGCTTTGACGACAAGATAGTTCGTATCGATTTCATTGCGAATCGGAGAATAGATGTATAAGTAGTCGGATTCCTTGTAATGCCTGTCAGAAAGGATGTCTTCGGTCATCTTCAGCGACTTTTCCCTGATGTAGTCGCTGGATAGGCTGCTTCGTTTCTCAAGCAGCTGTGTCCTGATGGTATTGGTACTTGTATTCATAGGTTTTCATTATAGCGGACGAGGAAAAATAAAGCACTACATTGAAATCGCTTTACCATGAAAAATCGATTTCATGAGTCAAAAGTGACAAAATCCGTATCTGTCAAGACCACTTTTCCTGTCAATGGGTTGTTTTTGATTTTTGCATGGTGGGATTTCAAAAAACGAGGATTTCTTTCCGACCTCGGATACGGACTTTTTTCTTTCCTGTCCGGATTCCTTAGGTTTTCAAGTTGCTTCATGACGGGGAAGAATTTTTGAAATTGACTCTATACTGATTGCATGGAGAAACTGCAACGCGACATTCTTTCCATCGATTTAAAGTCTTTCTATGCTTCCGTGGAATGCCTTCTCAGGAACCTGGATCCTTTCACGACGCCTCTTGTCGTTGCCGACGAATCAAGAGGAGACGGCACCATCGTGCTTGCGGCATCGCCCTTTATCAAAGAAAGGTATCATGTCAAGTCACGTTGCCGGCTCTATGAGGTCCCCAAGGACATCCCTGGACTCATCATCGCTGAGCCGAACATGAAGACGTATCTTGAAAAATCCTGTGAAATCAATTCCATCTATCTGGATTTCGTTTCGGAGGATGACCTTTTTGTCTATTCCATCGATGAAAGCTTCCTTGATTGCACGAATTATCTGAAGAGGCATCAGGACACACCGACAAGCTATGCTGAGAAGATCATCTCCGAAATCAGAAGAAGGACCGGGCTTACGGTGACAGCCGGGATCGGGAAGAACATGTTCATGGCCAAGGCCTGCATGGATATCGAGGCAAAACATTCACCTACCTTCTTGGCAAGGTGGGACTATGATGACATCCCCGGACATCTATGGAACGTCTCTCCTTTGAGCAAGATGTGGGGAATCGGAAGCAGGATGGAGAAGAAGCTCAATCAGATGGGATTCTATCGTGTCGGTGACATCGCTGTCTCCGATCCGTCTTTTTTGAAAAACAGACTGGGTGTCATCGGAGAGGAAATCTACTATCATTCCTTGGGATATGACGATGCTCTTCTTCAGGAAAGATATGTTTCCAATGACCATTCCATCTCTGTCGGACAGGTTCTCCTTAGAGATTATCATCCAGACGAGATGCCGATTCTGATCAGTGACATGGCGATTGAACTTTCCGACAGGCTGTATTTTGAAAAAGTGATGGCAAATACCTTCCTTTTATATATAGGAGACAAGAATCACCAGGGATTCGGAAGGAAATTTTCGTTCTATACTCCTACGGACAGTGCAGAGAAAATCAGCCATGCTGCCTTGGAAAAATATCTGGAATACGCCAGAAGTTATCCATCAGGAGATACTCTTTATCGGCAAGTAGGCATCATCGCCTGCAATGTCGTGAAGAATTCATGCTATCAGCCTTCCCTGTTTGAAGACTATGAGAAGGACTGCCATATCCGCAGTCTGGAGAAGACGATGATTGAGATCAGAAAGAGATTCGGAACGAGGAAGGCGATGCCTTGTTCGGCAGCGGGATTGTCTTCGACGTTCATTCAAAGACAAAATCAGATCGGAGGACATCATATATGAGAGGAATGAAGAAATGGTTGCCTTTCAAGTCGCTCAAGGGGCAATATGAAATGCTGGATGAGATGAAGGAAAAAAGAAGAAGGGTGGAGAAGCCTGAGCTCTCCATAGACGAGATGGAGGAGATGAACAGGGTTCTTTTGTCAAGTGCTCCGGGAGACCTTGTCAAGGTACGTTTCTATCTTGATGGCAATATCAGGGAATGCACGGAAATATTCAAAAAATGTGATACATATCAGCAAAAACTGTATCTAAAAAGCTTTTCCTTGCCCTTCTCCGATGTGCTTGAAATCAAAAATGAGAGAAATTTTGAAGAAGATGACGAAAACCGGGATTGGCAAGACTATATAAGGGTGAGTTGGAGGTAACTTTGAAAAAGAATTTCTTTACATGGGCTAAATAATTTTATATACTAACCCTAGGCCTTTTTAGGCCATATACTTTCTTGCCGATTCCTGATGTAGAACCGGCCAGAAGACCATAGGGAGGTATAGATCACATGAAAAATTATGAACTCATGTACATTCTCATGCCGGATCTTTCTGAAGAAGATATCAAGAACGAAAATGTCGCTCTTCAGAAGCTGATCACTGACAACGGCGGAAAAATCACCGGTGTCAACGAATGGGGTATGAGAGACCTGGCTTATGAAATCAAGAAGCAGACAAAGGGCTACTATGTCGTTGTCAACTTCACCGCTGGTGGAGAACTCAACGCCAAGTTCAATTCCATTGTCTCTCTCGATCAGAAAGTCATGAGATTCCTTGTCACTGTTGCCAACAACTGATTGCAACTGAAAAGGAGAAAGTAGAATTATGGCTGCATTGAATCGTTGTGTCTTAGTCGGACGTATCGTCAGGGATCCGGAACTCAAGAGAACCAACTCCGGGACTTCGGTGACTTCCTTCACGATTGCCGTCGACAATCCAACAAAGACCGGTGGTGACAAGACGACGTCTTTCATCCCGTGCACCTGCTGGAACAAAACTGCTGAGAACGTTGCCAAGTATTGCTCGAAAGGCTCTCTTGTCGGTGTTGACGGCAGGTTGAATCAGAGAAGCTATGAGTCCAATGGAAGCAAACGCTCCGTCGTCGAAGTCATTGCTGAATCTGTCCAGTTCCTTGAACGCAAAGGAAGTGGTGACAACGGCGGATACGAATCCAATGAGCCTGCTGAAAGCGGCACAGAAAGTTCTACCATCACACACGAGGGCATCGATTCCTCGGATGATGACCTGCCGTTCTGAGCTTAGGTCAATATCCTAGGCGGAAAGGATAAAATAACATGTTCCGTAGAATCAAACCAAAGAGAAAGTTCTGTTATTTCACCAAGAATCATATCAAGCATATCGACTACAAGGATGTCGAACTCTTAAAGAAGTACATCTCTCCTTCCGGAAAGATCACTCCTAGAAGAATCACCGGCACTTCTGCCAAGTATCAGAGAATGCTTGCCGTCGCCATCAAGCGTGCAAGATTCATGGCTCTCTTGCCGTACGTCGCTGACTAATCGGACAAAATAAAGATCGGGACCTACATCAGCCCGGTCTTTTTTTATGAATCAAAAGAAAACCGGCCTAGCCCAAGATGGGACCATGGCCGGTTTTCGTTTACTTCGTTGTTTCCTTTTTGGAGAATATGTCGTTGAGAACGATGAATGGCCTTGAGACTTCTTCGACGGAATCACTGCAGTCATTTTCAAGCCAGCGGATGCAGACGTTGAAGAGGCCGCCTGAGAGAAGATGGGCGAAGTACTTGTCCTGGATCTGAGGCATGTTCTTGACGAAATCCTCGGAAAGATAGTCCAAGACGATGTGGTCAAGTCTTGCGCTTCTCAGCGTCTTGTTGATGTCGATGTTCTCCTTGAAGAAGCTAAAGAGGCTGGTGATGACCTGGGTGTAATTTACCTGTTTCAGCTGTTCGCTGTATTGCTGCTGGAACTTCTGCTTGGCAATCTCGAAATAGCGGATGAGGATATCTTCCTTGCTGCTGAAATGACGGTAATAGGTGATTCTGCTGACACCGGCCTTTTCCGTGATGTCGGTGATGGAAATCTTGTCATAGTCCATGGTCTTCATGAGTTCCAAGAGGGCGTCGGTGATGGCTTCTTCGATCAGTTTTCTTTTCATAGGGAATCTCCTTGTAACAAAGTTTATAATATTGTAACATTTTGTTATATAAAAAGGAAGAGATGCATCAAAGGAGATGACATTTCTTCCTTGTTTTTTAATCTTTGATCCCTTTTAGAAGGATGTTCTTCCTCGACTTTGAAAGAATTCCTTTCATGAAGAAGCAATAGCCCGGCAGGGCCAGGACGAAGTAGATGGCCATGGTGACTAGACAGGACTTCTGAGCGATGAATTCCTTGACGCAGTCAGCGTTCCATGGACGGAAGAACTGGTTCATGAATTCCGAGTGGAAGAAGTTCCCATCGGGACTGTGGAACATGGAGAAGGTGGATGCCTTTCCACCGATGTAGCTTGTGGGAGACATCATGCTTAGGAGGATGGCTGAAATCAAAGAAATAATGATGACAAGCTTTCGATAGTTTGTGAACGGCATCGACATGGAAATCAATACGATGAAACCGGAGGCAAAGGCAAGAAGGGAGATCATCGTCGATACATTTCCATCATCGATGATGCCTTGTCTGAGGAATGCTTTCGGAATCTGATTGAGGAGAATCGGAACAAGGACGGCAAGAACCATGAAGGTACCTGATAATATAGCCCTGGGGAAGACGTTTTTCCGGAAGGAACCTTCAATCGGTTTTTTGGTGGATTCCAGCGAGAGGAGGAAACCAGCCAAAGCGATGACGCTTGTCTGCATGAGATAGAGGTTTTCAACGCCGAACCACATCTGACCTCGCTTGAAGGGGATGAGGAGGATAGACAACAGTGCGATGGCAATCGTCTTCATCAAGAAGAGGGATGCCGTCCTTTCGATGTTGTTGACGACTCTTCTTCCCTGGCGGACGACGTCCTTCAGATGGGAAAAGTCATTGTCAAGCAAGACGACATCACAGACGGATTTGGCGGCCTGGGTTGCCTTTGCAAAGGTGATGGATGCGTTTGCCTTCCTCAAGGCCAGGATATCGTTGACTCCGTCTCCGGTCATGGCCACCTTTTTTCCTGATGCCTGCAGAGCTTCGACGATGGCTTTCTTCTGTTCGGGCGTCGTTCTGGCAAAGAGGGTATACTCATGTGCCAGGGATGGAATCTCCTCCAAGGATACATTTTCCATGGAAATGCCTTTTTCAGCATTCCGGACATGACACTCTTTGGCTATCTTCGTCAGCGTAAGAAGGTTGTCACCTGAGATGATCTTGCAGTCTACGTTGTTGTCGTAGAAGAAGTCGATGGTGTCTGAAGCGGAAGGACGGATGTTGTCCTTCAGCAATAGGAGGGCGATTGTCTTGTCATTGAAGGAGAGAGCCAGGACACGTTTTCCTTCCGATGCAGACCTTTGAAAATCAAGATAGGCTTTTTCGTCCTTTCCGATGAGGTAATCCGGTGCACCGAGGGTGAGACGTCTTCCGTCCACATAAACCAGGGATGAGGTCTTGGTTTTGGAAGAAAACGGGATGAATGATTGAAAGGCAACTTCTTTCTTTCCGTATGCTTCCTTGATTGCCAGGGAAGTCTGGTTGTCGTCTGTGGAAGCGAAGTTGAATTCCTCAAGATACCGGATGACATCATCCTTGGGAATATAGGAGAGAAGTGATTCGACTTTCATGCTTCCGTCGGTAAGTGTCCCGGTCTTGTCAAGACATATGGTATTGACCCGGGAGAGGTTTTCCAGTGAAAACAGTTCCTGTATCATCGTCTTCTTTTTGGCAAGGGATGTGATGGATACGGCAAGGGTGACGGATGTCATCAAAACAAGTCCGGTAGGAATGATGCCTATAGCAAAGGCACCCATGGTCAAGATGATCTTGGACCATGTCACCATGCTGGAAAGGGAATGAGTCATGTTGTCCGGCCATACGCTTGCATCATTACCCCACTTGTTGACTTTATAGACGAGCGTACCTACGACGATGAGACAGACGAATATGAGGACGATGGCCATGATCTTGATGATGCCATAGATGTTTGTCATCAGTTCGGATTTGTGCCTGGAAAGCTGCTTGACCTGTTTTGAAAGCTGACAGGAATAAGTGTCATCCCCGACCTTCTCTGCTCTTGCATGGCATGAACCTGTCATGACACTGCTTCCTGAAAAAATGGTGTCGCCCTTTCCTTTTTTGACATAATCGGATTCGCCCGTGAGAAGAGACTCGTCGACCTCCACCTCTCCTTCTAGGATGATGCTGTCACAGCATGCCTGGTCTCCTGCCTTCCATACAAGGATGTCATCCAAGACGACATCCTGGGAAGATATGGTACACTCCTTCGCTTCACGTATGACGGTTGCTTTGGACGTATTGACGATCTTGAGTTTCTTTAAGACGTGACGGGAATGGATTTCCTGGTAGGAACCGATGCCGGAATTCAGAAGCATCGGTATCAGGAAGGTGAATTTCGAGAAGCCGAAGTATCTGTCGGCGATGTCCTTATATCCATGTGAATTGAGATAGATGACGAAGAAGAGAAATGCTGCGGCGATGGAAAGAAGAACAATGTTGAAGGAATTGAAGAAGTTGTCAAAGAGAATCCGAAGGATGCTTTTCGTATTCTTGTCTTTGAAAGAGTTGTCGTATCCTTCCAGCTTTCTGATTCGGACTGTTTGCTCGTCAAGTCCGGTATGGATATCAGCCTTGATTCTTTCTGGCTGTTTTTGCTTTGTTTTCTTCATGGATTGATTATCTCATTTTTATAAGCAAAACAAAAGACCAAGCTGATCAGCTTGGTCTTAAAGGGGATAGCTATCGAAGTTTAGAGAGTGCCGTTGGCAGTATCGTTGAAGGTGACTTCAGGATGCTTTTCAAGGACCTTGGTCTTGAAGGCGGCATAGGCGGCAGCATAGTCGACGGTGCCGGCGAAGTAGTCACGCATGGCGTTCTGAAGCTGTTCGTTGCAGGCCTGGTCATAGGCAGACATGGCAGCGAGTTTGATGTTTGCAGCAGCGCTGGTGAAGAGCTTGATGTGGTTCTGACCACCAAGGAAGGAAGAACCGAAGGTTTTGTCATTGGCGATTTCGTTCATGGCAGCCTTGTTGTTGGTGTAGTCCTGAGTATCGGTGGTGATCTTCTTGGCAATGGCCTTGTCGCAGGTCAGCTTGAGCATGATGTCCTTGACATCATCCTTGTTGTCGGTTCCCTTGGCTGCGCAGATCCAGGTTCCGCCCCAATAGTAGGAAGCAGGACCCTGGCAGACTCTGTATTTGCCATAGAGACCGTTTCCGAGCTTCTGTTCACCATCTGCATTGGCAAGAGAATTGCCGGCAAGGGTGAAGTTGATGCCCCAGGTAGAATAGAAGAAGCCTAAGACGCTTCCGGTAGGACCCTGATCCTTGGCCCAGTTGTCATCCCAGAGTTTGCTGGTTCCGCAATAGCCCTTGGTGGCATAGTCCTTGGTATTCTTGATCCAATTCTTGATCTCAGGATCGATGGTGACTTTGTCGGAACTGTCGACCCAAGGATTCTTGGCATTGTTGGAATAGGTACGATAGGTATCATCATAACCGGAGACGATCTTGATACCCTTTTCCTTGGCGGATGCGGCAACTTCGTTGAACTTGGACCAATTGCTCATCTTGGCCTGGACGAAATCAGACTGGGCCTGGGTCTTCTGAGCCTTGACTTCGGCAGAATCGCTTTCGAGCGGATCGGCCGGATAATCGGCCCAAATCTGTGCGGCATAGTCGGATCTGAAGGCATAAAGACCAGGAGTGGCCTGCCAGGAAAGACCCTTGAGGGCACCGGAGCTGGAAGTGGCGATGGTCTTGGTATAATCATACATCTGGGCAGTATCGGAATCGGTGATACCGAGTTCCTTGACATCCATGGTGTTGTCAGTGTTGACATACTTCAAGGCATAGTCGGCTTCGATGAGGAAGATATCGATCTTGTCCTTGGCTGCGGCTGTGGACTGGTTTTTCAAAGCTGCATCAAGGGGAGTCTGATATCCGTTGTTGTCATTCGGATGGATGATGAAGTTGACGGTCTTGCCATTCTTCAAAGTGGTGGTATTGCCATCGACTTTGTCGACTTCCGGATAATAGGCATTGAATCTGCTCTGGAATTCATTGTTCCAGCACCAGATGTTGATGATATTGCTGCCATCATCTCCACCGGAACAACTAGCCAGACCGGCCAACATACCGACAGCGCCTAAGAGAGAAATGACATTACGTTTCATTGATTTTACCTCCGTTTGTTTTTCTCTATATCGGATACATCGATTCAGGATTTCTGGTCCTTGTTACAATTCTGCGGTGAATCGATATCTATCGCAGATTGTAAGAGCTTTCGTAATCGATTTCGTCAACATTGTATTCCTGATGTTTTGAATTGTCAAGCGGAAAAAGAAAATTTGAAATTTTTTGTGCCATGGAAATAAGAATTTATTCTTATTTAGGTCAAGAAAACGATTAAAAAAATTTTTTTGTTGTTGATTTTTTTGCTCGAAGAATTATACTAAATGCAAGAAATCGAAAACGATTTCGGTCAATGTTGAAGGAATAAATTCAAAAAAGCCTTCAAGAAATGGAGAAAAATCATGAAATTCGGACATTTTGATGATGATAACAAGGAATATGTCATTGAAACCCCTCACACCCCTCTTCCATGGATCAATTATCTTGGAGTCGATGACTTCCATAGCCTTATCTCCAATACCTTGGGCGGCTATTCCTTCTATAAGGATGCCAAGCTGAGAAGACTGACCCGATATCGTTACAACAATGTCCCAAGGGATATCTCCGGAAGGTTTTATTACATCAAGGATGGGGATACTGTCTTCAACATCGGCTATCTTCCTTGCAAGACTCCACTGGATTTCTATGAATGCAGACATGGATTGTCTTATTCCATCTTCAATGCGAAGAAAAACGGAATCTCTGCCGTTCTGACGGCTTTCGTCCCTCTTAAGGATGCCTGTGAAATCAACAAGATCGAACTGACGAATGAAGGCGATGAGGAAAAGACTCTCTCTTTATATGGAGTCGTCGAATTTTGTCTTTACAACGCCGTCGATGACAGCAACAACTATCAGCGTAATCTCAACCTGGCCCAGGTAGAAATCGATTCGAACACCATCTTCCATAAGACGGAATACCGTGAGAGAAGGAATCACTACTGCTTCTTCCATAGCTCCATGGAGCATGATGGATTTGATACGGACAGAAATATCTTCCTCGGATTGGAAAATGGATTTGATGCACCTAAGGCTGTCATGGAAGGAACCTCTTATGATTCCAGGGTTTCCGATTGCTATCCGATTGCATCCCACCAGATTGACATCACTTTGAAACCGAAGGAAAAGAAGACGATTGTCTTCATGCTCGGCTATGTCGAGAACAAGCCGGAGGAAAAATTTGAAGAGGATGGCTCAATCAACAAGAAGAAGGCGTATGAGCTGATTGAAAAATACGATGACATAAAGAATGTCGATAAGGCGTTTCTTGCCCTCAAGGATTATTGGAAGTCGCTTCTCTCCCGTTTCCATGCCGAAACAGGGGATGCCAATTTCGACAGGATGGCAAACATCTGGAACCAATATCAGTGCATGGTCACCTATATGATGTCCAGAAGCGCTTCTTACTTCGAGACTGGAACAGGACGTGGAATGGGCTTCCGTGATTCCTGTCAGGATCTTCTTGGCTTTGTCCATATGATTCCTGAAAAGGCCAGAGAAAGAATCATTGACATTGCTTCCATTCAGTTTGAAGATGGTTCTACATATCATCAGTATCAGCCTCTTACCAAGCGTGGCAATGCTGATATCGGAAGTGGATTCAATGATGATCCTTTGTGGCTTGTCGGAGCGACCTGCCAGTATATCAAGGAAAGTGGAGATACAAGCATCCTGGATGAGATGGCCCCCTTTGACAATAAGCCGGGAAGCGAGAAGACCTTATACGAACATCTTCTCATCTCCATGAATCATACGATTGAGAACCTCGGCCCTCACGGGCTTCCGCTCATCGGGAGAGCTGACTGGAACGATTGCTTGAATCTGAACTGCTTCTCTCTTACTGACGGTGAATCCTTCCAGACGGTGGAAAACAATGACACCCATAAGGCTGAATCGGTGTTCATTGCTGGCATGTTCGTCAAATACGGAAAAGAATTTGCCCAACTTTGCAGATTCCTGTCGAAAGACAAAGATGCCGAGCATATCCTTGAATATGTCAAGAAGATTGAAGATAATACTATTCAGTACGGATTCGATTATGATGGTGGATACTTTATCCGAGCCTATGATGCCTATTCCAGGGAAGTCGGATCTTCCAGATGCAAGGAAGGAAAGATTTATATCGAACCTCAGGGCTTCTGCTCCCTTGCAGGCATCGGAGAAGAAAAAGGACTTCCCAAGAAAGCTGTGACAAATTCCTTGAAATATCTGCTAGATGATTATGGATGCGAGATTCTCTATCCTCCTTATTCGAAATATTATCCGGAATATGGTGAGATTTCATCTTATCCTGAAGGGACCAAGGAGAACGGATCGGTCTTCAATCACAACAATCCATGGCTGACCTGCGCATTATGTGAAGAAGGAATGGCTGAGGAAGCCTTTGATCTCTATAAGAGGAATGCACCAAGCTATATCGAAGACAAGTCCGACATCCATCAGACGGAACCTTATGTCTATTCCCAGATGATTGCCGGAAGATTCAATCCACATTACGGGAGAGCAAAGAATTCATGGCTGACGGGAAGTGCAAGCTGGTCCTTCGTCGCATTGAGTGAATATATACTTGGCATCCGTGCCGATTATGACGGGCTTCTTGTCAAACCATGCCTGCCCAAGGAAATGAAGGAAGTGAAAGTAACGAGGATCTTCCGTGGAAAAGAATTCCATATCACCATCCATAACACTGGAAAGAAGAAGGAATATCTTCTCAACGGAAAGAAGATCGAGGACGGTCTAGTGAAGATTGCTGAATGTCGGGATGTCAATACGGTGGAAATCACACTTTAGGAGGAAAACACCATGGCTGAAGAAAAGAAGGGCTCGAAGAATCCGATTCGCAATTACATCGACAAAAAGAAGAGGGAAAAAGAAGAAAAGGCCTTAGGCAAGAAGCTTCAGGAAGAAGCCAAGGCCAAGGATGCTGCACTTCCCAAGGAAGCTCCGGAAGGTGTCTATGTATCCCTGCAGAACATTAACAAAATCTATGACAACGGCTTCCATGCCGTCCATGATTTCAGCATCGATATCAAGCAGCATGAATTCATCGTCTTTGTCGGTCCTTCCGGATGCGGAAAGTCGACGACCCTAAGAATGGTAGCCGGACTTGAAGATATCTCTGGAGGAAACCTGTTCATCGACGGAGAATATATGAACGATGTCGCTCCGAAGGACAGAGGCATCGCCATGGTCTTCCAAAGCTATGCCCTTTATCCACATATGACGGTCTACAACAACCTTGCCTATCCTCTGAAGATTATGCATCTGAACAAGGAAGAGATTGACAGACGTGTCATGGCAGCGGCAAAGATTCTTCAGATTGAGCCGCTTCTTGATAGAAAACCAAAGGCCTTATCAGGCGGTCAGAGACAGCGTGTTGCCTTAGGACGTGCCATCGTAAAGCATGCAAAAGTCCTTTTGATGGATGAACCGCTCTCCAACCTCGATGCCAAGCTGAGAGTCCAGATGAGATCGGAAATCGTCTCTCTCCACCGCAAGCTGAATGCTACGACAATCTATGTCACCCATGACCAGACGGAAGCCATGACCATGGCAAGCAGAATCGTCATCATGAAGGATGGCTATGTCCAGCAGATCGGTACCCCGATAGAAGTCTTCAATCATCCGGTCAACAAGTTCGTCGCCGGTTTCATCGGCTCTCCGAGCATGAACTTCTTCAATGTCACATATCAGGATGGTGTCGTCACCTTCCAGGATGGCCATAAGCTTGCCATTCCGGAGGATCTGGTCCGTGGCAGGAACATCCCTGAGAAAGTCATCCTCGGCCTTCGTCCGGAGAACATCCACAATGCCAGCGGATCACATGGAATCGAGCATCCGGAGGCCAATTTCGAAGTCAATGTCAGACTTGCCGAACTTCTTGGCAACGAGTACTACATCCATGCTGATTTCGGTGGAATCGACATGGTTGCCAGATTCCCGAGCGATCATCATATCGACAGCGGTGATGTCGTCACGGTCAATCTGAATCCTAGAAGAGTCCATCTCTTCGATCCGAGTACGAAAGAAGAAGTCGCCATCTTCTAGGAGGTGTTCCATGGAAAACATGAATCTGGAACCTCAGAAAAAAAAGACTGAGGCTGTCGGAGAGGACAATGTTGCCAACTTGAATTGGTACGGAAAATTCCTTCTCTCCTTGAAGCAGAAGATGGGGAAGAATACCAACAAGAAGCGCCATAAGATGGTATCCTATAGCAAATACGGATACATCTTCCTCATTCCGTTCTTTGTCGTCTTCATCATCTTCTCTCTGGTCCCTCTGGGATTTACAATCTATAATTCCTTCTTTGAATATTACTATAAGCTAGGTATCGTCCAGGTCGGTCCGAACTTCATCGGCTTCGACAATTACGGAAAGCTTCTAAGCGATGCCTACTTCTGGAAGTATGCCGGAAACACGATGATCATATGGATTCTGGGATTCATTCCGCAGATCATCGTCTCCCTTCTTCTTGCCATCTGGTTTACGGATGCCAGGCTGAAGCTGAAGTTTGCCAAGTTCTTCAAGGCGGTCATGTATATGCCTAACCTTGTCATGGCAAGTGCCTTCGGTCTTCTCTTCCTCATGCTCTTCAGCCAGTCCGGACCGGTGAACCAGATTCTCGGTGCCATGGGTGCTCCTGTCATCAATTTCACGGATTCCCCGTGGTGGACGAGAATCATCATCTCCTTCATCGACTTCCTCATGTGGTTTGGCAATACGACGATTCTTCTGATGTCGGGCATCATGGGTATCGATGAATCCATCTTTGAATCCGCGAGATTGGATGGTTCTTCCTCCTGGAAGACGTTCTGGCATATCACCTTCCCGCTTCTTCTTCCTATTTTTGTCTATGTCTTCATCACGTCTCTCATCGGAGGCATCCAGCTGTTCGATGTCGCTCAGATCTACACCAGTGCCAGTGGCGGTCCTCAGCAGGCAGGTAAGACACTCATGATGTATCTCTACTCCCTCATCATGACATCCAAGAACTATGGACTTGCCGGTGCCGTGTCCGTCATCCTCTTCATCCTTACGACCATCCTTTCCATCATCGTCTTCAAGGTCATGGTTCCTACCAACAATGTCCTCAAGCAGGAAGCCAAGGCCAGAAAGGCCAGGGAGAGATGGCTTCGTGACGCCAAGGCTCAGACGTCCAGTGAAGGAGGCAGATAATATGACTGCTCAACCGAAAATCCTTGAAAAAACCAAACTTAAGAATGACAAGGTGCAATTGACCATATATCGCGTCATCGTCTACATCGTCCTTATCTTCTTATCTCTGCTTTGCTTGGTTCCGTTCTATATTCTTCTTGTCAACTGCTCTCATTCTTCCGCTGAAATCATGAAGGGATTCCATTGGTGGTTCGGAAGCTACTTCGGATTCAACTGGAACAACCTTTTCAGCAATGCCAATCTTCCGCTTACCACGGCTACCTTCAACTCTATCTTCCTTTCCTTGGTCAATGCGATTCTGACTGTCTATTTCTCAGCCCTTACGGCCTATGCCACCCACGTCTATCGTTTCAAGGGAAGAAAGTTCGTCGAGACCTTCATCATCGGCATCATGATGATTCCGACTCAGGTTGCCGCCATGGGTCTTGTCATGTTCTGCATCAATGCCGGACTCACCGACAACTATCTCATCCTCATCCTTCCTGCCATCGCCTCTCCGGTTACGTATTTCTACATGAAGCAGTATCTTGAATCCATCCTTCCGATGGAAGTCATCGAAGCTGCCAGAGTCGACGGAACAAGCGAAATCGGCATCTTTCACAAGATCGTCCTTCCTATCATCAAGCCGGCACTTGCCGTCCAGTTCATCTTCGCCTATGTCTCCAACTGGAACAACTACTTCACGCCGAGTATGTTGATCAATGATTCCAAGCTGAAGACGATTCCTCTTGTCATCTCCCAGCTTTCGGCCTCCAGCCCCGATACCTTCGACAAAGGTCAGATCTATATGCTCATGACCATCGCCGTCTTCCCGGTCGTCATCGTCTATCTCATCTTCTCCAAGGCCATCATCAAGAACCTGACTTCCGGTGCCGTCAAAGGATAGACCTTCGATATTCAGTCCAATAAAAAACAGCCATCGGCACTCCTTGCAGGGATGTTGCCGAAGGCTGTCTTTTTTAGTTTAGTTTCTTTACGGTCTGGCCGTATTGGACCTTGCCGTTGACGAAGTGTGGAACGATTGGGAAGAGTGGGTCTTCAATCTGGTTGATGAGGCAATCTGCCGCAAGCCTTCCAAGCTCATCATAGTTCTGCATGTATGTCGTGATTTCGGGGCGGTAGATTCTTGAGATGGAGGCTCCGTCATAGCCGACGACGGAAATGTCATCGGGAATTCTTAGCCCTGCTTCCGTCAAAGCGGTGATGCCACCAAACAAGGAGATGTCGTCAGGATAGAAGATGCAGGTCGGACGGTTCTCTAAACTGAGAAGCCGTTGTGTCGCTTTTCCGGAAGACTTCGGATCATGGAATCTTCCTTCGATGAGATATTCCTTGGGAAGACTCAGGTCATGGGAGATGAGAGCCTGGTTGAAACCTGAGAGACGTTTTTTGGTGACGTCGGTCATCTCGCCGTGGATGAAGGCAATCTTTCTATGCCCCATGGATGTGACATAATCGACAAGCTCCTTCTCGCCGTTGATGTTGTCTGACATGATGGCGGTACTAGAGGAAAAGATATAGTCGATGGTGACGGTCGGGATGTCCGAGTTGACAAGCTCGATGACCTTCGGATTGTTGAAATCCTCGGTGACGACGATGACACCATCCATGTTCCTGAACTTGGCAAGTTCGAGATAGGACATCTTGGAAGTCCTGCTTAGGAAGGTGATGCAATATCCTCTTTCTTCGACTGTGTTCTTGATGGAATCGAGGATGCCTGAGAAATACTCGTGTCTGAGTCCGCCATAGAGGGTTGCATCATAATAGACGATACCGATGTTGAATGTCTTGTTGGACTTCAGGGCCATGGCATAGAAGTTTGGTACATATCCCATATCCTTGGCGACTTTTTGAATCCTGTCGATGGTCTGTTTGGAAAGCTCAGAAGAATTGTGGAGTGCCTTCGAGACGGTGGCGGTGGAAGTGTTGCATTTTTTTGCGATGTCCTTGATTTTTACCATATGAAAATCTCCTTCCCATATCTTTATATATATATCTTATATAAATATGTTTAATTTTTCAATAATGGGAGAGTAATGGTTTTCGTTATCATGGTATAGAAACAAACTAGCATTCTTTTTTGTGCTGCAAGACCAAAGTTTATTCTCTTCTGAAGTCATCTTTTATACAATGGAGAAGAGAAAGCTGTTTGCATTTTATTTTTGTGCTGTGAGACCAAAGTTGAAATGTAAGGGCTTCAACTTGTATACATGCGTGTATAATGGTGTTTGTAAAGGAGAATTGAAAAGTATGGATATCAACGCCTTCCGTCTAGATGGTAAAGTCGCCCTGGTCACCGGAGCCAGCTATGGCATCGGATTTGCCATTGCAACTGCATATGCTCAGATGGGTGCCACGATCGTCTTCAACGATCGCAATGAGGAGAAGCTTAAGATGGGTCTCGATTCCTATCATAAGCTTGGCATCGAAGCCAAAGGATATATCTGTGATGTCACCAAGGAGGATGAGGTCAAGAATATGGTCGAAGATATCGTCAAGACCTTCGGACATCTTGACATCCTTGTCAACAATGCCGGCATCATCAAGAGGATTCCGATGACGGAGATGTCTGCTTCTGATTTTGAAGCCGTGGTCGATGTCGACCTGATTGCTCCCTTCATCGTTTCCAAGGCCGTCATCCCTTATATGATCAAGGAAGGACATGGAAAGATCATCAACATCTGCTCCATGATGTCCGAACTCGGAAGAGAAACCGTTTCTGCCTATGCTGCCGCCAAGGGTGGACTGAAGATGCTTACCAGGAACATCTGCTCCGAATATGGCGAGGCCAACATCCAGTGCAACGGCATCGGACCTGGCTATATCGCTACTCCGCAGACTGCCCCTCTCCGTGAAAAGCAACCGGATGGTTCATTGCATCCGTTTGACAGCTTCATCCGTGCCAAGACACCGGCTGGCAGATGGGGAACGCCTGAAGACCTTCAGGGACCTGCCGTCTTCCTTGCCTCCGATGCTTCCAATTTCGTCAACGGACATATTCTTTATGTCGATGGCGGAATCTTAGCCTATATCGGAAAGCAGCCTAAGTAATCAGAAAATCAGTCTTTTGTCTTAAATTCAAACCCTTGCTAGACATGGGGGAAAGGATTCTTCAACATGAAAAAAACAATGAAAATTATGACTTCTTCCCTGCTTATGGCCATGGCACTTTCCTTGACTGGATGTGCCAAGGAGGTCAGCACTTCCTTCTATGGCCTGAACAGCATGACCAGAGACAGCGAAATCGGGGATACCATCTGTAAGATTGACGTCAGTGTCAACAATGGTGTCATCACCAAAGCCAGCATTGAAGAAACCTATACGCCGAATGTCTGGGCAAGGGTTTCGTCTTCTGACTTGGACAAGCTTGAAACCATAAAGGTTACCCTGGATGAGGGAGATCCGATCTATTATGCAAAATATATTCAGATTGACAACCAGGTCTGGATTGGTTCTCTCAGGGATGAAAATTCCTCGTTTGCACCGAGAATCCATCATGAATATGTTACCTATAGTGTCAAAGGAGCGAGTTCTGAGGATGCCAACAGTGATTTCTTGCGTTATCTTTCTGTCCAGGACACAACGGCATATAAACTCGGAACGGAAGTCAAGGCCTATTACAACGCAGTCATGAATGATAAAATCAAGCTTCTTGACGATAAGAACGATGTGGCTGACGATGCCGAGAATCCAGTGTTTGATTTTGCTGACAGCGGCGTCAAGCCAAGCTTCCCCAATGGAAAAAAGCTCAGGAGTGAAAACGAGCGATTTGTTTCCTGGAAGGGGAGTGTGGATGCCCTCTCTAAGTTTGTGATTGGCAGACATATGGATTATTCACTCAGTGCCAAGGATGCCTTCGATAATTCTTATTACACGCTGAAGGCTTTTGATGGAGAATGGGCCTTCAATCCCAGTCTTTTGCAGGCCGGAACCACAGATTCGGATGAGCTTGCCAAGATTCAGGATGATGATGCCAACTGGGAGAAGATTCAAGGATGCAAGGTGGACGATATCAAGAACAGCTTCGCCCTGGATGTCTATTTCAGCGGCATCAATGAAGCTTATGCTTCGTTGGAATATGAATCGATTGCCTGAAGCTTTATGGATTTCAGACTTTTATACCCAGGCTTTCATAAGAAGGCCGTCACTTTCTCCTATGATGATGGAATCATCGAAGATAGGAAACTCATCGAAATCTTCAACCGATATCATTTCAAGGCTACCTTCAATCTGAACTTCGGTCAGTCGGGTGAAGCGAAATTCCGAACGGACATCTTCGGAAAGGAGGTGGACTGTTCTCATCTCGACTTGGAGGAGGATGTTTCTCTCTATGATGGGCATGAGATTGCCAATCATACCTTCCATCATCCACATTTGGAAGATACTCCAAAGGATATTCAGAGAAACGAGTATCTGGATAACCAAAGAGAGCTGGAGAAGCTCTTCAAAAGGAGGGTCGTAGGTTCAGCCTATCCTTATGGAAGCTATGATCAGGATACGTTGGACATCCTGAAGGAAATCCATGTGGAATATGCCAGGACAACCCGTTCTACCTATTCCTTCCATCTACCCTATGATTGG
>JBNMLQ010000013.1:0-25107 GCA_050874925.1 Candidatus Enterosoma sp. | reverse complement strand
CGACAGCAAGACCATCGACGGAATCGCCCAGGTTGCCGATTACTCATCCCAAAAGATGGGCACTCATTTCGTCGTCGTCCTCAAAAAGGGTGCCAGCGATGCCCTTGTGCTGAACCATCTCTTCCACTACACCGCTTTGCAATCCAACTTCGCCGTCAACATGCTTGCCCTGGATAACGGCACGCCTAAAGTCCTGCCTATGAAGCAGGCACTTCAGATCTATATCGACCACCAGAAGAACGTCATCCGCAGAAGGACGCAGTTTGACCTGAAGAAGGCCATGGCCAGAATCCATATTCTCGAAGCCATTCTCACCGTCGCCGATGCCATCGATGAGACCGTCCACATCATCCGTTCTTCAAAGACCTATGAAGAAGCTCAGGGTAGACTTATCGAAAGATTCGGTTTTGACGAAGTCCAGTGCAAAGCCATCTTGGATATGCCTCTTAGAAGATTGACCGGACTCGAACAGGATAAGTACCTCAGTGAAAAGAGTGGACTCGAAGAAGACTGCAAGCATTACAATGCCATCCTTTCCGATGAACATGTCCTTGAAGAGACCCTCATCGGTGAACTGGAAGACATCAAGAAGAAATATGGCGATGCCAGAAAGACCGAGATTTCTGACTTTGACCTCGACGAAGATGACGAAGACCTCATTCCGAACAAAGAGATCCTCATCTTCCTTACCAAGGGTGGATATATCAAGAGAGTCGATCCGAGTGAATTCCGTGCCCAGAACAGAGGAGGCATCGGCGTTCAGGGCATGAAGACCAAGAGTGACGATGACATCAAGATTCTTCGTCATTCCAAGACCAAGACAGACGTCCTCTTCTTCACCAACCTCGGCAGAGTCTATCATTGCCGCGGTTATCAGATTCAGGAAGGAAGCAGGACTTCCAAAGGCATACCGATCGTCAACCTGCTCAAACTCATGGACAAGGAGGAAGTCACAGCCATCATCTCCATGGATGACTACAACGATGATTCCTATCTCTTCTTTGCCACAAAGCAGGGTATCGTCAAGCGTTCGCCTGCAAAGGATTTCGAAAATATCAATGTCAACGGCAAGATTGCCATTGGCTTAAGAGATGATGACGTCCTCTTGGATGTCCGTCACACCAACGGCCAGGCCATCGTCTCCCTCGGTTCTTCCGAAGGCAAGGTCTGTTCCTTCAATGAAAATGACGTCCGTTGCATGGGCAGAACCGCAAGCGGTGTCAAAGGCATCGAACTTGCTCCAGGATGCGAAGTCGTCGGGCTTGTCACATCCCTTGACGGAGACAAGATCTTCTCCCTCAGCCAGAACGGCTATGGAAAGATCACCGACGTTCACGAATACCGTATCACGGCACGTGGAAGCAAGGGTGTCAGGACGATGAAGACCACTGAAAAGAACGGTGGACTTTGTGTCATCAAGAACGTCAAAGGCGATGAAGACATCATCATCATCACCAGCCAGGGCACGACCATGCGCACTTCCCTTACGCAATTCAGGGAGATGAGCAGGAACACCATCGGCGTCAAGGTCATCTCCATCCGTGACAAGGAATCCATCTCCTCTGTTTCCGTCCTTCCTTCCGATCAGGAGCTTGAAGCACAGGAGCCGGAAAACACAGAAGAACCCGTGCAGCAGGACAAAGCCCTCGAAGAACTCCTGAGAAGGGCTGAGAAGCAAGGCGACGACGATTCCGAAGAATGATATCTTCCGCATGTAAAATCTGCGGCAACGTTCCATGTATCAATATTTTCTAGGCTTTGATTCCTATGGGCTGAGGAACTCCTTCAGCTATGTCATCAAGAATGCCATCATATCCTATTTTCAGGAAAACAACATCTCCTACACCTTCCGTGTCGAAGACGATTTTAAAAAAGCACTCCTCCCTTCAGGAAACGATTATTTCTCCTTCTATGCCGCACTGAAGAAAAAGAAGGTCAAGACAGGCATCATCGCAGCCAGCAACATCAGCGACTTCTTCATCAGGAGGACGACGAAAGGACCGGAGCTTGCCTTGTCACTGGATGCTCTCAACTTCTATCGACAGGCAGATACACTCTACATCACCTTCCCATCCCAAGAACATCTCATCCGGAAGAACAAGATAGAGACACCTACAAAGATCCTTCCGATCACCAAGACGGATTACACCAGGAACCTTCTTCCAAGCCAGCGTGATGCCTTCTTAAGGCACTACGGACTTCAGGGAGACCGGGACATCATCGTATCCTATGGGCTTCTTTCCAACAAGGACACCGTCATGGATTTAAGGGCCATCGCCACAAACTGCCCGGAGAAGGACTTCCTCTTCTTCGGAGAGGTCACTAACGATGCCATAAAACAGTCGATGCTGCAATCCATCACAAGACCGGAGAACATTCACTTCTATAGACACCTTCCGGAAGAGCTCTATCCTTCCTTCCTATATCATTGCAAGAGGTTGCTTCTTGTCGGAGACTATCTTGCCTATCCACAGATTCTGATTGACTGCATCTGCCACAGGATTCCTCTGATCAGCTACAAGCTATCCGGATATGAAGAAATCCTCAATCCCGAAGACGCTTTTACGCCAAAACTATATTCACAGCTCTACGATTGCATCAACAAACCTATCGATACTGAAAAAATCGAAAACGCCTACCATAAAATACAGGCGTCCAATCCTCTTCAAAACTTGAATCAGGAATCATAAAAGACTACAATTTTGTAGACAAACCAAGGAGACAAAAAATATGCTCGATGTCAAATATGTCATTGATAATCTCGATGAAGTCATCGAAAGATTATCCACAAGAACCGGTGATTTCTCCTATTTACGTGAATTGCCGGAATTAGACAGCAAACGTAAACAGTGCATCATGAAGAGCGAAGCCCTCAAGGCTGAGCGCAACACCCAGTCCAAGAACATCGGAAAGCTCAAGGCACAGCATAAGGATGAAGAAGCCAAGGCTTTGATGGACAAGATATCCTTCGACAAGGATGAAATGGTCCGCCTCGACAAGGAAAGAGTCCAGGTCGAAGAAGAAATCCGTGAGATGATGCTCAAGACGCCGAACCTTCCGGACAAATCCCTTCCGATCGGAACGGATGATTCCTTCAACAGACCGGAGAAGTATTTCTCCAAGCCGACCACCTTCACCTTCAAACCGCAGGCCCACTGGGAAATCGGTCAGAAATTGGGTGGTTTCGATGTCGACAGAGCCGCCAAGGTCACCGGTTCCAGATTCACCTTCTACATGGGTGCCTTCGCCAAGCTCGAAAGATCCGTCGCTGCCTTCATGCTTGATACCCATGTCGCAAATGGATTCACCGAAGTCCTTCCGCCATATCTTGTCAATACCGCATCCCTGACCGGTACAGGCCAGCTTCCGAAATTCGCCGACCAGGCCTATATGACCAACAACACCGGTGAAGAATATTGGTTGATTCCGACGGCTGAAGTCCCTGTCACCAACCTGTATCGTGACGAAATCCTCTCCGCCGACGATCTTCCGAAGAGATTCTGCGCCTATTCCTCCTGCTTCAGGGCAGAAGCCGGTGCAGCCGGAAGAGATACCCGCGGCATCATCCGTCAGCATCAGTTCCAGAAGGTCGAAATGGTCAAGTTCTCCCTCCCCGAACATTCCTTCGAGGAATTGGAATCCATGACCGAAGAAGCCGAAAGAATCCTCGAGCTTCTCAAGCTCCCTTATAGAAGAGTCTGCCTGTCCACCGGCGATGTCGGTTTCTCCGCAGCCAAATGCTACGACATCGAAGTCTGGATGCCTTCCTATAACGACTATGAGGAAAAGGACGGCCTTTGGGTTCCCAAGACTCAGGTCTACAAGGAAATCTCTTCCTGCTCCAACGATACCGACTATCAGGCCAGACGTATGAACATCCGCTTCAAGAGAAGCAAGGATGCCAAGACGGAATTCGTCCATACGCTCAATGGTTCCGGTCTTGCAGTCGGAAGAACCGTTGCCGCCATCATCGAAAACTATCAGAACGAAGATGGTTCCATCACCGTTCCGGAAGTCCTGCGTCCGTATATGCATATGGACGTCATCAAGTAAACGACTCCATCAGCCGGGAAGCACGCCTTCCCGGCTTTTGCTTTGAAAACGGCTTTTCCACAAACATGCAGGTTTCTTCGAGAATCTGTCAGAATCGACACATTGCAATCATAATCAATCCAAAATGAGCAAGGTAAGCGTTAACATTTTGTCTTACTACGAAAATAGCTTCGAAACTTTGCAAATTTATGATTGTTTGTGTTCATTATCTTTATAGCCAAATATCATTTATCAACATATCGTTCAAATCAAAACGGCATTTGGATTCCATGGTATCATATTACCAGGAAAAACAACATGAAAGTCATATCCATCGATTTAGGTGCAACCAGCGGAAGAGTCATGATCGTCAATCATGAGAATCACCGCTTCACCTATGAAGAAGTAAAGCGTTTTGACAACAGGACCTATCTTGACAAGGAAGGATATCTACGTTGGGATTTCAGTCTTCTTTTTGGCAATATCGTATCCGGAATCCAGGATGCCCTGAAAAAAGAAGAGGACATCTCCTCCATATCCATCGATTCTTGGGCCGTCGACTACGGCTTTGTGAAAGAAGGAAAGCTCTATAAGGATCCCTTATGCTATAGAGACACCCACTCTTTCAAAGGACAGAAGGAATTCCTTGCGAAAGTACCGTTTGAAAAGCTTTATTCCCTCGTCGGCATCCAGAATCTTCACTTCAATACCATCTACCAGCTTTATAGCGATACCACAGACTTCCAAGCCATGGATTGCCTGTTGATGATACCTGACCTCATCGCCTATTTCCTCACCGGAAATGCAAGGCTTGAAGAGACAAACGCCTCCACGACCTCCTTCTACTGCTACAAGGAGAAGAAGCTGTCTGATGGACTATTAAAAGAAATCGGCATTCCTAAGAGACTCTTTCCGAAGCTCATAAAGCCGGGTGAAAGCTATGGAAACCTGAAAAAAGAATATTGGTCCAAGAAGGAGATTCCTGTCCTAGCCTGTGCCAGCCATGATACGGCAAGTGCAGTCTTGGGTGCAAACGGCGTAGGCCGGTTTGCCTACATCTCCTCTGGAACATGGTCACTGATCGGAACGGAGCTCAAATCGCCCATCATGAACGACGAGAGCAGGAACGCCAACTTCACCAATGAAATCGGCTATGACGATACCGTCCGCTTCTTGAAGAATACCATGGGCATGTTCCTCATCAACGAGACCAGGAACGACTATAGGAAGCACGGCACTGAAATCAAGGTCGGCGATATTGCAAGACTGGTAAACGAATCTAAAGATACAAAGACCTATCTTGATGTCAACGATTCATGCTTTGAGACTCCAGGTGACATGCTAGAGAAAATCAAAGCCTATGTCGAAAAGACTTCCCAGATTCTTCCTTCGACTCCGGGAGAGATGATGAAGACCATCTATAAATCCATGGCACTGAGCTATCGGAAGATCATCGAGAATCTCGAAAGGCTGACAGACAGAAGCATCGATTCCATCCTTGTCGTAGGCGGCGGAAACCAGGCTGACGTCCTCAACCAATATACAGCCGATGCCTGCAAGGTCAAAGTTATCACCGGAGCAAGCGAAGCGACCGTACTTGGCAATGCCATGGCACAGTTCATCAGCCTGAAGGACATCCAATCCGTGGAAGAAGGACGAGCCGACATCAAAAACTCCATCCAAGGAAGGACGTTCCAGCCGAAAGACGAAGACTATTGGGACAAAGAATATGACGCATATCAGAAAGCAATCAATCAGAGGTAACACAATGTCAATCGAAGAAAACTACAGACAGGCCAAAGAAGCCTTCAAGGAATTCGGAGTCGATACGGAAGAAGCCATCAACAGGGTCATGAACATCCCCATCTCTGTCCACTGCTGGCAGGGTGACGATGTTCTCGGCCTTGAAGGATGCACCACTTTGGAAGGTGGCATCCAGACGACCGGAAACTATTTAGGAAGAGCCAGGAACAAGGATGAACTGATGGCCGACATCAAAAAAGCCTTCTCCCTGATGCCTGGAAAGAAGAGACTCAACCTCCATGCATCCTATGCCATCCTGGGAGACGACCTTGGAAAAGTAGACCGCGACCAGTATACCTACAAATACTTCAAGCCTTGGGTCGATTTCGGAAAGGAAATCGGACTCGATGGCATCGACTTCAATCCTACCTTCTTCTCCTCTCCGAAGGTAAAGGACAATCTTACCCTTTCCAGCCCGGATGAAGAGACAAGACATTTCTGGATTGAACACGGAAAACGTTGCCTTGAGATTTCTTCCGAACTCGGCAAGGCCTTCAACAAACCCTGCATGATGAACATCTGGATTCCCGATGGATTCAAGGATGTCCCTGCCGACAGATATACGCCAAGGCTTCGTCTTAGACAATCCCTCGATGAGATTCTCTCCGACAAGGACTGGGATAAGAACTTCGTCATGCCGACCGTCGAATCCAAGGTCTTCGGCATCGGTGTCGAATCCATGACCGTCGGAAACAGCGAGTTCTATCAGAACTATGCTGCCACCAGGGGCATCACCTGCCTCATGGACATGGGACACTATCATCCGACGGAAGTCGTATCCGACAAGATTCCGTCCATGCTCTGCTTCTATGACAAGCTTGCCTTACATGTCTCCAGACCGGTCCGTTGGGACTCCGACCATGTCGTCATCTTCGACGACGAACTCAAGGAAGTCGCCAAGGAAATCATCCGCAACCATGCCGAAGACAAGGTCATGATCGGATTGGATTATTTCGATGCATCCATCAATAGAATCTCCGCCTGGGTCACCGGCGAAAGAAGCATGGAAAAAGCTCTTCTCTATGCTGCCACCCTTCCAAACGAAGAACTGGCAAAGCTTCAGGATCAGGCTGACTTCACCAAGCTGATGGTCCTTCAGGAAAGAGTCAAGATGCTCCCCTTCTCTGCCGTATGGGAAGAATACCTGAGACGTCAGAACTTGGATGAAAACTATTACGAAGAAGCCATGAAATATGAAAAAGACGTCCTTAGCAAGAGAAAGTAGGACAATAAAATGAAAGATATATTAACAGCACCATTCCTTGTCGAATTCGAGAAGACTGCCTCCAACATGTACAGACTTGGATGGGATGAAAGAAACGGTGGAAACATCTCCTATCTTCTCAAGGAAGAAGAAGTAAGTCCCTATCTTGACGTCAATAAAGTCATCCGCAACATTCCTTTGGCCGGCATTCTTCATTCCAACATCGACGTCACTCCGCTGATTGGAAAATATTTCCTTGTCACGGGAACCGGAAAGTATTTCAAGAACGTCGAAGCAGATCCGGAGACCAACGCCGGTATCTTCAGGATTGCTGAAGATGGCAAGAGTGTCAACCTTCTTTGGGGCTATAAGGATGGAGGAAGGTTCACCAGCGAACTTCCTGCCCACCTCATGAGCCACATGGCCAGACTGAAGAAGGATCCGGAGAACAGGGTCATCATGCACACCCATCCGACCAACATCCTTGCCATGACATACGTCCATCCGCTTGATGAGAAGAGCTTCTCCCACACGCTCTGGACCATGTCCACCGAATGCGTCGTCGTCTTCCCAGAAGGCGTCGGTGTCCTTCCGTGGATGCTCTGCGGAACCGATGAAATCGGCAGGGCCACTGCCGAGAAGATGAATGACTTCCGTATCGTCTTATGGACCAACCATGGCATCTATGGTGCCGGAAAGACCCTGGACGAAGCCTTCGGTCTCATCGAAACAGTCGAAAAGGCCGCTCAGATCTATAATCTCATCGGCAACAGACCGATTCTCAACAATATCACCGACGAGGATATGGCAAAGCTGATTCACATCTTCAAGATTGAAAAGCAGGTCCGTTGGGACTTCCTCGATCTTCCTGAAGAAGAAAAGAAGTAACTTTAAGACATATCTACCAAAACAGGCAGGACGAACCCGCCTGTTTTTTATTTCTCAGCCTTACATAGACTGAACTGACATTCTTCATTCCTGTCTGATCCTATCAGAGAATCTTCCACCGAATCCATAAGAAGTCATGTACTTTCCGTATGCTTCCGAAGGAACGTAGATATAGGCATCACATCCCTTCAGGAAATCATCTCCCACCATCAAAGAAGATGGATCATCGTTTCTCAGATGGATTTTCTCCAAAGAGGAACAACCAATAAAAGAGTCGTCAAACAGCTGCAGGATGTTATCCTGGATGGTCACTTCCTGAAGAAAAACATCATTTTGGAAGACGGAAGCATCAAAGCCGATAACCTTCTTGCCGTCATGCCTGTAAGGCAGGATGATGTTCTTCTTTCTTTTTACATACTTCGTGATGACATAACCACCATCGGCATATCGATATTCAAAGAAATCTTCATCCGTATCATCCCCATCCTTGTCTTCCTCGTCTGTCTTCGGCACCGGTTTTTGAGGAACAGTGATATCCGTCTTTGAATTGTCATTGAGGACGAGTTTGATATTCTGAATCATGTTCTTTGTAAACAGGATTGATCCTGCCCTGTTAAGATGATAATTCGTATCATAGAACCATTCATAATCCATGATGGAATCATGCGGATTGCCAAGGATGTCAAATGACAGTCTTTCCTTGAGCATATCATAGAAGCCATCGACCTTTGCTTCATCCTTGACGCAGAGGCGGTTCATGGGTGGGAAAGCAAAATACAGATAGGCATTCCTATCATATGCAGCCTTGGCAAAGTCATTGAGATAGGAAAGGAAACCACCATCCAAAAGGCTGTCGTCAAAAGAAATCAAAGCAGTGGGGTCATAGCCTTTTGCCATGACATTGCACGGAAGAAGCTCCTTTCTGATATCGCCATGCTCTTCGAAGCTCGCCTTCCTGTAGACACCATCCAAAGTGATGGGTGTGACAAAGTTATACTTGAACTTCGACTGGGAAAAGGAATACAGATCGCCCCAAAGATGATCCTTCATTTCCTTGCTGCAATAGGAAATATCAGAGAACTGACCATCCAGAGCCTGCCACATCAGGTTTCCGTCATAATACATTGAAAGAGTCTGTCTATGGATTTCCGGAAGGAAGACCAGAATATCTTTCTCATGGATTTCCGGCCTTACAAAATCGAGCATGACATTGCTTCCGAGGGCAGCATACATACCAAAATCAATCACCTTATAATCATGGAAGACAAGTTTTGATTCCATCAAGGAGGAATCGATGCCGAAAGGTATGCTGCTTCCTCCGATCAGGATGATTCTTTTTCCTGGTGTTTCCTTAAGAAGCCTGACCTTTTCCTTGAATTCTCCCAAGAAAGTATCTCCATAGACTTCAGGCAGAAGAAAGGCATTGCCTAGAACCATAAGCGGAAAGGACGAAACTCCAAGAATGGCGATGACGATACTCCATATGACTGTCGTTTTCTTTTTCATATCAAAACTGGAAATATAGGAAACTGCTTTCCCCACCTGTCTGAAGCTGGTTGATCCAACAGAATCCAATCAGGAAGAGCAAAGCAACATAGACCATGGAAGAACGGTATCCTTCCCTGGAATCAAAAGGAATCTTCGGAAGATAGGATATCGCCCACATCAAGACAAAGGAAAGGACGAAACGAAGGAAGAATTGGAAAGACTGGAATTCTTCAAATCCGTTTCCGGATAAGAAAGATGTAAAGATTCTCGAATAGACTAGGAACGCACTCTGTATGTCTGGGCTTCTGAAGAATATCCAGGTCGATGAAATCAACAGGAAGGTGATTCCCTGAAAGACATAGGAGAGTCCTCTTCTCTCCCGATATCCGTCAAGATATTTGGATAGCAAGGTTTCCACCACGACATAGAATCCGTTGAGCAGACCCCAGAAGACAAAATTCCAGCTTGCGCCATGCCAGAAGCCGGAAATCAGGAAGACCAGAAGGATGTTGAGTACCTTCCTTGGCGTTCCCTTTCTGGATCCGCCAAGCGGAATATAGATATAATCCGTCAGCCAGCTGTTCAATGTGATATGCCATCTATGGTAGAATTCCTTCACGCTTTTGGAGGAATATGGGTGATCGAAGTTCTTTGTCAGTCGGATGCCAAGAAGACAGCCACAGCCAATGGCGATGTCACTGTATCCAGAGAAATCTCCATAAATCTGGAAGGCAAAGGCAAAAGTGGCAAGAGTCAGTGAAGCACCGCTGTTCATTGATATGGAAGAGTAGATCGAAGTGACATATGTACCTAAGAAATCAGCCACCACAATCTTCTTCACAAATCCTGTCGTCAGATAGAACAAGGCATCACTGATGGCCTTGGTATCCATATTCCGTTCCTCTTTCAGCTGGGGAAGAAGGGCATCCGACCTTTCGATAGGTCCTGCGACAAGCTGGGGAAAGAAAGAGACAAACAATGCGTAATAGCCGAAATGATGTTCAGGCAGGATTTTGCCCCTATAGACATCCACGACATAGGATATGGTCTGAAATGTATAGAAGGAAATTCCGACAGGAAGAACGATGTTCAGCCCATCGAATTGCAGTTGAAGTCCGAACAGGTTCAAGACAGCAACGAAGGAAGAACATGCAAAATTGAGATATTTGAAGACAAACAAGGAAGATAGAATCAGTGTGATACACAAGATAAGAAGCAACTTCTTCAATCCATGTCTTGATGCTTTTTCGATTCCGATGGAGCATAGATAGGAAATAAGCGTCGTACCAAGAATCAAAAATACAAGAAAAGCATTGGAATATGCATAGAAGAAACAACTGGCAAGCAAAAGAAAGGCCCAACGGAACTTAAAAGGAAGAATCCAATATATCAAGACGACGATGGGAAGAAAAACAAGAAACGAAAGACTGTTAAAGCTCATGGCGCCTCTTTCTGAAGACAAAAAGCAATAGGAACGCCACACCGATGACAAGGGTTGCCACAATCATGGATCCTGAATTCAACTCCTGGAAATATCCGACAAACATGCCAGCCAGAAAACAAAGAAAAGACAGCAATGAAAAGATAAGGCATCCTCTCCTTAAGAAAAGGGAGGCGGCAAAGAAAGCAATGGAACAGGAAAGAAGAATCAAAAAAGCAGGCATGGCACTATCATTGTACCGAGACGGAAGCCTTAAAATCCACTGACAAAGTCATATTTCCCGTATCCGACCTCCTGTTCCTTTCCATCAGGAAGGACGACATGGCAGGACGCAGACATCGGAACCTCGACATGAAGATGGAATTCATCTTCCTTCTTCTCATAGGAAAGACGGATCCAACCATAGGGAGTCAGAGTGGAAGTGCTGCAGGACGGAATGTCCTTGCAAAGGACAGGCTTCACTTCAAAACGGCGGTATCCCGGTTCCAGGATCCTTAGGCCGGCAAGCCTCGTATAGAGGAATTCTCCGACGCTTCCGGAAGCATAGTGATCGAAGGAGACCATATTTCCTGTCCCGTCCTTGGACGGTCTGCAGGTACCATCGGATAACATGCCATCAAACTTCTCCCAGATGGTCGTACCACCGACAGAGACGTTGTAAAGCCAGGAAGGAGCCTTGGTATTGAGCAGCATCTTATAGGCAACATCCGCATATCCGTTGTCAGCCAGGACAAAGAGGATATATGGTGTTCCCGGGAATCCGGTACCGATGCAGTAATCATTCTTTTCAATCATGCTGACAAGGTTCTTCAGGGCATTTTCCTTTTCTTTTCCTTCAAGCATGTCAAAGGCAAGAGGAAGGACATATCCGGTCTGGAATTCCTTCTTCTTCAGCTTTCCTTCCTTCATGAAGACGGAGGTATAGGCCTTGGCTACCTTCTTGGAAAGATTGTCATAATAGATAGCATCATCCTTCTTTCCAAGGATTGAGGCAATCTCTGAAAGCATGGATGCACAGTGTTTGAAGGAAGCAGTGGCCGTATACTTGGACCTTTTCTGCCATGCGGTCATCCTGTCGTCATCCGGTGCGACCCAGTCTCCGAAGTGAAAGAAGAAGGGCGTATGCCAGATGTAACGGTACTTTCCGATTCCCCAGATGTTGGACCAGAATTTCTGTGCCTTGACATAACGCTTCATGTTCTCATACATGGAAGCAAGGATTTCCTTGTCACCGAAGGTCAGATAAAGGGTATAAGGGACCGTGATGACGCAATCGCTCCAGAAGTCGATGGCCATGTTCGGCATCGTAAATGGAAAGCCGAATCCATTGGCAGGAACGGTATTCGGAATTCCTCCGCCTCTGAACTGTTCTGCTTTGACATCCTTCAGCCACTTCTTCAAGAAGCGATGGATCTGGAAATCATAGGAAGCCGTCGGAGCAAAGATGGAGATATCACCCGTCCATCCCATACGTTCATCTCTCTGCGGGCAGTCGGTAGGGATGTCTTCGAAATTGTTCCTGGCTGACCAATGGATGTTGCTGTCAAGCTGGTTGAGCATCTCATTGGAGCAGGAGAATGTTCCGGTTTCTTCGATCTTGCTGGTCAGATGATAGCAGATGACATCGACATCTTCCGGCTTGATTCCTTCGATGGTGATATAACGGAATCCCATATAGGTGAACTCAGGCGTATAGTCCTGTTCTCCATCCACGCAGGTATAAACCAAGGAAGCCTTGGCCGTCCTGAGAAGAGAGAGGTCAAGCTCTCCGTTCTTGAGAAGGACTTCAGCATGCCTGACGACGATCTTCTGACCTTTTTTTGCCTTCTTGATATGAAGATGGATGATACCGGCGATGTTCTGCCTGAAATCATAACGGTATTTTCCGTTGATTTCCACGATGTCATAAGGCTTCATCTCCCTGTCGATGACGATATCAGAAGAATAATCGGCGATGATGGAAGGATGAATCCTGAGATTCTCCTTTTCGGCCTTATGATACTTCAACGAATCATAGGAAACCGTGGCATCGAATTCTTCGCCATCATATAGTTCGGCCGTCTTATAAGGTCCATCCATACAGACGTCAAAGGATTCGTCACTGCAGATCATCTCCTTGCTTCCGTCTTTGTAGATGATTTCAAGCTCAAGAAGAAGAGCTTGTCTATCTCCATACACTCTGTTCACCCTGGTATAGATGAAGCTTCCGACAGCCCATCCGCCGGCAACGTTGACAATAAGTTCGTTCTCTCCATCCAAAAGCAAATCACTGACATCATAGCTTTGATACATCAGATTGCTCTCATAGGATGTAAAGCCAGGTTTAAGGAAGGCATTTCCAACCTTCTTTCCATTGAGATCGATGCGATAGACACCAAGAGCCGTGGCAAAGATCCTGGCAGAAGCAAGCTTCTTATCCAAAGAAAACTTCCTTCGGAAAGTCATGACCTTCGGAGAAGTCTTCTTCTCCGTGAAGTGATACTGGGAATCCGTGATCCACGAAGCCTTCCAGGGGGAAGACATCTTTCCGGTAGTGAAGACAAGTTTCTTCTCAGCTTCCATTCCATTACTGGAAAAACAATGAAGGGTTGCCTCGTATTCCGTATCCGGTGTCAGTTCCTTTCCGTCATAAACCAGGAAAACCTCATCCTTCAGCTCCTTGCGATAGCCGTTTGACAAAGTAAAAAGAGCATGGTCGATAACAGATCCGTCATCACTCTCATAAAAGAAAGTGAACCGAGGATGTCTCTCATCCGTGACACAGCCTTTTTCAAGTCCCTCTACCATAAAATGATGAATCGATATCATAGGAAATACCTCTTTCTATAACAATAGCATAAAGAATAAAATTGTCTTCGCCAAGTATTACCTCAGCGAAGACAATTCTGAATCAAAGAAGATTATTCTGCAGCTTCGGTCTTTTTCTTTCCGAGAGAGAAGAACGGAGTGACGACAGCAACAAGCCAGGTGACAAGATAGAAGACGAAAGTGGTGATGCTGAGAGCAGCAGAGCTGAGATTTTCAGGAGTCTGGACTTCAGCTGAGACATCGGCATTGGAGAAGAAGATGTAGCCAAGTCCTTCAGCCCTGGCACCGATGATGTTGATGCTGTTGGACATGAGGAAGACGACGACACCGATAAGAAGGACAGACTGGACAAGAGGAATGATCTTTCCGAGAATGCCATCCTTTGCCGGGACAAAATCAAGGCCGATGACAGCAAGAAGAAGAATCAAAGAGAAGACGTTGAAGAGAACGACGAAGGAAACAGATACGCCATGGAAGTAGCCGGCAGAGCTGATGCTGACTCCATAGAGGATCCAGGAAACAATCAACAGGACAAGCGTAGCCAAGGCAAGATAGGAACCAATTCCTAATTTCTTAAGCATTTTCATTGGGCATTACTCTCCTTTCAGTCCGTTCAGGACGGTCAAAACGGCACCGGCAAGACCGAGGACGGAGAAGACGACGATGACAGCGACAATCGTTCCTTCCCACCACGGGGTGACACGGGTAGTCGTGACATTGACGATGGCGGAGTTGGCAAAAGCAAAGAGCTGATACTTCAAATTCTGTCTGGCCTGTTTGACAAGAGCGTTGTCGTTCTTGATGGCTTCAGGAGAGAGATATCCCCAAGTAGCATCCTTGCCACCCGTACCAAGGTTGAGGTGGCTGTTATCGCCAGCGAAGTCAGCCATCATCGTAATGGTAGCCATCGTGGCAGATTCAGGGTTGAAGTAGTATGCATTGTTCATCATATCAGTGGAAATCAAGCCCTTGAAATTCCATTCGTCACGGAAGATACCCTTAAGAAGACCGACATTATGAGAAACATTGGTGGCACCAAGACGGTTGAAGGCTACCATCATGCCGAGAGCTTCTTCATCTTCGATGGACATCTGGAAGCCGCGGAGGTCGGTCTCACGGACCTTCTGTTCCGTCATATAGACCTGAATACCGGAGCGGTCATATTCCTGATCGTTGAAACCGATGTGCTTCGGACCGATGATGATACCATACTTCTTGGAACCGCGGATGATACCACGGCCGATGATGTTGGAGAGCATCGGATCTTCGCTCGGATATTCGGTATTACGACCATTGTAGGCAGTTCTGTGATAGTTCAAGGCAGAAGCCCAGATTTCGAAGTTACCGATCCAAAGGCCGGTATTTCCGACCAAGTCGCCCCAATCTTCGGCAATCTGTTCGGAGAAGCAGGAGCCGAGGAGAGACTGAGAATTGATGCAGGCTTTGAACTTGCCAGCTTCGGATTCCGGATCGACGAAATATCTATCGACTTCCTTGCTCTCACCGTTGTTGGTGCTCAAAGTCTTTCCGTTGAAACCATTCGGGCCATCGTTCTGCTTGACGACAGGATTCTCGACATTGGTAAGCTTATCGGACTGGCTGCCACCATGGGCGATGGCACCGACAGCTTCTTCAGCCGGGATTTCCTCGACAAGCTTGTCCCAGAACTCATTGTCGATGCTCTTGAGGGCATCGCCGGTTGCATCGGAGAATTTAAGACCGTTGTCCTTGCCTTCGAAGTTCTTGACCGGATCATCCGTCTTTACGGTGTAATTCTGGTTTCTGAGGTTCTTGATCCACTCATCCTTCTTCGGAGAATCAGCCAAGGCAAACTTATTGCCTTCGGCATTGAAATTCTTCGGATAGGTGGTATCCCAGTGATTTCTGGAAAGATAAGTGACCTTGTTCTTGTCACTGAGCCAATAGTTGATATCGGCATCATCGACCTTGTTGGTGATCTGGGCACCGGAGGCAGACTTGGAGAAGTTGACGGTATCCGTATCGGATTCAGAACCATTGTTCCAGGTGAAGGTCTTGTTGACATCACCCTGGACATCGGATCCTTCAGCCTTCAGGACATTGTTGACGGCTTCATGAGAACCGTTTCCGGTGGAGAAGATGTACTTTCCGCCATCCAGGATATAAGTCTTGGCATTCTTGTAGTCATAAGAAGCGATGTACTTGGTCGGAATAGTCAAAGTGACATCCTTGGATTCGCCAGCCTTGAGGCTGACCTTTTCGGCAGCCAGGAAGTTGATGGCAGACTTTTCGACAAGATTGGTCTTGTCATAATCCGTATAAGGAGTATGGACATAAAGCTGGGCACCGAAGAGGCCATCCTTGGTAGAAGTGTTCTTGACGTTGATGGTGGCAACGATGTTGCCGGTGACGCTCTTATCGACACTGACATTGGTCAGCTTCTGTTCGGAAGTGAGATAGGAGAGGCCATGGCCGAACGGATAGCAGACTTCATGGTCATACGTCCACTGAGAATCACCAGGATAGGAAATGCCGACATTGGCTTTGGCATTGCCCTGGTTCTTGACGCCATCATAATATCTGGTTTCATAATACATATAGCCGGTATAGATAGATTCGGCCTCGACGATGTAGAGACCACCAGAATAAGATGCGGAACCACCGAAGGAACCGGTCTTTTCATTGGAGACATCCTTGTCCCATCTCGGATCTTCGCCGGCCTTGGTTGCGACGCTCTGATAATCCTTGAAATAATCACCACCGAAATTCTGCATGGCAGGATTGACGGCAGTATTGTATGCATAAGTATCAGCCAAGCCACCGGTCGGATTGGCTCTTCCGGTAAGGACATTGACGATACCAGTGAACTGGTAATCGTTCGGAATGCCGACATAGGCAATGCCATCGACGGCATATTCGCCACTCATCAAAGGTGCGACTTCGATGGTGCAGGAGGTGTTGAGAAGGACGACGACCTTGCTGCAGGTCTCCTTGGCAACCTTGACGACCTCAAGTTCTTCCTTGGAAAGGGCAAGTGGGTTCTGCTGGACGGTATTTCCATCGGCATCCCTGGCAATTCCAGGAACATAGGTAGAGCCTTCACCACCAGGTCTCATGAACATGCAGACGCCGACGTTGTTCTGTGCTTTGACGGTATCCTTCCATCCGGCAGGAGCTCCGCCGCCGCCATCCTTGGCTTCGGCATCAAATGCCATCTCGAAATACTTGGACGGAGAGACTTCCTTTACCTGGAAGCCCTGGGTATTGTAGTCACCGGCAGAAGTATTCGGAGCATACTTATAGACTTTCTTCACCGTGGTTCCGCCACCCCAGGTGTTCGGAACTTCCTGTTCCGTATAAACGTTCATCAAATTATCATAGATGCTCTTGACCGTAGGATCGAGAGTGACACCGGCATTCTGAAGGGCTTTGACAAGATCGACCTTGTCAGAGTTGTTGGCAGCAGAGAAATAGGGCTGATAGGCAGCATTACCAAACAAGGCAACCTTGTTTCCAAGCGGAAGGACATTGTTGTCATTCTTCATGATGACGGTTCCTTCCTCGCCTTCTCTGACAGCCAAATCCTTGGCAGCCTTCATCAATTCTTCACCCGTCTTATACTTAGAGATATACTTGGTGCTGTCATTGTTGATGACATAAGACTGAGTTCCTAGCGCATTGTCGACCTGGGATCTGAATTTGTTGGCAATTCCATAGCCTAAAGAGGCAAGCACAACAAGAGACAGAGACACACCAGTGAGACCACGCCAGACATTCGTTTTCTTCATAGACGTTTTCCCCCTTTAAAAAAATTGTCTATAATCGTCCCATAACAGGTTCCGGCGATACTATATAATTGCCTACGAATCCAAATGTAACCGCTGTCAACCCTGCAGTTGTATTTTATCAAAGTCCTATATAAAATGTTCGTTATTTTTCATTTTGTCCGTAAAGAAGACAATAAGGCATAAAATAAACGTAGTCCGCTCACAAATGAACAACAACAAACATTTTTCGTGAAAGAAAAGGTATCCAAAAGCCATCTATTGCAAATAGAACATTCACGCTTTTTGAAAAGGCTTACTATTCAAGATGGTCTTTCAGGTATCCGACCATGCGTAAACTCCTCTCCATAGCAGCCTTCGAAGAAAGATGATTGTCAATCTTATAGAAATCAGTTCCCGGAAGAATATCATCTTCAAAAGAAGATATGACCGGAACGACAAGGTTCTTTCTCAAATAATCCTCGACTTCCCTTCTTTTGTCTTTCGTGGAACGGCTATTCAGGCAATTCCTGTTCTTGGGAGAAAAAGTGAACAGGACCTTGACTCCATCATCCAGAAGACTTTGATATACCTCATTGATAGATAATACTCTTTCCGGCGTGATGGATTCCAACGTATAATCCGCAAGAGGTTGGAAAATCCATGAATCCGTCTCGTTTCCTTCTCTTGGAAGGACAAAGTCACCATATTCATCATATGTCAGAAAAGGATAATAGTTTTCATCATCATCAAAATGATCAGCCGTCACAGAGTAATTTCTTTTCTCCATGCTTTTTCGATTGGACAGAAACTTATCCAATGACGAAAAGAAATCAGGATAATCCGATACCATGACATCACTCAGCAAATCGTAATTGCCTTCGACGAAGGCAAATTCATTCCATTCAAAGAAATCCGTCGTGCCAAACTGACAATCCAGACAATTGGGATCGAATTCCGGTGAAGAGATAAGAACATCTCCTTCCTTCAGATATGTCCGAATCATATCCAGCTGAGGTTTGATGTTGACATAGGCAAAGACCCCCATGTTGACCACCTCATAGTCAGGGTATGCATCCTTGATGATTTTCAAATCATATCCGTATCTTGTCGAAGAGCCGGAAAAGAAGACGATTTTCTTTTTATCCTTTCTTTCCTGAAGATAATCCATTTTATCAGGGAAAGTATCATAATATGTTCCTGAGAACCTCGGCTTTGTGACAGCATTGATGTGGATTCTGTCAACACCGGAAAAAACATCGGCTCCTATCTTTTCCAGTGAATCACATAGATATAACTCCTTAACCTTGACATGAGCATCACCCTTTTTGATCCGTCTCATGTTGTTCCCGATGACAAGACGCTGCAAAGGAATGGAAAAGGCATCACCGGAAAGTTCAACGACAGGCCTATCCATGATCTTATTCGGAAGAACCACCTGGTCTGCTTCGCCATGATATTTATCGATACGGATTCCGTCATCGATGATCTCATAGGAAAAATCATGGACGTCTGTCTCCTTTTCCCATTTCAGATAAAGGGAAAGAACATCTGATGGAATCCTGGAGCCAAAGAAAATATCGGCCCCGGAAAAATCAGGCTTGGTATTCCAACATAAAGGAAGATAGCCTTCTCTCTCAAAATAAAGATATCCATTTGCAGAATTTTCCCTCAGATGGTATCGATAGGCAGGAATTTCAATAGAATCCGTCAGGCCTGATGATTCACCATGTATATCATGATAGGACAAAGTTTCATCCGAAACTTCCAAAGTGACGACCAAAGGATACATGACATTCAAAAGAGACAACTTCAACGATTTATCATCCTGAACAACCCGATAATCAGGATAAGAAACCGAAACAAGCTTAGAATCCTTAAGAAGCGTAACTTCAAAAAGACAATCCTGACCAGGAAATATTTCCCGGATCGGATTAGAAACAAAATAATTGGCGCCTCTTTCCAGCATGACCTTGATTTTCTCCGACTTTGCAAAAGCCTCTGCCTTGCATGAACAGAGAGAGAACATCATCATGAAGGAAAGATTCAAAAGCTTATGTTTCATGCTTTGTTGATGATATTGATTCCTTTCTCCTTATAGGAGCCGATGACGTCATCAGAGGCATTGGTATAGATGGCATCATAGAAGCCGAGATCCTTGACCCGATACGGAAGAGAAAGGCTGAACTTGTTCTTATCAACGACAAGAACCTTCTTATCGCTTCTCATCAAGGCTGCACTCTTGATCTGCATGGTCTCGATGGTCGGTTCATAAGTCCCGTCTTCACGTATGGCAGCACAGCTGGAAAGCATCAAATCCATATGGAACCTGTCAAGCATCTCCGTAGCAAGAGAACCATCGGTAGAATAAGAGGAATACTGGATGACACCACCTAGGAAGATGACCTTGACATCCTTTCGGTTGGAAAGCTTGACAGCAAGCTGAAGACCATTGGTGATGATGGTCTTGTACTGAAAATTCATCCTTTCGGCAAGGGCAAGACATGTCGAAGAATTGTCGATGAAGACCGTATTGAAGAAGGGAAGCTTGTCCAAGGCAATATCGACGGTCTTCTGCTTGTCAGCCGTGTTCTTCTCGATACGGACGAAGATGTTGACCTCATCGACGTTGTCGACAAAGACAGCACCTCCATGAGTACGTTGAATGATGCCAAGCTTCTGCATCTCATTGAGATCTCTCCTGACCGTAGCCTGGGAAACATAGAGAACCTTGGCAAGCTCATCGACCGTGGCTCTGCCATGTTCCTTGAGATAGTCCGAAATCATATCGAAGCGTTCACTGGTAAATAGATTGTCTGCCATAGGCGATACCTCTTTTCTTCATTATGCAAACATGTGATTGATTTTGCAAGTTTATTTTCATTTACAACCCTCTGCTCACACGCAGGTCATCAATCGATAACATTTTCAAAAAATGAATCATGAAAAATCAAAAAAACTCATCCATAAGTCAAACTCGTTGAATATTTCCCTACTTTTTCATTTTCCTTCCTTTATAATGATAGAAACAGAGGATTCAACACATGAAGATAGCAGTATTTCTCGGTGCCAATTACGGAAGCGATGACAACATCATCGAAGAGACCAGGAAACTCGGAACCTGGATTGGAAAGAACCATCACACCCTGGTCTATGGCGGAAGCAAGACCGGACTGATGAACGTCCTTGCCGAGTCTACCAAGATGGCAGGAGGAAAGGTCATCGGCGTAGAAGCAAGAATCTTCTATGAAGAAGGCAAAGGTCTGGAGACCTGCGATGAATTCTATGTCGAGGAGACGATGGCTGAAAGAAAGAAGAGAATCATGGATACCGCCAATGCCTTCGTCGCCCTTCCAGGAGGAACGGGAACACTGGACGAAATCAGTGAAATCATGGTCTTAGACAAGCTCGAGAAGGAACATAGGACCATCATCCTTCTCAACATCGACGGATTCTATGACGATCTCAGGCATCAGCTGGACAAGATGGTCAGCTTCGGCTACCTGCGAGAAGAAGATCGGAACCTGATACACTTTGCAAACAGCGTCGAAGACGCAGCCTATTTCCTAAGATGAACAAATAAAATCCCGGCCTTCAACTCATGCCGGGATTTTGATTTGTTTAGAAGAAGATGACCGTCTCCGTCGGGAAGGCATTGAAGATCTTTTTCTTCTGGATACATTTGACAAGAAGCTTCAATTTATTTCCGCCTTGATCGAGGAAGACATAATAGAACTTTTCCAAAGGGCGGTAGATGACGACAAGATGGCCGTTGGTCAAAGGTCTCTTGGCATCGTCAAGCGTGGTGAATTCCACGGTATCGACATCATATTCCTGTTTGTTTTTCAGAGCCATGTGCTTGGCATCATCCAGGCTGATATCATATTGCTTCTTCAGCTCCAATCCAAGCATGGTATCGGAATAGGTGACCTTATCCGTTATCTGATATGCACCTTCCGGTTTGAAAGGCGAAGAGAATTTATCACACTTCTTCCATAGATAACTGACGACATCTTCACAGGACAACAGGTTCGTCTTTGTTATATAAAGATCATCATTTTCGGACATGGTCTCATCCCCCTTGACAAGTTCAATTATATACCATTGTTTTTTCGTTGAAAAGAAATAAACAACATTTGAACAACAAAAAAGGCGTTTTTTTCACAGAATCAATGCTCAATCCAACGATATCAGGCAACACACAAAAACCCCCACGGCAATCGTCGCAGGGGTCAGTCTTCTTATGATTCAGATTGGATTTAGTAATCCATTCCGCCCATGCCACCGGCCGGAGCAGCAGGAGTCTCCTTCTTCGGGAGTTCAGTGACGACAGCTTCGGTCGTGATGAACAAAGCGGAGATGGAAGCAGCATTGAGGACGGCAGAACGGGTGACCTTGGTAGGATCGATGATGCCTTTTTCCATCATATCGACCCATTCACCGGTCTTGGAATCAAAGCCGAGCTCATCTTTTCTGGCCTTGGATTCATCGATGACATCATCGCCGTCAAAGCCGGCATTGACTGACATCTGATATAGTGGAGCAGTCAAAGAGTTGAGAACGACATCGATACCCTTCTGGACATCAGGATTCTTATCCTTGAGGTTGCCCTTGAGGGCCTTATAGACCTTCATCAGAGCGATACCGCCACCTTCGACGACACCTTCTTCGACAGCGGCAGCCGTAGCATTGATGGCATCTTCAAGTCTGAGCTTCTTATCCTTCATCTCAGTTTCGGTCGTGGCACCGACACGGATGACGGCAACACCGGCAGAGAGCTTGGCAACTCTCTTCTGGAGATTCTTCTTGTCATAATCGGACTTGGCTTCTTCGATCTGACCACGGAGCTCGCTGACTCTGTTGGCGACAGATTCCGGATCGCCGGCACCATCGACGATGGTGGTGTTGTCCTTGGTGACCTTGACCTTCTTGGCAGAACCAAGGTCGTTGACGGTGATGTCCTTCAACTGCATGGAAAGATCCTTGGAGAAGAAGTTGGCACCAGTCATGATGGCGATATCCTGAAGGATGTTCTTCTGGTTATCACCGAATTCAGGAGCCTTGACGGCAACGACATTGAAGGTTCCACGGAGCTTGTTGACAATCAAAGTGGAAGCGACATCATTGTCGACATCATCGGCGATGATGAGCAAAGGACGATGGGCTTCAACGACAGACTGGAGCATCGGAAGGATGTCCTGGATGTTGCTGACCTTCTGATCCGTGACCATGACATAGGCATTCTCGAGTTCAGCGACCATCTTCTCGGAATCCGTGACCATGTAAGGAGAGATGTAGCCCTTATCGAACTGCATACCCTGAACGACATCCAAAGTGGTATCGAATCCCTTTCCTTCTTCGACAGTGATGACACCATCTCTGCCGACCTTATCCATGGCTTCGGCAATGGTGTTGCCGATTTCGACATCACCGGCAGAAATACCGGCAACGGAAGCGATGTCGGAAGAAGTAGAAATCTTCTTGGACTTCTTGAGCAATTCTTCAGAAACTTTCTTGGAAGCAAGATCAATACCTGCTCTGACAAGGACCGGATTGGCACCGGTATCGACGGCCTTGAAGCCGTTGTGAATCATGGCCTGAGCCAAGACGGTGGCAGTGGTCGTACCATCGCCAGCGATGTCGTTGGTCTTGTTGGCGACTTCATAGACGAGCTTGGCACCGGCATTCTGTTCCTTGTCCTCAAGTTCGATTTCACGGGCGATGGAAACACCATCGTTGACGATCTTCGGAGATCCATATCCGGAATCCAAGGCAACATTTCTGCCTTTTGGACCCAAAGTGAGTTTGACGGTGTCGGCTAAGATATCGACACCCTTGAGCATATTGTCTCTGGCTTCTTTGCCATATGTAACTTTCTTTGCCATAATGTGTTATCCTCCGGTATTATTCGACGACAGCGATGATGTCGCTGTCCTTGATCAGCATGACCTTCTTGCCTTTGTCTTCGAAATCGGTCGTGGAATATTTCTTGTAAATGACCTTTTCTCCGACTTTGACTTCTACCTTGATTTCATGTCCGTCCTTATCTGTATATCCAGGGCCGACAGCAATGACATTGGCGACTGCGGATTCATTATCCTTGGCAGTTGCAATGATGATGGAACCGACTTTCTTTTCTTCCGGCAGCTTTTCCAAAACGACATAATCTCTTAAAGGTTTAATCATTTCTATTGACCTCCATGAATCGCTTTTCATCTGCGACTGACTCATATTATAGGCAAGAAATTAGCAATTGCAAGGGTAAAGTGCTAATTTTTTGATTGTTTATATTTTTTAAATTTAAAAAAGCCCATAACTAAGGGCTTTTTTGAATATAAATTAAATTTTAAATTCTATTTTCAATGCCTGATTTCAGCCTGTTTATCCAGGAATTTCGACATCCATATACGTGGTACGACATGTGAAAAGACGTGGGCGAGCTTCATCTTTGTTCCATAGACGATTTCAAAATGTCCACCCAGCATCTTTTTTACGGCATAGGTGGCAAGTTTATCTGCGGGATAAGTATGAAAGGAGAATTTTGCATTCGCCCTTTCTTCAAATCCTGTCCTGACAGGTCCGGGAAGAAGACAGGAGAGAACCACCTTGGACTTCTTGTCTCTGAGTTCCCTGTAATATCCATGGCAAAGAGAATAAACAAAGGATTTGCTCGCATAATAGACGTTCATGTAACCGGCGACGCCAAAGGCCGCCGCCGATGCCACGGCAAGAACATGCCCGCTTCCTTTCTTTTCGAACCGAAGCAGATAACTTTTGATCAGGATCAGGGAGGCGATGTCATTGAGCTTCACCATATTGACTTCCTTTTCCAAAGAAGTGTCTTCCATCCTCCCGATGTCACCGAATCCGGCATTGTTGACAAAGACGGTGATGTCATCCCTGTCTTTTGTATCCTCCAGCAGACGAAAACACTCCTCTTCCTTGGAAAGGTCGTAGGAATGATACTCGATCTTCGTTCCTTCCTTACATCTCTTTTTGATCTCATCCAGGCCGTTTTCCTTCCTGGAAACCAGAAAAAGATCATAGCCCAAATCAGACAAGGCGATGGCAAGCTCCTTGCCGATGCCGCTTGTCCCACCTGTGATAAGCGCCGTCATTTTTGATAAATCACTTCCTGTTCACACGATAGGTGATGAAGTGGGAATAAGGCGTATTTGCCTTGAGGATGAAATGGTCAAGGATGAACTGCTGAGGTTCGATGGCAATACCCCTGCGTCTATGATGAATCAGGTTCAGATTGTTGACGAATTCGACCGGAACCAGGGTGGAATCGACATAGAAGTTGCAGGCATCGAAGTCCGTAAAGCATTCGACACTGCATTCATCATTAGAAAGAACCACCTGAGGTTCCTGGGTCTGGACCATGTCAAACAAATAGGAATGATCCAGGGTCTGGATATCCGGAAGTGCCTCTTCTATGGCATCGAGCTTGTCCTTGAGAAGACTCGTCTTGGTAAAGTCCAGATAATCAGGAACATCACTGACATCACTGATCAGTTTGGAACCAGGGCGGAAAATACCATATCTTCCTGCTTTGACAAGGAGCGTAGAGTCATCGACGCTATCCCTTCCGGAAAGGTTCCAATACATATGGTTGGACAAGGAAATCAATGTATCCTTGTCGGAAATGGCATCATATCGAATGACAAGGATGTTCCGATCCTTGTTCAGGCTATAGG
>JBNMLQ010000012.1:0-25267 GCA_050874925.1 Candidatus Enterosoma sp. | reverse complement strand
TGGACGAGCTGACGGATTATGGTAGTTTTGCCGATAAGGCAAAGAAAAAGATATCGGGAGGAAAGTTCTCGCGATTCATGCGAATCTTCTCTTTTGCCGTATCCTGTATCTGCTGCATCTATTATTTTGCCGGCCAGGTCGGATCCGTTTCCATCACCAAGAATATCTTTGCCATCAATCTTCTTTTGATTTTGCTCCTTCTGACTCTCGCTCTTGTCGCATCTCTTCTTTATCCCGTTGAATTCAAATACATCTATTACTTCAATGCTCTGTTTCTTTTGATCACGTCCATCATATCTGCCGGTGAGACCAGTGCGAAGCCATTCTTTTTGATTCTCTCTGTCATCATGAACGGTCTTTCCTTCCTCCTTACCTTGATTGTGGAAGGAAGAACCTGGACCGGAGCTGATCCGGATTAGAAGCTCACCTTGAGATAGCGTTGTCTTTGATAGCAGTCTTCGATGACTTCATAGTCTGCTTCTGGAATGAGTTTTTTCAGTAAGCTGATGGTATTCTTCACGTTGGTGGATTCCATCTCGAAATAGGCTGTTCCGTTTTTCGTAAGATGCTTTTTGAGTTCCTTGAAGATGCTGCGATAGGAATCCAGGCCGTCTTTTCCGGAATATAGTGCAAGTTCATGTTCGAATGGTGCATCGACATCCTTGCTTCCTTCTTCGATATAGGGAGGATTGCAAATGATGATGTCATAGACATTTTGAATATCGTTGAAAAAGTCGGATTTTATGAAATGTATTTTCAGCTGATTGTAATCAGCACTCTCTTGAGCAGCTTTCAAGGCATTCTCTGAGATATCGGAAGCATCCACGATGCTTTCTGGATAGAGTTTCTTGATGGCCAGGGCTATGAAACCGGATCCTGTGCATAGGTCGAGGACTTTCTTTCCGCTTAGATCATGGTGACTTGAAAGATAGGTGTAGATGAAGTCTTCTGTTTCCGTCCTAGGAATCAGGGTGTCTTCGTTCAAGAAGATGTGAAGAGACAGGATATCGATGTAACCGGCAAGATAGTAGGCTGGATATCCATCCATCAGCTTCTTTAATATCGATGGATATTCCAGTGGTCCTTCTTCTTCTCCGATGATGCCAAGCCTATCAAAATCCACATGAAAGCAACCATCGAAGATAACTTTGATGTCAGCAAGAGGGATGTTGTTTTTCCTCATATCGAGGAATATCTGGTTGTATGTCATTTTTATAAAAGGCAACAGCATTGCTGTTGCCTATGGATTATTCGGCGTTTGATGCAAACTGAGCCTGAAGTTCCTTGGTCTGTTCTTCGAGAAGGTCCTTCTGATTGGCTTCGTTCAAGGCAGAGACGAGCTCGTCAAGATCGCCGTCCATGATCTTCGGAAGATTGAGTGTCGTCCATCCGATACGATGGTCGGTGACACGGTTCTGTGGGTAGTTGTAGGTGCGGATTCTTTCGTTTCTTTCACCGGTTCCGACTTTGAGTCTTCTTTCTCCACCGACCTTTTTGGCAATCTCTTCGTCATGGAGAGCCTGAAGCTTTGCTTTCAGCATTTCCATGCAGCTTTCCTTGTTGGCAAGCTGATCTCTTTCGACTTGGCAGGAAACGACGATGCCAGAAGGAATATGGGTGATACGGACGGCAGATTCTGTCTTGTTGACGTTCTGTCCACCGGCTCCGGAGGAATGATAGGTGTCGATCTGAAGGTCTTTTGGATTGATGACGACATCGACATGCTCGATTTCGGGCATGACCAAGACGGTTGCCGTGGAAGTCTGGATTCTTCCGTTTGCTTCGGTGACAGGGACTCTTTGGACCCTATGGGCACCGGATTCGAATTTCAGTTTGGAATAGACCATCTTTCCTTTGATTTTGAAGGAAATCAGGGAATATCCTCCTAATGGTGTAGGCTGGGAATCCAGAACTTTGATCTTCCATCCGTTCTTGTCGCAATAATGGGAATACATACGGAAGAGATCTCCGGCAAAGATGTTGGCTTCGTCTCCTCCCGCGGCACCACGGATTTCCATGATGATGTTCTTGTCATCGTTCTCGTCCTTGGGAAGCAAAGCGAGCTTGAGCTCCTCTCTCTTTTTGGCGATGTCATCCGTCAAAGCATTGAACTCTTCTTTTCCGAGAGCCTGGATTTCTGGATCGGCATCATCCATCATGGCAGAAGCATCTTCTTTATTGCTTTCTATCTCGAGCAGCTCATCATACATTCTGACAGGTTCGTCCAAAGTGGCACGTTCCTTGTTGAGCTTCGTCATCGTCTGGATATCGGCACTTCCATTGGAAAGGATGTTGTCGATATCGGTAAGACGTTTCTTCATCGCCTTGAGTCTTTCAATCATATAATCAATAGCCATTGTCTGTTCTCCTTGTTTGATTTTTGTTCATATTAAAATACTGCTGTCGAACAAGACCGCTATTGAAAACGCTGGAAAAGATATAATTTAAAAAATCGATTCATGTCGGTTGGTATTCTATCATAAATCATTGAGATTCACCGCAGTTTTTTGAAAAAAGCGTTCATCAAAGGAAGAAAACGCGAATCTTCTATTCGATGGACGTGCAAGGTGTCGTCGACAAAGGCGTGATAATGGGAGAGGCTGCCTTTCTTTTCATCATCCAATACATAATAGAGTTCGTCGATCCCTGCTTTCAGAAGAGCTCCCATGCAGAAGAGGCATGGTTCAAGGCTGACAAGAAGCGTGCAACCTTTTAGGTATCTTCCTTTGGTCTTTTCAAGTCCTTTTTGGATGACGTTATATTCTGCATGGCAGAAAGGATCGTTTCTTTCTTCGACATGGTTTCTTTCAGCAATGAAAGTTCCATCTGGAAAGACAAGGAGAGATGAGACTGGTATTTCTCCTTTGTCATAGGCTTCCTTCGCTGAGGAATAGAGAATATCCAAATATTCTGATAGGTCCTGACGATTCATAAAAAAGCCATCGCACACAGAAACTCACTCTTATGGCTGCTACCTTCCGGTCCTGACCAGGTTCGAAGAGAACTGTCGCGATGGTGAGTAGATTATAGCAAAGTTGCCATGGTAAGTAAACGAATAGAAAGGAAAAAATAAGACATGGAATACGTTTTTAAAGGAGAAAGGAATCCTTTGTCGAAAGAAACATGAAAGAAAGAAAATGCTGAAGCTTCTTTCCTATATAGAACAGAAGCTTCAGCAAAACGTATGTAGTAAGGATAAGAAAATGTTTTATTTCTTATCAGACAGGTTCCCCATGTCTTCGACCTGAGGTTCGTTTGGATCGACTGTCTTATCCTTCAAGATGAGGTTCATGATGATACCTAAGATCATGCTGACGGCAGTGGCAGTGATGGTGATATAGGGATTGTCGGGATTGCCGAACTTGAAGGCAAGTCCACCGATACCGGCAACAAGGATGGTGGAAGTGACGAAGATATTCTTGGTCTTGCCCATGTCGATGTGTTCGTTGATCATCATCTTGACACCAGAAGCAGCGATGAATCCATATAAGAGGAGGGAGACACCACCGGTGACGCAGGTCGGAATGGTCTGGGTAAGGCCCATGAGCGGAGCAAGGAAGCCCAAGAAGATGGAGAAGATACAGGCAAGAAGAATGACTTTGACGGAAGCGATTTTGGTGACGCCGACGACGGCGACGTTCTCACCGTATGTCGTGTTGGCAGCACCGCACAGGATACCGGAAGCGGCTGTGGCGATACCATCACCCATCAAGGTTCTGGTAAGACCGGGTTCCTTGAGGAGGTCTCTTTGAAGGAGTCCGGACATGTTTTTGTGATCACCGATATGTTCGCAGATGGTGACGAAGGAGACAGGAATGAAGAGAAGGGCGATGGTTCCAAGCTGGGAAGGCTGGAAGCTGTTGGAAGTAAGAGGGGCGAGAGTACCGGCGGCATTCTTGACAAAGAGTTTGGCACCGGCATAATCCCAGTTCTTCGGAAGGAAGAGGAAGCTTGGAAGGTCGAAGAAGGACTGGATGGTGACATTGGCAACACGTGTTCCATCGGCATTGACGGTGGTGAAGAGGTTGATGAGAGGGCTGAAGTCAACGATGTGGCAGTAGTCGGATTTGCATCCATAGTATCCGATCAAAGTGAACAATACGGCAGTGATATAACCGGCACCCATGCCGACGACAAACGGGATGAGGGCTAGGGTCTTTTTTCCATAATGTGCACAGATGGCTGTGACAACCATGGCAACCAAGCCGCAAAGAAGGGCAATGAGGTTATATCCGCTTCCGTTTCCGCTTGCAGCTGTGAGGTTGGAAATGGCAGAAGTAGACAATCCTAAACCGATAACCATGATGACTGGACCAACGACGATGGTAGGGAGAAGCTTGTTGAGCCAGTTGACTCCGGCAAACTTGATGACAAGGGCAACGACGATGTAGATGACACCGACGAAGGCCATGCCGATAGGAAGAGCCCAGACATTGGCTGTGCGGCCGACAAATTCTCCGGCTTCGGTGTAGACTTCCTGGCTTCCGAGGGCAACGGCTGCAGAAATCGGAGAGATATAGGCAAAGGAGGAAGCAAGGAACATCGGCGACTTCATCTTCGTAAGAATGATGTAGATGATGGTGCCGATACCGGCAGAGACGATGGTTGGTGCGATCATGGTCTGGGCAAGGCTTGCTCCATTGACATCGATGTAGCCGTTGAAGACGATCAACGGAACCGTGATACAGGCAACGAACATTGCCAGTACGTGCTGAATCGCAAGGACAATCCAGCTAGAAATCTTCTTTGGTGATTCATTGACTTCGAGAATCATACCATTTGCATGAGTAGACGTCATACTTTCTCCTTTCTATTTGTTTTTGTGGGCAAAAAGCTCAAAAAAAAGAGGCTAATCCAGGTAGCCTCTAAAAAACGATGGGGATACTTTTGCCAAGGGTGGCAAAAGAGGGTATGCCTTTGATATGGCGTGTCATCATTCGATAGGCAAGGCACATTCTTGTATCGTTCATGTTGAAAACCCTGAGGAGTATTATACGTTCGTGCCCTTGAAAAAGAAAGAAGAAACTTCATTTTTTTGCGTCATGGAAAGTCAGAATGAAAAAAGGCTGTTCCGTTTGGAACAGCCATGTTGTTATCTCAGGCTTTCTTCTGCTTTGCCATATAAGCTAGGCGTGCATCTTCTTCTTTGTGAGCTTTATTATATGCTTTCTGCTGCTTTTCAATCAGCTTGTGGTTTTCAAAATAATTGACACCGAGAGCTCTTCTGACACGAAGAATGGTTTCATGAGCCTTGGCTTCAGCTTTTTTGGAACCTTCGTCAAGGATGTGATAGACTTCGGCGATATTCTCTTCGTATTTTCTTCTTCTTTGTCGGATTGGTTCCAAGGTATCATTCAGAACATCGGCAAGGAATTTCTTGACTCTGACATCTCCAAGCCCACCTCTTTCATAGGCAGCCTTAAGCTCATCGAGATTCTTGAATTCAGGATAGAATTTCTGGAAGTGCTCATCTGTTGCAAAGGCGGAAAGATAGATGAAGACAGGATTGTTTTCTGTGTGACCTGGGTCTTCAACCTTCAGATGGAGTGGATCGGTGAACATGGTTTTGACTTTCTGCTCGACTGTCTTTCTGTCATCGCTGAGGTAGATGCAGTTTCCAAGGGATTTGGACATCTTGGCCTTGCCATCGGTTCCTGGAAGCCTTCTTGCTGCTTCGTTTTCAGGAAGCATGATTTTGCATGGAGTGAGCGTATCGCCATACATGGCATTGAACTTGTGTACGATTTCGTTGCACTGTTCAATCATCGGAGCCTGGTCTTCTCCGACTGGAACGATGGTGGTGTCAAAGGCAGTGATATCGGCAGCCTGGGAGACGGGATAGCAGAGGAAACCGGCTGGTATCGATTCATCGCTGAAGGATCTCAGCTTCAGTTCGTTCTTGACGGTCGGATTTCTCTCCAGTCTGGAAAGAGTGACCAAATCAAGATAATAGCAGGTGAGTTCGAAGAGTTCAGGAATTCTCGACTGGACGAAGATGGTTGTCTTTTCCGGGTCGAGACCGGCGGAGAGGTAGTCGAGTGCGACTTCAATGACGTTGTCTCTGACTTTTTGGGGATTCCCGGCGTTGTCTGTCAAAGCCTGGGTGTCAGCGATCATGACGAACATGTCGTCAAAACCACCGGCATTCTGCAGTTCTACTCTTCTTCTTAAAGAACCGACATAGTGTCCGATATGCAGTCTTCCTGTAGGCCTGTCACCTGTCAGCATGATCTTCTTTTCTTGTTCTTCCATACAGATGGTCTCCTTTGATGATGAATGGTAAGATGTTATTTGACTAATTCCTTGATGTATTCCTTGACCTTGTCACCGATGTCATCTCTCTTGAGGGCAAAATCGATGATGGCTTTGACATAACCGAATTTATCGCCGATATCATAGCGGGTACCGGTGAATATCTTGGCATAGCATGGATTGGTGGCCATGCTCGCCTTGATGGCATCGGTCAATTGGATTTCTCCTCCGACACCCGGCTTGGTGTTTTCAAGATAGGAGAAGATTTCTCCTGGGAGGACATATCTGCCCAAGACGGCAACGTCGCTTGGAGCGACGCTCGGGTCTTTTGGCTTTTCGACCATGTCACAGACTTGGAAGCTGTCGGAATTATATCCTGCCGTCGGTTTGACGACACCATATTTGTGAAGCAGTTCCTTGGGGACTCTCTTGCATCCGAGGACGGTGCCTCCGTTGGTTTCATAATAAGTTTCGATGAGTTCCCCGATGGCAGGCTTAACGTCATCGGTGATGAGGTCGTCACCTAAAAGAACGGCAAAAGGTTCATTTCCGACAAACGGCTTTGCGCTTAAGACGGCATGTCCGAGACCTTTGGGTTCCTTTTGTCTGATATAGACGATGTTCGCCATGTCAGCGATGGCTCTGATCTGGTCGGCCTGTTCGTTTTTGCCGGAGGCTCTCAGCCTCATTTCAAGTTCGGCATTGACATCGAAATGATCTTCGATGGCTTCCTTGGATCCGGAAATGATGATCAGGATATCTTTGATGCCGGCCTTGACGGCTTCCTCAACGATATATTGGATGTTTGGAATGTCGACAATCGGCAGCATTTCCTTTGGAAGAGCCTTGGTGGCAGGAAGGAAACGTGTTCCCAAACCTGCTGCAGGGATGACTGCCTTGGTTATTTTTTGCATATGTTATGGACCTCTTTTCTAACGTTCTTCAATTATAGCATATTCATTTTTGCCCTTCAGTTGATTTTCTTTCCGAATGGGAAATATAGGCCTGATTTTGTTGCTTTTCTTCTAAAGAGACTGTTTTCTTATTCTTCATTGGGCGGAAGTCTTTCAAATATATCCGGGAAGTTGCTTTCCTGGCAAATGGTAAAAGGTGGTAAGTGAGGATTGAAAAAGACACATGAGTCGGGCCTGTTGGGATAAAACGTCAATTTTATGGCATAATTTGCTTGTATGAATGTTTTCAATAAAACAAAAGAGTTGTATAATAAGCGAGTAGAAAATTCAGCGGCCCTACAAAAGAACTAAAATTTCAAAGGAACTATTGTAATCGCTTACATTTTCTTTTATAATCAAGGTACAAAGGATCAAATATGAAAACAGTAAAAATCAAAGTCAACAACATGGGTGGCCTTACTTCCCGCTCCAGCGCAGAATTGGTCGAAGAAGCCAATCACCATAAATGCAATGTTACCATGAAGCTTGAAAACGGCGATGAATGTGATCTCAAGTCCATTATGAATGTTTTCGCCCTTTCTCCGATCGACACCGGTGCAGTCATCACGATTGAGTGCGATGGTGCTGATGAAGATGAAGCAGTCGAAGGCTTCAACAAGCTCTGCGGCGAATATAGCTTCTAATCCCGTCTGATTCTATCAGAAGGATCATCATATAGTTTCTTCTACATTTCATAACTGCCTCCCACATTTACTTGGATATCATTGGCCATGGTATATTCGGGACGATATGTTACGGGATGTCAAACCTTTTCTAGACGAGTCGTTCAGTCGATGAGATGGGATGTTTCGACTCTATAATTTCTTTTGGGTTTGCTATCTTTCACAGTAAACAGAATGGATTTCATGTTAGAACCTATAGGTCCTCTTAGTGCTGAAGAGGAATGATTGTTCTAAAAATTACACTGAAAGCAAAGATATCCAAACCGATGAAGACAGAAGAAGAAGGGTCGGGTCGTTTAGGAAGAGTCGGGATGTGTCGATATGGGAAGATACTGGATGAGAAGATATGATATGAGAAGAATCCGTGAAGTTCTGATATGGTAAGGGACAATATGAGACTATATGTGTTGATAGACGATATGAAAGTAACGTTACTCGGTACAGCGTAGTACGGGGCGCTACTACGAAACAGCAGAATCAGAGAAGAAAACGGATCCAAAAAAAGGACTCAGCCCTAATTGTTTAATTAGTGTAACTGAGTCCTTTTTCGTTGTCTAAATCAAGGGAGAGAACAGGTCGATGATGTCTTTGAAATGTGGTTGGCCGAAGGGATAGAGTCCTTTAATGGCAAGATAGGTATGATCCTTGAAGGTGATTTCCAGATAAAACTTCAGATTGAAATCGGATTTGTCATCCTCATATTTCATTCCGCGATATTGTTCTTCGGTGTCATCGATGATTTCGATAAGCTTGGCAAAGAAACAATCCTGTTCCTTTTTGCTTGGAACATGAGCACATTGAAAGGAGAACGTATTTTTTATTTGGGTGATTTTCACTTCATCAATCTCTTCGACGGAAGAAGGGCTTCTTTTCCAGAAGTAGACAGATAGAATGCTGTTTTGATTGATATCCATGTTGTCACTGAAGTTCAAAGAACGGTTCGAAAAGCTGGTCCAAGACCTTCAGATAGGGTGGGAAGGAATTGGTTCCGGAGAAGGAAAGCTTCGGTTTCGTCTTGAACTTCATGCGGATTTCATAGGATTCATCTTTCCCTAAGAGCAGTCCTACACCGATTCTGTTCCAATCAAGAATGAAGATTTTTTCAAAGAACAGTTCCTTCAGGTTGGGATAGATGGCTGTGATATCCTGCGATTCGATGGGCTGCATCATTTTGTCAGGATAGATGATGGATGGTGAAAGAAGAATCTTTCCGCTTCCGTCATCCTTGATGACCAGCTTTTTCTTGCTGCCATCCTTGAATGTTCTTTCATAGGAGAAGGCTGTAAGCTCATCCTCCCATTCCTTGAGTTTCTTTCCATCATCGACACCGAAATCCTTCTTGCAGTCCTGGCATTCATAGCCATGGGTGTGATCTTTGATGTCGGAAAAGGGAATTGTGTTGTCCTTTCCGCATCTTGGACAAATAATATTCATAGTTGTTCCTCCTTTTTCAGGTGGGTGATGTCAAGAAGAGCGTCATATTCTTCTTCGGAAAGAATCCTTGTCTTTCCTTCTTCGAGCTCTCCTAATTCCAAAGGCCCGAATTTCACCCTCTTCAATTCTACGACATCATAATTGAAGTGACCGAAAATTCGCTTCACTTCATGGTATTTTCCTTCGGAAACAGTGAGATAGGCATGGTATTCATCGATGATTTCAAGTTGGGACGGACTTGCGATTTCACCCCTGCCGATGTCGATTTCCTGGTTGCAGAGTTCCACCAGTGTCGGCCTCAGGATATGGTTGACCGTGGCAAGATAGGTCTTTTTGACCTGTGTCTTCGGATGGGCGAGCCTTGCGTTGAGCACCCCGTTGTCCGTCAGGATCAATAGACCGGTGGTATCCTGGTCGAGTCTTCCTACCATGCGCATCCTTTCCCTATATTCTTCAGGAATCAGATTCATGCAGGAAGGGTAATTCTCATCCTTCATCGAGCACATGTATCCGGATGGTTTGTTCAGAATCATGGCGACATAGGGTGTGTTGGCAATCATCTTTCCGTTGACCATGATGACATCACTGCCCTTGATCTGCATCGTATAGTCCTTGACGATTTCGCCATTGACGGTGATGGAATTGTTTTTCAGCACCTTCTTGCTGGAACGTCTTGAGCCGAAACCATGGACGGAAAGGAATTTGTCTAACCTCATCTTCTCACCTCATCCTTGTCTTTCAAAAAGCGATACCCGTGCATCGTCAATGCCACAGGCATGAGCAAGGAGACAAAAAGAACGCTTCCGGTCGTAAACCATGAAGCCATGGTGGTGGATACGTCGCTGATGAACGGCTCTTTGATGTGTGTCATGGATAAATAGAGGATGGCTGAAAGATATAGAGCCATACGGAATGATCTTTTTTCATCATTCAGAAGGACTTTTCTTTTTAAGAAGAAGGAAAGCATCAGACCGAGCAAAGCACCTATCAAGGCAAAGAGGACATATATCAACCCTTCCTTTGAATATAAGAATGTCTTGAACATGTTGCATAAAGGAAGATAGCTTCCGATAAGGACGAAGAGTGTCGTAAGAGATACTCCGCCATAGGAAGAAAGGAAAGAACCGACAAAGAAGGAGAGAAGGACGAAGAGATACCCCTTGAATCCGTCACTTAAGGTATCCTTCCGTTCATAGAAGAAGTGCAAAAAAAGATAACAGGCAATGAAGGATAAGGCAAATACAAGGATGGATATGCCTAAGTGTTTCTTTTCTTTCTCTTCAGTGAAGAAACGATAGGCTTCATAAATCAAAAATCCGAAGCATAGAAGGACGCTGCTTCCATAATAGGCAAGAGGATATTGGCTCTTCAATTGCCAGACCGGGATGAAGAAGAAAAGGGCAAAGCCGATGATGGCTCCTAGGATGTAGACCCATTTATGGAGAATGGCGGAGAGAAATTTCAAAAAGGGATTGTTTCCTTTCATGCCGGAGGTGAGAATGTTCTTCTGCTGTTCTTCCTTCTCCTTTTCAGGCTTGAGAAGCCCCATGGTTTCCTTCAAATCATCACATTGAAAGAAAGGGAGCCCGTTTGCAAATCCGATGAACAGCCCTTCAATCAAGGAGACGAGATAGTTTGAGAAGGTGATTCTGTCGTTGTTCTTTCTGTTTTTCATATGCCTTATTATATCGTGTTTGTGTTGCTTTTGAAATGGTGAAACGAATCAGGAAGATTGTGGTACAATGTAGGCCCTTGGAGGATGCTTCATGAAATTTCAGTTGAAAAAAGAACGGATTCCATATTATGTGGATTTTGGAATCTCTCTGATCCTTGTACTTTGCTATTTTATGCCTTTTCTATATACCTTGAATCAACATAACGTATCATTCGTAAACGGCTTCTTTCTTTTTGCCTTTATGGAAGATACGATATCTTATCTTCATAACGGTTCCGCTTTTGTCTTGGTCTGCCTCATATTCAGCGGAATCATTGCCTTGGCAAATTTGTTTTCCTTCTTCGTCAAGGAAGAATATCTGAAGACGATCAAAGCAATCTCACTTTCTTTGGATTTGTTTCGCATGGGCCTTCTGATTGCCGCGATGGTTCTGCTTTCCAAGTGTGGCAGGATGAACATCTATCTTGAATTCGGCTTCTATATCCAGACGATCATCGCATCTTTGGATACGATATATCAGATTGGCTTGTTGGTCATAAGGAAGCTTCATGCTTCCAAGACCAGGGCTTCATAGGGACGGAGCTTATCTTCCCTCGTCTTATAGTTGGATAAAAGTAGTCTCTGATTGTGATAGCAGGAGGGCATCTTTCTTTGATGGTTGCTTAGATTGAGGATGACAAGGATGGTGTCTTTTCCATCCGTCCTGGTATAGCATAAGACGTCCTTGAGTGATGAATCATCGACGGAAAAGCCGATGGAACCATGACTGAGAACTTTGTTGTCTTCTCTTAATTGATTGATTTCTTTGAAAAATCTTAATATACCATCTTCTTTTTCAAGTTGTGTCTTGGCATTGTAGATATCGCTATATGGATTGAACTTCTGCCAGGGTTTTACGTTGGAAGATGTGAACCCGTGTGTCGGAGTTTCGTCATAGGCCATCGGAGCACGTTCGTCATCTCTTCCGAATTTATGGGCAATCTTTTCTGCCAGGAATCTGGGAGCATGATATCCCTTTACCATCTGATAGACGTTCTTTGTGACGATGTCCTTACATTCTGAGATGGCAAGGGGTTTTGGATAGTTGTGAGCACCATATTCCTGACCCATATAGATGAACGGAGTCCCTCGCAGGGTATATTGAAGGACTAACAGCATCTTGGCACCCAAAGGTGCATATTTTCCATCGATGTATCTTTGGAAGACTCTTCTCTGGTCGTGGTTTTCAAGATAGTTGCCATGCCAGTCGACTCCTTCTATCCAGGAGATGAGTGTCTTCTTGAAGAGCTTCATATCGATGCGATTGGAAAGGAGGCCCTTATAACAGTTGGCGATGTCGAATTCAAAGAAGGTATCTAACTCCTTGTCAAGAAATTTCCTTCCATCTTCCATGGTGATGTTACCACCGCATTCTCCTATGAGGACACCGCCATATCCAGAGATGACATCTTTTTGAATCGTCTTGAGAATTTTATGATTCCCTTCGGTGGCAAGGTAATGTTCCATGCCGATAGGCTGGGATGATGGCTTCTTGGTCGAACCATCCTCCAGGGATTCCTTGTAGATTTCAGAAATGACATCACAACGGAAACCATAGATTCCTTTGTCCATCCAAAAACGAATAATGTCTTCGACCTCTTTTAGGACGCTTGGACTGTGCCAGTTCAGATCAGGCTGCTGTTTGGTGAAGATGTGAAGATAGTACATTCCTTCTTCCCCTGGAACACTCTCCCAGGCAGGACCCATGAAGTTGCTCGTCCAATTGTTCGGATAGGTATATTTTCCGTTTTTGTCTATCTTACCTTTCCTGAAATAGTAGTAATCACGATAGGGGGAATCTTTTTCCTTCAAGGCTTCTTGGAACCATTCGTGCTGGTCGGAAGTGTGGTTGACGACCAAGTCCATGATGACCTTCATTCCTCTCTTTTTGGTTTCTTTCATAAGGGCATCGAAGTCTTCCATGGTGCCAAAAAGGGGATTGATTTTTCTGTAGTCGGAGATATCATAGCCGAAGTCAACCATCGGTGAAGCGTAGATCGGTGAGAGCCAGATGGTTCTTATGCCGATTCCATAAAGATAATCAAGCTTTGAGATGATTCCTCTTAAGTCACCTATGCCATCTCCGTTTGAATCACAGAAAGAGACGGGATAAATCTGATAGACAGCATGTTCTTTCAGAAAATTCTTGTCATGCATGGTTGAAATGCTCCTTAGGTCATATTCTACCATAAGGCTGTTCCTGAATCTGGAAAAACAAAAATCGAGATGCATCTGCATCTCGATCCGGATTTGATATAGACTGGCTTACTTGGACCAGGAAGCCTTGATGGTGTTGGTACCATCGGAGAGAGCAGTGATCAAACCAGACTCGTTCCAGGTCTTGTATTCCTTGGTGTTTGCGGTCTTTTCAACCTTGAAGCTATCACCGGTGTAATAGGTGAGAGAGGTGTCTTCGGTTACTGCATAGGTGGCTGCGGTGACGCCAACTAAAGCAAGGGCGGCAACAGAAAGAACAAGCTTGTCAGCGGCAGCATCGCTCAGACTGACTTTTCCATCCTTGTAGGTGAACTGGATATCGTTGAAGTCAAGAGTTGTACCATTGCTGGTATATTTGCCGGAGAACTTGACACTGGTGTAATCGACCTTGTTGTCGCTGATCTTCTTGACGGCATCCTGGAATTCAGCAAATGTGACTTTGCTCGTGCAGGAAGTGAGAGCGATGGCAGAAACGCCGAGAGCCAAAACGGAACGGATAGACTTTTTCATAGAAATAAATTCCCCCTTCATGGAATTGCAAAAGGAACGTTACGTCACTTTTGTTAGATGTATTTTAAGAATATCCATGGCATAGTTCAATGTTTTTTCCTAATATTGCCCTTTTTTGTTGTTTCAGTCCAAATATCCATGCAATGTTTTGACCTGTTTGTTGCCCTTTCTTAGAGAATGCCTATATCTTCTATATATATTTGTCATTCTCTCTTTATGTTTTTTTCGGAAAATGGTATATTTTAATGCGAGTGGTTTTATTCTTAGCTTTTTTTATTGCCTGAGAATAGGTATCCCTGTGTGCTTTTTACCTCATAAAGGAGAACAATATGAGTTTTCTTGACAAATTATTCCGAATCGACGAACGTTCCTTCAAGAAGATTGAAAAGAAGGCAAAAAGGGTCTTCCAGTATGAAGATGCCTACTCTAAATTCACTGACGATCAGCTTAAGAGCATGACTCCCTACCTGAAGAAGAAGTTGGCAGACGGCCAGACTGTCGATGATATTCTTCCGGAAGCTTTTGCCACGGCCAGAGAGGCCGGAAGGCGTGTTTTGGGACAGTTCCCATATCCTGTTCAGGTCTTCGGCTCCACCGTTCTCAACGAAGGCGACGTCGCTGAAATGAGAACCGGTGAAGGTAAGACTCTCACTGCTACCATGGCTGTCTATCTGAATGCCTTGGAAGGAAAGGGAACCCATGTCGTCACCGTCAACGAATATCTTGCCAGCCGTGATGCTGATTGGATGGGAAACATCTATCGCTTCTTAGGCCTTTCCGTCGGTGTCAACCTCAGAGAAAAATCCACCAAGGAAAAGCAGGATGCCTATAAGTGCGACATCACTTATTCCACCAACTCCGAACTTGGCTTCGATTATCTGAGAGACAATATGGCAAAATCTGTCCAGAACAGAGTTCTCCGCGGACTTCATTTCTGCGTCATCGATGAAGCTGACTCCATTCTTATCGATGAATCCAGAACTCCGCTTATCATCTCTGGTGGAAGCGGCATCACCGCATCTTCCTATGTCACGGCTGACCGTGTCTGCAAGATGATGAGAAAAGATAGGGACTATACCATTGATGTCGAAAAGAAGGTTGCTTCTCTTACCGACAAGGGCGTTGCCCTGGTCGAAAAGATGTTCTCCATCGACAACCTTTATGATGCCCAGTGGGCTGATCTTACCCATCGTATCACCCAGGCTCTCAAGGCCAACTACATAATGAAGCGTGATACGGAATACATGGTCGCCGACAATGAAATCCTTCTCATTGATTCATTCACCGGACGTGTCATGAAGGGAAGAGAATATTCCGATGGTCTCCAGCAGGCTCTTCAGGCCAAGGAACACGTCGAAATCAAGCCAGAAACCGTCACACTTGCTACCATCACCTATCAGAACTTCTTCCGTCTCTATGATAAGATTGCCGGTATGACCGGTACGGCCAAGACCGAGGAAGAAGAATTCCGTAAGGTCTACAACATGCGTGTCATCACCATCCCGACCAACAGGCCGATTCAGAGATTTGATGACAGGGATCTCATCTTCGGAACCGAGAAGGCCAAATACAATGCCCTTGTCGCCGAAGTACAGAAGAGACATGATCTTGGACAACCAATCCTTATCGGTACGCCTTCTGTCGAAAAATCTGAAATCGTCGATAATCTTCTCAACAAGCTTTCCATTCCGCATGAGGTTCTCAACGCCAAGAACCATGCCAGGGAAGCTGCCATCATCGCCCAGGCGGGTCAGAAGGGTGCCGTCACCATCGCAACCAACATGGCTGGCCGTGGTACCGATATCAAACTCGGCGAAGGAGTCAAGGAACTTGGTGGCCTTGCTGTCCTTGCCACGGAAAGAAATGAATCCAGACGTATCGACAACCAGCTCAAGGGCCGTTCCGGTCGTCAGGGTGACCCCGGATATTCTAGATTCTATGTTTCCCTTCAGGATGAACTCTTCATCCGTTTTGCTCCGCAGTCGACAAAGAACCTCTACGAAAAGCTTGGCGATGAAGCCTTCGAATCCAGAATGATGTCCAACGCCATCACTTCTGCTCAAAAGAGAGTTGAAGGACAGAACTTTGATACCCGTAAGCAGTTGCTTAACTATGATGACGTCCTTTCCCGTCAAAGAAAGCAGATGTACGAAAGAAGAGACCACATTCTCTATTCAAAGTCCGTTACGGATACCATCCCGTCCTATTTCGACATGGCAGCCAAGGCCATTGCCAACAAGGCTACCTATGTCAAGGATCAGGAGACTGTCGTAAATGGTCAGAAGCTTCAGGAAATCATGGTCAAGGAGCTTTCCATCGATCCGAAGGTCTGCCCTGCCGACAAGTTTGATGGTGTCTCTCTTGCCGATGCCGTTGAATTCCTTTCTGCCAGACTCCAGCGTGCCTATAAGGAGCATTCCAAGGATTGGTCCGAGGAGATGAGGAACTTCGCTGAGAAGACCGTCACCCTCGATTGCATCGATAGAAGATGGACGAAGCATATCGATCAGATGGCGAAACTCAGAGATGCCATCTGGCTCAGATCTTATGCTCAGACCGATCCTCTTCAGGCTTATACCAATGAAGGCTTTGCCATGTTCGATCAGATGAACAACAACATCTCTTCCGATGTCGTCCGTACCCTTCTCCATGTCGCTTTCAGACAGGAAGCCAAACAGGCTGATCAGAACATCCAGCATGCCCCGATCAACCAGACGACTCCCGCTGTCGCCAACGACAAAGTCAAATTCAACCCGGAGACGGTCAGCAACATCACTCCGGATGATGATGGAATCGACAGAAGCAATCCGACTGCCAAAATCAACTGATGATATTCTGAAGAAGACGTATTCTGATAAAATTCATAATATAAGGAGTGCCGAACAATGAAAGAACTATTCGAATTGAACAATCTATATTCATCGCTCAATGACCAAATTCTTGATTTGCAAGGCTGTCTTTGACATCCCTGCACTGATAGAACGAGCAAAGGAGCTCTCCGCCAAGACGGAAACTCCTGATTTCTGGAAGAACCCCGCTGCGGCAAAGGAAATCAACAAAGAGATTTCCGATGTCAATGACAAAATCAATACGATTGAAGATTTCACCAAAAGACTTTCATCGATATCTGAATCCTTGGAATTCCTGAAAATGGAAATGGATAAGGATATCTTTGATGATGCAGACAAGGAGCTTGGAAAGCTCGACAAAGACTTTGATGTCTTCCAAAAGAAGATTTTCTATTCCGGCAAATATGATGCCAACAATGCCATTTTGGAATTTCATCCGGGTGCCGGTGGAACCGAGGCCCATGATTGGGCAAGCATGCTTTTCAGAATGTATCAGAGGTATTGTGAAATCGCCGGATTCAAGTATCGCATCGTCGATGTCCTCGAAGGTGAGGAAGCTGGTATTTCCAGTGCTACTATGGTGGTCGAAGGAAAAAATGCTTTCGGCAATTTACGTAGTGAAAACGGAGTCCATCGTCTTGTCAGAATCTCTCCGTTTGATTCTGGTGGAAGCAGGCATACCTCTTTTGCCTCCGTCAATGTCCTTCCTGAGATGGATCAAAACGTCGATATCCAGATTGATCCCAAGGACTTAAGAATTGATACCTATCATTCTTCCGGAGCCGGTGGACAGAACGTCAATAAGACGGAGTCTGCCGTCCGTATCACGCATCTTCCTACCGGCATCGTCGTCTCATGCCAGATTGAAAGAGACCAGCTTGCCAACAAGGAATTCTGCATGGAGATGCTCAAGTCCAAGCTCTTCCAGCTCGAAGAAAAGAAAAGGCAGGAAGAGAAGGATAAAATCGGCGGTGTCAAGAAGGATATCTCCTTCTCCAGCCAGATCCGTTCTTATGTCTTCTGCCCGTATACCTTGGTCAAGGACCATCGCAGCGAATATTCCGAAGTCAATGTCCAGTCTGTCATGGACGGCAACATCCAAGGCTTCATCGATCATTATCTGAAATGGGATTTCAGAAGGCTCCATCCTGTCAAAAAGGACTGAGACAATGAACTTTTTCAAGAACTGGATTGCAAAGGAAAAGAGAATCATCATCAGGGAATTCACCAGTGAGCCACCCAAGAAGATCATCAGGAACATCCTGATGGTTCTTTTGGGGGCTTTTGTCTATTCCGTCGGTGATTCCTTCTTCCTGATTCCGATGAACGTCATCTATGGCGGGGTCACTTCGCTTTCGCTGATCTTTCATTCTCTCCCTGGATTTGACTTCATGTCTGTCCAGACCTATGTCCTTATCATCTCATGGATGTTCTTCGCTCTCGGTCTTGTCTTGATCGGATTGAAATATTCCTTGAAGCAGATTGTCTTCACCATTGCCTATCCTCTCTTCAACTTCTTCTTCCAGTGGCTGATCGGGGCCTGTGTCGTCGATGGCATCGCCATCTTTGATATCTCCCAGGTTGCCAAGGATATCGAATTCTCCAATGGTGTCATTCAGGCCGGTTCTTCCGGCATGCAGGCCTTGGCGTATCTTGTCGGAGCCATCTTTGGCAGCGCCATCTGCGGAGCAGGCATCGGACTGACCTTCATCGGAGGAGGAAGCAGCGGTGGAACGGATGTCATCAACATCCTCAACAACAAATATTTCGGTATCCGTATCGGAACTTCAAGCTTCCTTATGGATGTCCTCATCATCTCCGGTGGTTTCTTTGCCAACGGCATGAATTTCCTTCCGACTCTTGTCGGCTTCATGGGTGCCTTCATCTGTTCTTATATGATAGATAAGGTCTTCCTAGGGAACAACCGATATTATCTTGCCCAGATCATCTCCTCCAAATGGAAGGAAATCAATGATTTCATCAACAAGGACCTAGGCAGGGGAACGACGCTTCTCTATGGAAAGGGTGGGTATACCCAAAAGGATACCACGGTCGTCGAAGCCTGCTTTGACAAGCAGGACTATCTTCTCATCAAGGAATCCATCTATCAGATCGACCCGAATGCCTTCGTCACCGTCATATCGACCACGGAGATTCTCGGATACGGTTTCTCGAGAGACAAGCCCAAAGCAGATGGTTCGTCCATCTCACCCGATGATGCAAGGAAGCTTGCTGCCAGGGCTGCCAGGAAGAGAAGGCGTACGTTCTATTACGACGAGTGGTAAATCAAAAGGAGCAATATCGTATGAAGACCATTGTCTTTGCATCCGGAAATGCCGATAAAGTCAGGGAAGTCAGGGAAATGCTTGAACCTCTCGGGTATGAGGTCCTTTCTTTGAAGGACCTTCATCTTGAAGTGAGCCACCCTGAAGATGCCGCGACCTTCGAAGGAAATTCCAGAATCAAGGCGGAAGACATCGCCGGAAAGTGTTCCTATCCGGTATTGAGTGATGACTCCGGACTTTCCATCGATGCCTTGGATGGTTTTCCGGGTGTCCATTCTGCCCGCTTCATGGAAGGACATCCTTATGAGGAAAAGAATGATGCCATCCTGAAGATGATGGAAGGAAAGGAAAACCGCAAGGCTTCCTATTTTACCGTCATGACCTATATCGATAGGAAGAATGGTATCGAAAAGTGTTTTTCCGGTGAGAATGCCGGAGAGATTTCCCTTACCCGCGACCTTCATCCGCTCCATGGCTTTGGATATGATCCCATCTTCTATTCCTATGATCTTCATAAGCGTTTTTCGGAAGCGACTCCCGAGGAGAAGGATGCCGTATCCCATCGTGGAAAGGCTCTCTTCAAAGTGGTCGACTTTCTGAAAGGAAGGTAAGGCATGAAGCAAAGGAATCCAAAAGTTTTCAAAATCCTCTTTGCCATAGGCCTTGTCCTTTATTTTTCTGCCTTTGTCGTCTTTTTCATTCGGACAGCACAAAATGGAGGAGATATGAATCATCTTGCCAACGATTTCCGTATGATTGCCATTGTCATCTTTGCCTTCATTGTCCTAAGTATGGTGGTATGGATGCTGATTGCAAACAAAATCATAAAACGTAAAAAAGACAACTCCGACAGCATGAATCAGCAGGGAACTACGGGAAGTGAGACGTCAGAGTCCGTAATCTGTCCGAATTGCAAAACCGCCAATCCTTCCACAAGCCAGTTCTGCTCCCGCTGCGGAGCTATGCTGCATGCCGGAGAAAGGGGTTTACCTCTTTATGAATCAACCGATAAGACCACAATTCCGTTTTCTATCCGCTTGAAGGCCTTATGGTATCTGATGAAATGGTATTTCATTTTTCTTCTTTTTTTCCTTTTTTACTGCATCGGTGTCATCGTTTTCATCTTTCTTCAGCAGAAATCGGATTTTGCCATTGCCAGCTACCTTGTTCTTGGCATCAGTCTTTTTGCTCTTGTATTGATGATTGTGATTCCTATGATGTCTTCTACCTTCAAAAAAGGTCGTTATATGAAGGAACGCTTCTTCCAGGATGGTATCGAGATTGTCCTGTATGATAATAAGAATGATGCGGAAGTGGCAAGGGGCTTCTATTCCTATTCTTCGTTTGTGAAGGGGAAGATGAAAGATGACTGGTATTATATGATGTTTTCCTATGGCAACAGGAAGTCGTCCTATGTGGCTTTCAAAAAGACATCATCCTATCAGGTGAATATGACTTTGGATAATCTGATCAAGAAAGGAAAGATGTAGTTATGAAAAGGAAAAACAATCCATTTGGTGTCGCCTTTATCATCTGTGTCGTGCTTTTCTGCGTATGTTCGGCAGTCGTGGTGGGATTGACCCTAAACCAGACAGACGATGTGATGGAGGCACCGGAGTCTGTCATCTTCATGTCATGCTTTATGATGATGTTTGTCTCTATCATATTGATGGTCATCTTTTTCGTCATGGGTATCTATAGGGCAAAACATCCTGTCTTCGAGAAGCATGATGGAGACCATGACGAGAAGAGCGAACACACCATCCTATGCCCTTCCTGCCATGAGGCAAATCCATCTACGGCCAACTTCTGCGAGCACTGCGGAGCCAGCCTTCAGGATGCCCAAAGGGAAGATTTGATCTATACGACTGAAAAAGAAGGATTTACCGTTCCCTTCGGAATCATGTTCAGGGCTCAGCTGTTTGCTTTAAAGCCTCAGGCGGCGGTTCACATCATGCTGATTATCCTTTCCATCCTGCTTCTTACCTGTGGCATCATCTGGCAGCTGATTGTTCCGATCGTCATAGCTTCTCTCTTCCTAGCAATCTATTTCCTAGGCATGCCGTTGTTGATATGGATTCAGTATGCTGCCTTGAAAAAACATCTGGTTTCGAATGTCGTCCGCTTCTATCCAGATGGGTTCGAGGGTTTGGAAGAGATTGAAAACAAGCATGGAAAGACGACAAAAAAGCAGTTCTATTCCCTCTCTTTATGCAGGGTTTCCAAGAAATACAAGGATTATTATTTCTTTCTCTTCAATCCTGGTCCGAACAATCTTGCGTCGATCATGATAATTCATAATACGGGTGATATGAAGGCAGACAGCTTTTTGGAAGAATCCGTCAAAAAATATTCCAAGAAAAGGAAGTGACATATGAAATTGATTTTAGGTATCGGAAATTATGGTGATATCTATGAGGATACCAGACATAATTCCGGATTTCAGGCTCTCGACCTTCTGGCCGAGGATTTTGACATCGATATCAAAAAGAGAGATTTCAAATCTCTTTATGGAAAGGGAAAGATATTTGATGAGGATGTCATCCTCGTCAAACCTCAGACCTATGTCAATCTCAGCGGGGAAGCCTTGATTGCCGTAAAGAATTTTTTCAAGATCGACATCAGTGACATTCTCGTCCTTGTCGATGACATGGATACGGAACCTGGATTTGTCAGGCTCAAGAAGAAAGGTTCTTCTGCCGGTCACAACGGGCTTAAGAACATCATTTCCCTTTTGGGGACGGATGTCTTTGATCGTATCCGCATCGGTATCGGAAGGCCGGCTATGAGCAATAATCCGAATCGCATTCCGGATTATGTCCTCTCCTGTCCGAAGGAGAAGGATGTCTATGATGCCTGGAAGGATGGTATCAGCAAAGCATGTGCTGCAACGGAATTTGCTTTGAAGTACGGCTTTGACAAGGCCATGACCAAGTTCAATGCCGAAGATCATATGAAGAAGTGATATGGCACTGCTAGATAAAATCACGCTGTTTGATTATCTAAGGAAGGACAAAGAAAAAGAACATCTAGACAGCTATGGGCATGTATCTGTCTCTTCTGTCGAGGCTCTTGCCCTTTTGACTGCCTTATCATTTCAAGAACATCCAAGAAAGATGTTCTTTCTTTTCCCGACCATCTATGAAGCGGAACACTTCTCTCAGTTCCTGTTAGACTATGTCAAGGAAGAGGAAGCCTATTTCTTTCCTTATGACGAAATCTTCCGTACCAGCGCCATCGGTGCTTCTCCCGAGATGGCTGAGGAGAGACTTCTTTCCATCGCTTCCGTCTTTTCCGACAAGCCTTCCATCCTGATCGGACATGTATCATCAAAGCAGATTTCTCTTCTTTCCAGGGAAGACTATCAGAAGAATCTTCTTATGATACATGTCGGTGACATGACTTCTGTCAGCAAATTGATAGAGAAACTGTCAAGACTTGGTTATCAGAATGTCGACAGTGTCACGACATGCAATCAATTCGCCCATCGAGGCGGAATCCTTGATATCTATGATGCAAGCTATCCTGATCCGGTCCGTATCGAATTCTTTGGCGATGAAATCGATGATATCCGTTTCTTCAAGGTCAGTGACGAGCTTTCTTTTGAACATGTCAAGTCTTTCACGCTTCATCCTGGAAGCCTGAGGCTTCTTTCTGACGAAGAAATCGAATATGGAAGCAGGAATATCGAAGAGATGATCAAGACGGAGTCTGACAAGGTCAAGGACAGGCTGGCCTATGACGATCTTCTATCAAGGCTTTCGGATCTTCTTCAAGAAGCAAGGAATGGATACCTAAGCGAAGTCGATGCCCGTTTCTATCCTCTCTTCAAAAAAGAAGAGTCTTCGTTAGAGGATTATCTTTCTGATTATGAGAAATATGTCTTTGATGCCCCCTCCTGTATCGATGAAGAAAAAGAAATCTATAAAAAGGAAGCCGGTTATTTCAAGAAGGCTGTCTTAGACGGAGCATCCATCTTGGGAGAGTCTGTCTATGTCAAAGGAAGGATGGACTTATCTTCCTATCAAAAGGCAGATTTGAATGAAGATGGCTTTGCCATCCGTGAGAACAGCTTCAAGGCCCTTTCCTATGCGGAATCGGATTTCATAATCAGGGAATATCTGAAGGAAGGAGACAAGATACGCATCGTCCTTCCACAGCCGAATCTATCCAACTATGACAGCTATCTGACAGAGAAGGGGATTCAGCACAGCCTTTATCCTGACCATTCCCAGGTCATGCTGGTAGAGGGAAGGATCACCCATGGCTATGAAGTCGTCAAGGAAAAGCATGTCTATCTCAGCGCCAAGGAAATCTTCGGTGTCAGCGATCAGAAGTCCCGTTTCCTTTCAAGATACAAGCAGGCCAAGATCATCCGTAAATATGAGGAACTGAAAATCGGTGACTATGTCGTCCATGAGATCCATGGCGTCGGAAGATATCTCGGCGTCGTCACCATGGATGGCTTGGAATACCTGAAGGTGGAATATGCAAATGATGCCATGTTCTATCTTCCATTATCCCAGTACCGTCTCATCCGGAAATATTCTTCCAGGGAAGGCTATGCTCCAAGCCTTGATAGGCTTGGCGGATCGACCTGGTCGAGAAAGAAATCAAAGATTCGTTCCCGCATCTCCTATCTTGCCGACCAGCTTCTTGCCCTATATTCTGAAAGGCAGAACCGTCCGGGCTTTGCTTTTGCCAAAGAGGAAGAACTTGAAAAATCCTTCATGGAATCCTTCTCCTATCCGTATACGGAAAGCCAGAAGGCTGCTATCCAGGATGTCTTTTCTGATATGGAGGCACCTCGTCCGATGGACCGCCTCATCGCCGGTGATGTCGGATTCGGAAAGACCGAAATCGCCTTCAATGCAGCCTTCAAGACGATTCTGAACCATAAGCAGGCTGTTCTCTTATGTCCTACGACCATCCTGTCCAATCAGCACTATAAGGTAGCCTTGAAGAGATTCGATGGTTTTGGCACACATATCGAAGTATATAACCGTTTCGTCAGCAAGAAGAAACAGGCTGAGATCATCCAAGGCCTTCAGGACGGGAAGGTTGATTTTGTCATCGGTACGCATGGACTTTTGGCTGATGGCGTGAAGTTCAGGGATCTTGGGCTTCTCATTATCGATGAGGAACAGAAGTTCGGTGTTGCCCACAAGGAGAAGATCAAAGAGAAGGCAAAGAATGTCGATTGCCTAACTTTGACGGCTACACCGATTCCAAGGACCATGCAGATGTCCTTGCTTGGTGTAAGAAGCATGTCTCTTCTTTCCGAACCTCCTCTTAACAGGATGCCGGTCAAGACCTATGTGGCAAGGCAGGACAATGAGCTGATCTATGAGGTCATCGACAAGGAACTTCAGAGAAAAGGTCAGGTCTATTACCTTCATAACAACATCTCGACCATCCAGGCTCTCTCTGACAGGCTGCAGAAGAAATTCCCTGACCATAAGGTCGCCGTTGTCCATGCCAGGATGAATCAGGATGAGATTGAAGAGGTCATGAACGATTTCTATCAGTGCAGGATCGATATCCTCGTATGCACATCCATCATCGAATCCGGCCTTGACATTCCCAATGTCAACACCATCATCGTCGAGGATGCCGATCATTTCGGTCTTGCCCAGCTCTATCAGATCAAAGGCAGGGTCGGAAGGAGTGACAGGCTTGCCTATGCCTACTTCTTCTTCAAGGATGCAAGCAAGATGACGGATGAAGGAAAGAAGAGATTGAAGGCTCTCAAGGACTTCACCCAGCTTGGTTCCGGCTATAAGATTGCCATGCAGGATCTCAATATCCGTGGCGCAGGAGATATCCTAGGAAGTGAGCAGGCCGGCTTTGTCGATACACTTGGCTATGATGCCTATATGGATCTTCTTGCCACCGTCGTCAAGGAAAAAAAGCTTGCCTCCAGTGCAAGTGAAGAAGCAAGTCATCCTCAGTTTGAACTTTCCTTCTCTTTGGATGCCCATATTCCGAGCGACTATGGTTCCGAGGCTCAGCGCATCACGATGTACAAGGAACTCTCCGATTGTGGAACTGATAAGGAACTTGCGCAGTTTTCCAAGAAAATCAGGGATGTCTATGGTCCTGATCCTGATGAGGTCGGAAATCTTCTTGTCAAAAAGAAGATAGAGAATTATCTCAACTCGTCTCTCTATGCCAACTTTGTCGAGGCTTTGGGAAGCTATCAAGTCACCATGAGCAGACAATTCTGCGCGAAAGCTTCCATCTATCGTCAACTTGATGACAGGCTAAAACCGCTTGCCGTGAAGCTCAGGCTTCGTGTCAACGGAGAACATCTCTTTGAGTTCATCTTGACGAAGACCAAGGATTATCTTGCCGATCTTCTTTTCCTTTG
>JBNMLQ010000011.1:0-27783 GCA_050874925.1 Candidatus Enterosoma sp. | reverse complement strand
GTCCTTCCGACAAATGTCTATGATGCCGTCATCTTCTATGCTTCCTATCAGCAAGGCGAAGATGGTTCCTTCTCGGAAATCGAAAACAGCAAGGAAGACATCGATAAGCTCAGTCAGCTTGTCTCAGACAATTCCGACTTCTCGAAGGCCAACCTCAAAGTCAAGGTCGCAGGAAGCCTTCAGGAAGCCTATGACATGAAATGTTCCTATTCCTTTGCCTTGGCAAAAGATGTGAAGACGACAACTTCCCTATACACCAAAGGAAACACAGACTACCTTACCAACATCTTGAAGGACACTTCCCTGAAAGGCTATGATGCCAACCCTGAAATCCGTGAGATGACAGGCTATCTCGGCTGTGCCGGCGAAAACAGAATCGGCGTCACAGGAAACCAGACGCATATCAAGGATTCTTCCCACACAGGCAAGGAAAGTTACCTTCTAGGCGAGACACTTGACGTGCTGGATACGATAAAGACGTTTCTGACCAAATAAAGGAGAAATCAATATGGAATCCAAGACGATATTGGTTACAGGCGGTATGGGCTACATCGGCTCCCATACGGTCATCAAGCTCATCGAATACGGCTATACTCCCATCATTCTGGACAATCTCTGCAATTCCAGCGAGAAGGTCCTTCCAAGGCTAGAGAAGATCACCGGAAAGAAGATTGCCTTCTACAAAGGCGATGTCTGCAAAAAGGAGGACGTCGACAAGGTCTTTGAAGAAAACCATGTCGATGCCATCATCCATTTTGCTGGTCTCAAGGCCGTCGGCGAATCTGTCCAGAAGCCTATCGAATATTATCGCAACAACCTCGATTCCACCCTCACTCTCCTTGAGGAGATGGTCAGATATGGTGTCAAGAACATCATCTTCTCCTCTTCTGCAACCGTATATGGCACACCGACCCATGTCCCGCTTGTCGAATCCGACCCCATCGGAACGGCAACCAACCCCTATGGCACGACCAAGATCATCCAGGAAGGCATCTTCAAGGACTTCGCCTTCGTCCATAAGGACTTCAACATCGCCTTGCTGAGATACTTCAATCCGATCGGAGCCCATCCAAGCGGTCTCATCGGCGAAGCACCTAACGGCATTCCGAACAACCTCATGCCTTACATCACTCAGGTCGCCGTAGGCAAGAGAGACCATCTTTCCATCTTCGGCGATGACTATGATACGCCGGATGGAACCTGTATCCGTGACTATATCCATGTCTGCGACTTGGCTGAAGGCCATGTCCTTACCTTGAAGAAGTTATTTGAAAATCCAGGCCTTGTCATCTACAACCTGGGCACCGGCAAAGGCACGTCCGTCTTGGAGCTTGTCCATGCCTATGAGAAGGCTACCGGCGTCAAGATCCCGTATGTCATCGCTCCAAGAAGAGCAGGCGATGTTCCGCAAAACTATGCCGGAACAAAGAAGGCTGAAGAGGAACTCGGTTTCAAAGCCAAGTTCAACGTCGAGGATTCCTGCCGTGATTCCAATCACTGGCAACAGCTCAATCCAAACGGATATGATGATTGAATGAGGGACTTCGGTCCCTTTTTTGTTGGTCAAAAAACGTGTCCTGATAAGATTTACTGGATAATTTACAAAGAAAAATAGGTGGCTATGAAAATGAATTTTCATAGATAGCCGTTTTAAAATATTACGTAATTTACGAATAGTCCTGTATTTCACAACTTTTGTTTTTATGAAAGATTTCATGTGCGTTTATGAAAAGATGAAAATTTCTTGTTTTCTTTTGGATTCAAAAAGAGTATCTTAATCACAGTTTATTTTCATCACTCTGGCTGAGACGGATAGCAATAAAAGGAGGCCACCATGCCAAGTCAGTTCGATATTCCAGCAAACTATGGTGTCGACGTATTCGATGATGAAGAGATGAGAAGTCACCTTCCCGAGAAGGTCTACAAGGATCTGATGGAGACCATTCACAATGGTTCCGAACTCGATCCGAGCCTGGCCGATGATGTCGCCCATGGCATGAAGGATTGGGCTATCAGCAAGGGAGCTACCCATTATACCCATTGGTTCCAACCCCTGACAGGTGTCACTGCCGAAAAGCATGATTCCTTCATTTCCGTTCCGGACAAAAAAGGCAAAGTCATCATGTCCTTCTCCGGCAAGGAGCTCATCAAAGGTGAGCCGGATGCCAGCAGCTTCCCTAACGGCGGACTCCGCGCCACCTTCGAAGCAAGAGGATATACCGCCTGGGACTGCACTTCCCCGGCCTTCGTCATCCATGACGAATATTCCGACGTCTTGTTCATTCCGACCGCTTTCTGCTCCTACACGGGAGAAGCCCTCGATTCAAAGACACCTCTTTTAAGAAGCATGGAGTATGTCTCCGAACAGGCTGTCCGTGTCCTTCGCATCTTCGGTGACAAGGAAACCAAGAGAGTCATTCCGATGGCAGGACCGGAACAGGAATACTTCCTTGTCGACATCGAGCATTTCGCGCAGAGAAAGGACCTGATCTATACCGGAAGGACACTCTTTGGTGCTCCCGCTCCCAAGGGTCAGGAACTCGACGATCATTATTTCGGTCCTATCAGGGAACAGATTGCCGGCTTCATGACCGAGGTCAACCAGGTTCTCTGGAAGCTTGGCATCCCTGCCAAGACCGAACATAACGAAGTCGCTCCTTCCCAGCACGAACTAGCCGTCATCTATTCTTCGGCCAATGTCGCTGCCGACCAGAATGCCCTCGTCATGATGATCCTGAAGAAGATTGCCAAGAAGCATGGCTTCATCTGCCTGTTTGCCGAAAAGCCGTTTGCCGGCATCAATGGTTCCGGAAAGCATGACAACTGGTCTCTTCAGACGGATTCCGGAATCAATCTTCTCAAGCCTGGAAAGAATCCGCATGAGAATACTCAGTTCCTCGTCTTCCTTGCCGCTGTCGTCAAGGCAGTCGACGAATATGCCGGACTCATGAGAGAATCCGTCGCCACCTATACCAACGATTTCCGTCTCGGTGCCAACGAAGCTCCTCCGGCCATCGTCTCCATCTTCCTTGGTGACGAGCTTGATGCCGTCGTCGAAAGAATCATCCACTCCGATGCACCGACCAAGGCAAGAGCCAAGAGCCTTTTACAGACAGGAGCCAAGACCCTTCCCGTCCTTCCGAAGGATTCCACCGACAGGAACAGGACTTCACCGTTCGCCTTCACCGGCAACCGCTTCGAGTTCAGAATGGTCGGAAGCAACCAGAACATCGCCGGTCCGAACATCGTCCTTGACACCATCATCGGCAAGACCCTCAAGGAATTTGCTGACACCGTCGAAAGAAGCGAAGATGCCAACAAGGCCATCGATGACTGGATCCGCACTTCCCTGAAGGAACATGAAAGGATCATCTTCAATGGAGACGGCTATTCCAAGGCATGGGTCGAAGAAGCCAAGAAGAGAGGCCTTTTGAACCTCACCACTTCCGTCGAAGCAACCGACGTCCTCAACGAAGAAAAAGTCAAGGACCTCTTTGCCGAATCCGGCGTTCTGACACCAAGCGAGCTGAAGTCCAGGGCTGAAATCAAATATGCCAACTATGCCAGCCAGGTCATGATCGACGCCAAGACCATGTCCCACATGGCAAAGAAGCTCTATATCCCTGCAGTCCACGGATATCTTGCCAAGCTTCTTGACGAAGCCAAATCCTTCAAGGAATTGGGCATCAAAGCACCAAAGTCGACTTCCTCAGCCATCGAAAAGATATCGTTGCTTCTTGATGAAGCCCAGTCTGCTTCCGATACGCTTGACCAGGACATCGCCTCATTGAAGGCCACCGGAAGAGACAAAGCCGTCTATTGCAGGGATGTCCTCATCCCGGCGATGGCAGACCTCAGGAAACCCATCGACGAACTGGAGACCATCGTCGCCAAATCCTCCTGGCCGGTTCCGTCCTATGGCGACCTTCTCTTCCACATCAACTGAAAACAATTCTTCAAACTGCTTCAAGGGCATAGTTTTTATGCCCTTTTCTCATAGGAAAATATCATCATGAACACTAGAATCGAATCTGACTCCATCGGCAGCATGCCTGTCGATGAAAACGCCTATTATGGTGTACAGTCATTGCGGGCAAAAGAGAATTTTCCCATCACCGGCCATCTACTCTCTCATGAGTTCATCGTCAACCTTGCCTTGATCAAGGAAGCCTGTGCCATCACCAACAGGGAAGCCGGCTTGCTTGAAAAGGAGAAGGCAGAGAGCATCATCAAGGCCTGCAAGGAAGTCGAAAAAGGCCTGTTTGACAATCAGTTCATCACGGATGAAATCCAGGGCGGTGCCGGAACCAGCATGAACATGAATATGAACGAGGTCATCGCCAACAGGGCCAATGAAATTCTCGGTGGAAAGCTAGGCACCTATGACATGATTCATCCAAACGACCATGTCAACATGGCCCAGTCTACCAACGATGTCATTCCTACGGCTGGAAAGATGACCGTCCTAAGCCTTCTTGCGCCCTTGTTTGACCAGCTTTCTTCCTTGGAGAAGGTCCTGTTGAAGAAAAAGGAAGAATTCCGCAATATCCTGAAGATGGGAAGGACCCAGCTTCAGGATGCCGTTCCGATGACACTTGGAAACACCTTCGAAAGCTATGCCTCCATGATTCAGAGATGTCTTGAAAGACTGAAGGAAGCATCCTTGGAAATGAAGAGCGTCAATCTTGGAGGAACAGCCATCGGAAGCAGGATCAACGCTTCCGGATATTACGAAGACCATGTCGTAAAGACACTCTCTGCCCTCTTTGGCGAAGAGCTTCATCAGGCCAAAGACCTCTTTGACAGCACCGAGAACCTGGATTCCTTTGTCGAGATATCCGGTGCTTTGAAAGCCCTTGCCGTATCCCTGTCCAAGATGTGCAACGACTTAAGGCTTCTTTCTTCCGGCCCGAGATGCGGGCTGAACGAAATCAACCTTCCGGCAAGGCAGAATGGTTCATCCATCATGCCGGGAAAGGTGAATCCGGTCATCCCGGAAGTCGTTTCCCAGGTATGTTTCCTTGTCATCGGGCATGACATGACGATCGCCCTTGCCTGCGAGGCAGGACAGATGGAGCTCAATGCCTTCGAACCGGTCATCTTCAGCCAGCTCTTTGAATCCATCCGTTCCATGACAAATGCCATCCATACCCTGAACATCCACTGCATCGAAGGAATCACGGCCAACAAGGAACATTGCCTTGACTTGGAAAAGAACAGCCTTGGCATCGTCACTGCCCTTGCTCCCTATATCGGATATAAGAAATCAGCCGAGATTGCCAAGAAGGCTCTTCGTGAAAACAAGGAGATTGAGGATGTCGTCCTGGAAGAAGGCATCATGAACAGACAACAGGTCGAAGCCATCTTCAGCAAGGCCATCGAAGAATGCGAGAAGGAAAACTGAAAGAAGCAACATCATCCAGGAACAAAGCAATTCCAGACATAAGGCTCAGGTCTTTTGATTCTGGTATCCCATCTAAGAAACAATATTCTCATATTCTTTCAAAGGATAGGATTCTTTGTTGTCAGGAAAATCTATCCATAGCATCTTTTTCAAAGCTATTGAATCGAAAACGTAGGATAGTATAATAAAGCAAGTCGAAATCAAAAAAGGAGGTACATATTTATGTATTGTCAGAATTGTGGAAGAGAAATCAAGGAAAGTGATAAATTCTGTCCGTATTGCGGCGCTGAGAACAAGTCCCAAAGCAGCAGCTATACCACGACTACAACAACCTATACAGCCACCAGAAATGATGATTCCGTAAGTCAATTAAGCCGTCTTGTAGCCTTTCTTCTCTGTCTCTTTCTCGGAGGATTCGGTGCACATCGCTTCTACGCCGGAAAGATTGGCACTGGTCTTCTTTGGCTTTTCACCTGTGGATGCTTCGGTATCGGATCGCTAGTCGACCTCATCCTGATTGCCTGTGGAGCATTTACAGACAGCAACGGAAAAACCATCGCCAATTGGAACGTATAGTGTAAGCGCTTTCTAACTTTCTTTCGTTCGTTTTGTTTTTTTGCATATACATCGCATTTCAATCATCTTTTTTCATCATCTTCAACAATTGTTTGTTTTTGCAGCCTGCTTGTCAGGCTGCATTTTTAAAAAACAAATAGAAATCAAAGGCATTCGATGCTATCATCATTTCAAAGGAACCAAACGAAAGGAATCCATATTCGTATGGAATGGATCAATGAACTAATTTATAACTGAAAGAAACATCAATACAAAAAACTATTTTCTTCTATACGTCTCGATAAGTCTCAGTTTCGTCTTCTCTCTTCTTGCTGGACTCTATATTTATTATGATGGAGCCTATTTCCTTTTTGACAACCCTCTCTTTACCCTTCGTTCCACGCTCCTTATCATCTATCTTTCGTTGTTCTTGCTTTCTCTTCTCACCAGCATCTTTGCATACATCATAGGCCATCACAGAAAAGAAATCTTCTTCTTTCTATATATCCTATTGATGTCTGTCTTACCTATCGGTTCCGTCTTCCTTTCAAGAATCACCGTCACTTTGGATATGACAACTCTGACGACCAATGCCAATGTTGCTCCCTATCACCTCATGTATGTTCCATGCCTGATCCTGATAAAACTATTCCTTCATAAGTTTGTCTTTTCAGACATTCTCAAGGAAAGGAAAGAAGCAGGACAACCGACTCACCTGAATGAAATCTTCCTTGATCAGGAAAAGCTGAAATCTTTGCCGTCCATGGCTCTAGGTAGATTCTGTATCTACCCGGTCTTCCTACTTTGCGAAACATGGGTCATATGCCTGCTCATCTGTCTGTTCGGATTCGATTTCAGCCATAACATCGTCGCTTTGATATTCTCTATCGGCATGATGACTGACCTTGTCATAACCTACGCTTATTTCCTCTTCAGGAAGAAAGAAAAAAGTCTTATGACGAGCAAACTTCCGATAGCCCTATTCGGAATCGTCGAAATCCTTCTGATTGCAGCATGCACCATCATCAGCTTATCTACCACATCCATCGTAGACGGAGAAATGATTCATTCCATAGCTCCTATGACACTTCTTCTTGAAATCGTCTTGCCTCTTTCTATCCTCATGCTATGTATCCTGGCTTCCACATGGTTTCCTATCTTCAAAGCCATGTCGGAGAAGAAAAGAAACACAAAAGCCATATCAAAGAACTGACTAAAAACCACCCTCTTTCCAAACAAGGAGAAAAGGTGGTTTTCTTTTGATGCAATATCAGAACAACGTCATCTGTTCGTCTTCCGGAAGGTCGCCTAGGGCATTCAAAGCTCTTAAGGCATCGATCATCTTGTCACCGACATGACCTCTTTCCTTGAGGTCCTCAATCGATGTGAACGGATGTTCGTTTCTTGCCTTGACGATAGCAAGTGCAACCGATTCACCCAAGTTGGAAACACAGGTAAGAGAAGGAATGACCTGATTTTTTGCTCTATCGATAGTAAATCTCGTCGCTTCGGAACGGTTGACGTCCAAAGGAGCAAAGCTCATTCCTCTGTCATACATCTCAATCGTCTGCTCATAGGCATTGATGGTGGCAAGTTCCGTATTGGAGACCTGTTCCCTGTGGGCATGCCTGGTCAGGATATCCTCTCTCTTCTTCATGCATGGGTTGATGCCCTTCATCATCGTCTTGATGTCATAGGCATCGCAGCGCAAGGTGAAGTACGTCGCATAATAGGCAAGAGGTTCATGGACCTTGAACCATGCGCAACGGATACAGTTGCTGACGTAGGCGACGGCATGTCCCTTCGGGAACATGTAGGCAATCTTATGGCAGGATTCGATGTACCATTCCGGAACATTGTGTTCCTTCATGATCTGATCGTATTTTGCCTTGAGGTCATCATCCCCCGGCTTTCCGAAACGACCCTTTCTGGTGAACTCCATGATTTTGAAGGCATCTCCGTTTTCGACACCATACTTGTCATGAAGGACGGTCATGATGTCGTCACGGCAGGCGATGACGTCTCCCAAAGTGAAGCCCTGCTTCGTGATGAGGTCTTCGGCATTTCCGGCAAAGACGTTGGTACCATGGGAAAGACCGGAGATTCTTACAAGGTCGGAGAAGGAACGAGGCTTGGTTTCAATCAGGACTCGACGACCGTTTTCAGTACCGAATTCAGGAAGGCCCAAGGCTCCGGTCTCCTGCTGAAGCACATTGTTCTTCAGATGGAGAGCCTCCGTCGACCAGAAGAGGGAATGAGCCTCCGGGTCGGAAATCGGAATCTTCTCCTTCATATCCATGAAGCTGAATCCACATAGGTCGCACTGCATCCTGACGGCGACAGGGTCGACATGACCGAGCATATCAAATTTCAAGACGTTGTCGTGGATGGCGTGGAAGTCGTAATGGGTTGTCTCCCACTTGGAATCCGGATCATCGGCAGGATACTGGACCGGCGTGAAGTCATAGGCCTCCATGCCGTTAGGAATGACGATGACACCTCCCGGATGCTGACCGGTGGAACGCTTGACATCGACACAGCCGGCGGCCACCCTGTCGATTTCAGCATCCCTGACTTTCGAAGTATCGATGCCAAGAGATTCATAATAGCCTAAGACATAACCTCTGGCCTGTTTCTCCTGAGTCGTCTGAATCGTACCTGCCTTGTAGCAGTGGTTTCCGGAAGCATTCAGGACTTCCTGCATGTGAAGATGGGCTGTCGCCTGGAAATCAGACGGAAAGTTCAAGTCGATATCCGGAACCTTCTCGGCGTGGAAGCCTAGGAAGGTAGCAAAAGGAATGTTCTGGCCATCTCCGATCATGTCATGTCCGCAATCCGGGCACTTCATGGGAGGAAGGTCAAAGCCGGAATCATATTTCGAGATATCTGCCCAGATCAGCTTCTTGCAGTGCGGACACCTCCAGTGGGGTGGCAATGGATTGACCTCGGTGATGCCGGACATCGTAGCGACAAGGGAGGAACCGACAGAGCCACGGGATCCGATCAGATAGCCTTTGGAGTTGGACCAGCGGACGATGTCCGAAGAAAGCCAGTAGATGACACCATATCCGTTGGTGATGATACCGTTGAGTTCCGTCTCAAGTCTGTCGGCAATCTCCTTGGGAAGAGGATCCCCATAGAGTTCCTTGGCCGTCTTATAAGTCAGGTCGGTCAGTTTCTCATCGGCACCAGGAATAAACGGAGGATAGAGCTTATCCTTGGTAGGCTTGATGTTGTCATCAATCATGTCAGCAATCTTATTGGTGTTGTCGATGATGATTTCTTCTTCCAAGGCCTTGTCCTTGAGGAAGGAGAAGCACTCCATCATCTCATCCGTTGTCCGGAAATGCTGGTCCGGATTGGGAAGCGGATTCTTATACCATGCCTGCTTCTTTTCTTCTGAAGCGGAGTCATACGGAGCCAGGTTCAAAGGATGCCTGGCACCCTGGATTCCCTTGGATGCGATATAGACATCCCTGTAGAGTTTATCCTCTGGATCCAAATAGTGGCAGTCACCGGTAGCACAGACAGTCTTCCCGGCATCCTTTGCGACCTTGATGAGGTCGGAAGTGATCTTTTCGACCTCTTCCATGGAACCAAGCTGTCCCTTGTGGATTTCAAAGATATGGTTTGCCGGAGGCTGGACTTCGATAAAGTCATAGAAATCGAGCTTTTTGCGAAGGTTTGCCTCACCTTTTGTCGTAGCAGCCTCCCACACCTCACCGTTAAGACAGGCAGAGCCGACAAGAAGGTTCTTCCTGTTCTCTGATAACAAGCTTCGTGGCGTGATCGGAGTGCCGTTCTTGGAGAGGTAGGTGGTGTTGGAAAGGGATATGACCCTATATAGGTCCTTTAATCCATCCATGTTCTTCACATAGACCGTCGCATGATAGGGATGAAGTCCTAACATCATTTCCTTGCTGACGGGAAGGTTCTGCAGATCACAGTGCCTGATATCCGGGAAACGGTCGTTGAGCTGGGATAGCATGGCATCGAAAATCTGTGCCAGATGTCCGGCATCATAGTTTGCCCTGTGGGCACCGGTAGCATCGAATTCGACGAAGAGCCTTCTTGCAAGAGCCTCTTCCCTGTGGCTTCTCATGTCCGGGAAAAGATATCTTGCCAGGGGGAGAGTATCGATGACAGGATTCTGGATGGTCGGCATGCCGTTGTTCTTCAAGGCCTCATTGATGAAGTCAAAGTCGAAGGCTGCATTATGTGCTACCAGGATGGAATCTCCGAAGAATTCCAGAATGTCCTGCAAAGCCTTCTTGATAGGCTTCCCGTGGTCGACATCCTCCTGACGGATATGGGAGACTTCGATGGCGAATTTCGACAGCTTATGTCCGTCTGGATTGATAAAGAAGTCGATTTCATCGATGATCTGACCTGTCGAAGACATCTTGACGGCACCGAATTCGATAAGCCTGTCATATCGGCAGGAAAGGCCGGTCGTTTCAGTATCAAAGACGACATAGGATTCCTTGGACAGGACCTTGTCGCATGGATTGTAGATATAGGTCAATTTATCATCGACCATGTAGAGCTCAGAACCATAGATGATCTTGACGCCTGTAGCCTTGGCTGCCTTCTGGGCTTCCGGGAAGGACTGGACGTTGCCGTGGTCGGTGATGGCCAGAGCCTTATGTCCGAATCTTTTACATGCCTTGGCATAGTCTGTGACGGAAGCAAGTCCGTCAAAGGCAGACATCTTGGTATGGGCGTGCAATTCGACACGCTTCCTTTCATAGGTATCTTCCCTGAGAGGATCCGGAGGAAGGATTTCGATTTCATCGATGTTGATGATGGGGATGTCATGGGCGTAGTGGTCGATACCCGGTTTTCCCTTGACACGGATCTTTGTTCCGACCTTGTATTTGGCAATCTCATCCTTGGTCATCTTCTTGCCTTCGAAAAGGTTCGATGTGATGGAATCACTGCCATCGGAATATTCGATCGGTTGGATGATGGTGTTCTTCCTTGTGACTTTCGGTTCCCCAAGCTTAAAGATCTTGGCTTCGACGATGACCATCCTGAACTGTTCGACATCCTTGAGCTTGCATGGCTGATAATGCGTCTGGATTTCTTCCAGCTTCTTCATCCTCTGATAGGCGTTCTCGCTTCTCTTTTGATATTCCTCATCTCTCTGTCTGGTGAAGTCATCGCTGAAATAGACCTTTTCCTGAATCAGGATACGATAAGAGGAAGTGATGCTGTCCAGGAAATCACGGAGCTTTTTCGTCTCATCGCTGATCTGGGCTGCACCATCGGCAGACTGGTAATAGAACAATATCTTCTTCTCTTCTTCAAAGAAGGTATAGTCATCCAGCATCGTACAGTTCTGCTTTTCCTTGAATTCTTCCAGGAAGGACGTCAGATCGGATACCGTCTCCTTCTGGTAGGAAAAAGACAGCTTGATTCCGAATCCGCCTTTTGAAATAAAGGAGGATATGGTATCGAAGAAAGATTGATAGGCATCATAGGAAAGATAGTGATTCAGATGAATCACGGCAATGATCCTATTGTTTTCCTTGTCGTTGTCCAGCTTTGCAAAAAAGCCGTCCTCGAAGTTCTTCAGGTCCTGATATCCTATTTTTGTAAGAAAGCGTCTAAGTAAATCATCCATAGCCTTTACCTCGAACCATTATTCTAAGTTTGAAAACATGTTTCCACAAGAGGGAAATCCAGCAGCATGAACCAAACCCACAAAAGGCACCTTTCACAGGTGCCTATACGTCATTAGATACCGACGATGATGTCTTTGACGATCAAGAGTCCTGCCAAAGCAAGCATGACGATGAGACCGATGGTGTTGGCAACACTCTTGGCCTTGGTGGGGAACTTCTTCCTGGTGATGGACTCAATCAAGGCGATGAGCGTCTGCCATCCGTCAAGTCCGGGGAAGGGAAGCAGATTGAAGCATCCAAGGTTGAGGGAGATATACCCCCAAAGAAGAAGGAAGTAGGATGCCGAACCGGAAGCCGTGCCTTCGGCAGACATCTTATAGACCGAGATGATTCCGCCGACGTTCTTCCATCCGCTTGGCGTAAACAGTCCGCCGAGAGCCTTGTAAAGATTGACGAAGAGATTGCCAAACTGCTTGAATCCCATCACGATGCCTTCACCAAAAGATGCCTGATAGATTGTCGTCGTGCAGGTGATGCCAAGCTTTCCGAATCCCCAATAATCCTTTCCGTTGACACTGGTCGTAGTCGTACCGATCGGTTTAGTCGTGACCGTCTTAGTCTCACCATCTCTTTCATAGGTGATGGTGAAGGTTCTCGTCGACCTTTCGTTTGCGACATATCTGGAGAAGCTGGTACCATGCGCCTCATCATAGGCCTTCAGGTCAAAGGCTGGTTTTCCGCTTGCGACCTCATTGGCATAATAATTCAGATAGATATCCTGGGAAGCATAGGAGATGGAAGATCTGGTAAGATCGTCATAGGTATCCTTGTCCGTACTGGAACGGAAGACCTGGTAGTCTTTCATCTCAATCTGTTCCTCCGTTGCCGGGAAGACCATACGTTGGGTCGAATAGGAATTGCTCTCGGCATCATAGAGGCTATAGAAAGTCTGATAGAGATAGAGGATCTTGTCTCCTGTCTTCAGTCCGATATCATTGGCAGGATAGGTCGTTTCCTTGGTGTTTTCACTGACGACGATGGTATTGCCGGTATAGACAGCCTGGGTCTGCGGAAGCCAGCAGGCGATGATGAACAAGACGATGGCCAATATGAAGTTCATCGTGATACCGGCCAGCATGATGCAGATCTGCTTGAAATGATTGACACCGTTGAGGCATCTTTCCAGAGGAATCTTCTTTCCGTCCTCCGTCAGGTTTCCATCTTCGCCGGCCATGGCGACATAGCCGCCTAAAGGAAGGGCACGGATGGAAAGCTGAGTCTCTCCGACTTCTTTTTCTTCCTTTTTGTCAGATGCGACATAAAGGTTCTCGGTCAGGATTTCTTCGTTCTTGTTCTTTTTCTTCTTATGCTTGAACTTATGCTTGTAGAGCAAGGGTCCGAAGCCGATGGAATATTCAAAACAATAGACCTTGCAGATCTTGGCGACGGCAAGATGTCCTGCCTCATGGATACAGACGACAAAGGAAAGGCATAGCAGGAAAATGATGATATTTAAAATGGTGTTAAGAACAGTCATGAATGCACACCTCCAGATGAAAGACTACATGATTTTGTCTAAGACGTCCTTGGCAAACACTTCAGCTTCTTTGATCACTTCTTTGAGATTCTCTTCGGAAAGTTCTGGAAGATGGTCCAAGTGGCAGTAAGTATATCGTAATGCCTCCAGCAATTGCAAATAGGAAATACGGCCCTTCAGGAAGAAATCGATGGCCGATGTATCGACGGCATTGTAATAAATCATGCCGACATTGCCATATTTCTTGAATGTATAGATGGTATAAAGGAAGGCAGGATAGAAGTCAGTATCGATGTCCTGAAAATGAAGTTTCTTGATATTTGCGATATCTTCGGTATTATTGCGATGCATTTCCAGCTCGCCTTTGCTTAAAGCATAGGCAATCGGGACCTTCATGGAACAGGGAGAATATTCCTGAATCATCCTTCTTTCTAAGCCGTCCATATATTCAAGCCTTGCATGGACCAGGGATTCCCGGCAGATAATAGCGCTTACTTTTTCAAGTGGTACATCAAAAAGGACACTTGCCTCGATGACTTCATAGCCCTTGTTGACCAGGGTTGCACAATCCACGGTGATCTTGCTTCCCATCGCCCATGTCGGATGATGAAGGACCTGGCTGGGGGTGACATCCTTGAGGTCTTCCTTCTTCATATCCCTCAAGGCACCACCGGATGCCGTGACGATGTAGGAGACGATGTCATTCTTGGCAATTCCCATCCTTGCCGTCTCTTTGATGAGTTTGGCAAGGGCGACATGTTCGCTGTCGACAGGATAGATATGGGATTTGCTCGTCTTGGCTTCCTTTTCAATCAAAGAAGAACCGATGACCAGGGATTCCTTGTTGGAAAGCATGATGTCCTGGTTTTGTCTCATGGCAAGAAGGGTGGGCCTAAGTCCACAATTGCCAATCAGGGAATTGAAGACATCACAATCCTTGCATGCCTTGACTAGTTCAAGGCTGGCATCCTCACCACAAAAAACGGTGTAGTAAGGATGTCTTTCATGGAATTCCTTGGCAGCCTTCTCATCGCTGATGGCGACATATTTCAAAGAATCGAAATAGAAAAGATAAGGTTCCAGACGTTCAAAGCGAGACTGGAAAGAAACTCCGACCAATTCATAGTCAAGAGAATACTGCAGGATGTCAAGACACTGGGTACCGATGGAGCCGGTAGCACCTAAGACAATGATCTTATTTCTCATGTTAAATCAGGAAGTTCCATCCATAGGCCGAAATCCAGATGATGATGGTCGTGATGATGCTGTTGGTGAAGATGGAGTCGAAACGATCGATGACGCCTCCATGGCCAGGGAAAATCTTTCCGAAATCCTTGATGCCATACTGTCTCTTGATGAGAGAGAAAAGGAAGCCACCGACATTTCCGACAAAAGGCAGAAGAATCGTGATGATGACAAGGAACGGCCATGCTGCACCATTGAGGATTCCCATCGCCTTCAAGGCAGGAGAATTCCTGAATTGAAGAAGACCGGGAACAAGCGGCATGTCAAAGGCAAACTCAAAAAGAGCTACCAGTCCCAGAGTGACGACAAGGGAGAAGACGGCACCGCCGATATATCCTTCCCAGGTCTTGTGGGGAGAGATACGTGGATTCATCTTGTGCTTTCCGAAAAGCATACCGAAGAAATAGGCACCGACATCGCTTGACCATGTCCCGATGCAGATGAAGAAGATAAGAAGGCTGGAACAATAATTCTGGTTCATATTGTGAGCCTGATAGTAACTGACGAAATAGTTCTTCAGTATCACTTGGTTCTCATTCCACGGGACACTGACCGTCACATCGGCAAAGGCTGGATTCTGGACAAAGCCGCTGGAGTTGGGAAAATATCGTACGAAGTAGATTCCTACAAAGCCTAAGGCAAGAAGGACGCCGACCGTGAACAGATATGTGACATCCTGCAACTGCATCTTCGGATCGACAATGGCAATCAAGAAGAGAATCAGCGCATATAGAGTCATTCCAGATATGGATACGAAGATGTTTGTCAAGGAGAACTGACCGCCGTTTTCAAACGGATTCATATAGTCAGGACTGCTAGGCGACCTGAGCATGTTCTTCAGATATCCCCAATAGATAAAAGAAAGGACAAAAAGATAGACGACGGCTCTGACCACCCAGTTGTAGCGTTTGGGTCCTGGCGTCGAAAGCATCTCATGGATGGCAACGACGGCAAGAAAGAAAATCAAAATGAAGAAAGGCCAGTTTCCAAGAATCGAGCATGGCAAAAGGACGGCGACAAGACAGATTCCGGTGATGGTTCTCTTCAACATTCCTGATTTGGAGGAATTGGATAGTTTATTCATTCTTTGATGGCTCCGAAACGACGGTTGCGATGCGTATATTCCTCAAGGCACTTGGCTAAGTCCTTCTTGGAAAAGCTTGGCCAATAGACATCCACGAATTCCAGTTCCGTATAGGCAAGCTGGTATAGGAAGCAATTGGAGATTCTCTCTTCGCCACTCGTCCTGATGAGAAGGTCGATATCCGAAATCTCCTTGGTGAACAGATGTTGCTTGAAAAGTTCATCATCGATGTCATCCACGGCAATCTTTCCATCTTTGACCTCTTGGGCAATCTTCTTGGTGGCATCGAGGATTTCTCTTCTTCCACCATAATTGAAGAGGACGTTGAAGACATGCCTGGTATTGTTCTTGGTGCGGTCTACTGCATCATGAATGGTATCTAAGATATCCTTGGGAATCCTTTGATCATCGAGTTCTCCAAGAACCCTGACCTGCGTGGACTTCTCCATGAAATAGTCGATTTCACGCTGGAAGAATTCCTTGAGCAGTTCAAAAAGCGTGGATATTTCCTGCTGCGGGCGATTCCAGTTTTCCGTCGAGAAACAAAAAAGACTGGCGGCATATATGCCGTAGTCTTCAAAAGCACTGTCGATGATTTCGTGGATCTTGGCCACACCCGCCTTATGTCCGGCACTTCTGGGAAGAAGGCGCTGTTTGGCCCATCTTCCGTTTCCATCCATGATAAAGGCGATATGCTTCAATGGAGCATATTGCTGGATGTCTTTCAGATCTCGTGCTTCTTTTTTGGGCATCTTAGATAGTCTCGATGTCTTTGACCTTTTCCTGATAGAGTTTGTCGATTTCAGCGATATGCTTGTCAGTGGCCTTTTGGATGTCGGAATCGAAATCCTTCTTCATGTCCTCGGAAAGGGTCTCATCCTTCTTGACCTTGGTGTTCATGTCGCGACGGATGTTGCGGACGGCAACCTTTCCGTCTTCGGCATATTTCTTGGCCTGCTTTTCAAGGTCTTTTCTGCGGTCCTCACTCGGTGCAGGGAACTTCAGGATGATGGCATTGCCATTCTGGGAGACGGTGCAGCCCAGATCAGCCTTGTTGATACCGGAAACGATATCCTTGGCCGTCGACGGATCGAACGGCTTGATGGAAAGATCGGTCGGGGAGACAACGGAAATGGTGGCTCCATACTTGATGGGAGACGGAGAACCATACATGTTGAAAGTGACCTTGTCAAGAAGGGCAGAAGAAACTCTTCCGGCTCTCAATGTAGCCATGGAAGCCTTGAGGGCTTCGACGGACTTATCCATTTTTTCATTGCATTCATCCAAATAATCCATAATTTTATCCTCCAAAAGTATATATAACTATTTTACTAGATAGCGCTTCGAAATGAAACTAATCTTACTTGGAATTGGTGACCAAAGTGCCAAGGTCTTCCCCCTTGACGACGGAAACAGCATTTTCAGGATTGTTCATATTGAAGACACGGACATCGACCTTGGAATCCAGAAGAAGACCGATGGCCGTGGCATCCATGACCTTGAGTCCCCTGGCAAGGATGTCCTGATAGGAAATCTTCTTGATCAATGTTGCATCGGGGTTGGTTCTCGGATCATCGCTCATGATGCCCTCGACACCATTCTTCCCCATAAAGATGCCATCGGCACAGATTTCCTTTGCTCTTAAGGCAGCACAGGTATCCGTCGTGAAATAAGGTGATCCGATACCACCGGCAAAGATGACAACCCTCTTCTTTTCCAGATGACGTATCGCTTTTCTTCTGATATATGGTTCACAGACTTTGTTGCATTCGACGGCAGACATGACTCTTGTAACCAATCCATTGTTTTCAAAGTAAGATTGCAGGCACATGGCATTCATGATGGTCGCCAGCATGCCCATATAGTCTCCCGAGGTTCTCTCGATGCCGAGGTTGGAAGCAAGATTTCCACGCCAGATGTTTCCACCACCGACGACGATGGCAACTTCCGTGCCCATATCGGTGATCTTCTTGACCATCTGATAGATCTTCTCGATGAAGTCCTTCGCATAGATTTCTTCACTGCCCTTGAGTGCTTCACCGGAGATTTTCAATAAAATACGTTTATATTGTTTTGCCATGTTGTTTTTCCTTGAAATATTTGCTTGAAGAAAGGCACCCACAAAGGGGTGCCTTATCGATAATCTGTTTACTTACCGGCAGAAGCCTGAGCGGCAACTTCGGCAGCAAAATCATCCTGACGCTTTTCGATGCCTTCACCGACAGCATATCTGACGGTCTTGACAACGGAAGCACCATTCTCTTTGAGATACTGACCGACGGTCTTGGAATCATCAAAGATGAAGGGCTCATCGACAAGGACAGATTCAAAGAGAACCTTGTTGACCTTGCCGGCGACAATCTTGGCCTGGATGGCAGCCGGCTTCTTGGCGAAGCTAGGATCGTTATGGGCAGCCTCGGTCTGGACTTCGGTTTCCTTGGCGATGACATCAGCCGGGATATCATTCTCGTTGATGTAGGCCGGATTGTTGGAGCAGACATTGAGGGCAACACCATTGGCGACTTCGGCATTTCCGCCCTTGAGGACGACCAAAGTGGCAATCTTGCCGTTCATATGGATGTAAGGTCCGAAGACTTCATCATCGGACTTGGTGACAATTTCAAATCTTCTGAAGTCAAGCTTCTCACCGAGCTTGACACCGGCATCGACGAAGAGGTCGTTGATGCTCTTGCCTTCTCCATTCTTGGAAGCCTTGGCTTCGTCGAGGGTCTTCGGAGCATTGGCAAGGACGATTTCATTGACTTCCTTGACCAAGGCACGGAACGGATCGGAGTTGGCAACGAAGTCAGTCTCGGAGTTGACTTCGATGATGGCGGCAGTATTGCCTTTGGCCATAACCCAGGCAACACCTTCGGCAGCGATACGGGAAGAGGCTTTCTTTGCCTGCTTGGCAATGCCCTTCTCACGAAGCCATGTGACAGAGGCTTCGACGTCGTTGTTGTTTTCGGCCAAGGCCTTCTTGCAGTCCATCAAGCCAGCACCGGTACGATCACGGAGCTGCTTGATAAGTTCGATATTGCTGGACATTAGGCGTTCTCCTTTGCAGGTGCAGTTTCGGCAGTAGCGGTAGCGGCATCGGCAGCAGGGGTCGTCTCATCCTTCTTTTCTTCAGTGTTGTTTCTCGGACGGAAGTTCTTCTTGACGAACTTCTTGGCCGGACGGTTTCCGGACTTCTTCTTTCTCATGGCAATGGCATCATTGCGGAGCTTGGCACGGATGGCCTTGGTCTGCTCGTTCGGATCGACACCCTTGAGCATCTCAGCCATGGTGGAAGAAGCGGCAGCAGCATCCTTGTAGGCATAAAGCGGCTCGCCACCCTTTCCTTCGACAACGGCATCGGCAAGAAGTCCGACGATGATGCGGATGGAAGATTCGCTGTCATCATTGGCAGGGACAAGATAGTCGATGGTGTCCGGATCGGTGTTGGTATCACCAAGGGCGAAGACAGGGATGTTGAGAAGTCTGGCTTCAGCAACAGCATTGTGTTCTTCCTTCGGATCGACGATGACGATGGCCTGCGGAAGGAGACGGATTTCCTTGATGCCTTCAAGGTTGCTGGCAAGCTTGGCCTTGAGCTTGAGTCTGTCGGCAGCTTCCTTCTTCGGGAGCTTTTCAAGTTCGCCATTGAGTTCTTCCTGTTCAATCTGTCTCAAGAGAGCAATTCTCTTGGCGACGGTGTGGAAGTTGGTGAGGGTTCCGCCCAACCAACGGTTGGCAACATAGAAGGAACCGGAACGGACGGCTTCTTCCTGGACGGCCTTCTGGGCAACGGCCTTGGTTCCGACGAAGAGAACCTTGCCACCCTTGGAAACAATATCCTTCAAAGCCTGATAGGCAATCTGCATCTGGCTTGCGGTCTTGTTCAAATCGATGATGTGGAGATTATTTCTCTTTCCGTAGATGAACTGCTTCATCTTCGGGTTCCATCTGGAAACTCTGTGTCCGAAATGAACACCGGCATCCAAAAGGGTCTTTGCACTGACAACCGGATCATCAGGATTGTGGACAGTGCTGGCCATGACACCCTGGGTCTGCTCGACTTCTTTGACTTCTTCGCTCATGTTTAGAGCCTCCTTTTTGTTAAAACTTCTTTCTGTTTCAAGATGCCAACCCAATAGAATGATCGTAGCAGGGGCGTTACTCCCTGGTCTGAAGAAGGGAATAATCTAGAGGACTTGTCGGCAAGATTCACATAAAGAAAATGCATCAAAAATGACGCGTTGTTAATTATATTATATAAATAATTCTGATTACAAGCTTTTTTGCATTATCTCTAAGTGCAATCCACCGCCTTATGTCTCTGCAAAATCCAGAGAGCTATCTACCAAAGCCTTCAGCGGTTATCAAAGCTTCCCGGAACAGTCCTATCTTCATGAAGGATTCGGACATCTTCCTTTTCATGGACGACATCCCTGCAGTTTGCAAAGGTGCCGTATTCCCCAACCACTCCCCTGATGTCAGAAAAACGGATTTTTGCCATCACACCGTTTTCAAATCCATTGAACGTATAAAGACAGCTTTCAGAGGCAGGGGTGTCCTGATAAGATATCGAAGCATCCTCAAAAGACAGATTTTCAACACACGTATCCTTAGTCATGGGATCCGTGCATGCAAGAAGCTTCTTCCAATAGGGAGGAATGACGCCTTTGTAATCTTCAGGAAGGACATTGGCATTATACATCCTGTTCCAATCAAGATAGCAATAGAAAGGATAGCGGACATCCTTCAATGAGACATGGCGCATCAAGACATCCCTCACATATCCCTTCCTATTCTTCGACGACTTGATTCTGAATCCACAGTCCGACATGGAAAAACTGACGTTTTCAACAAGGACATCTTCAATGCCGGCGGAAAGTTCGGAACCGATGGAGATTCCATATCCACGAAGGATGCTGCAGTCATGGATGTAGACATGCCTTGTCGGAATACCTCTGTCGATGCCATCCTGGTCTCGTCCTGATTTGAGGGAGATGCAGTCATCATTGGTGGAGATACTGCAGTGACTGATTTCCACATCCTGGCTTGAATCGATGTCGATGCCATCCGTAGAAGGACCGTTAGGGTCATCGGCAAGGATGCATAGACCGTCAAGAAGGATGTTTTTCGAATATAACACATGAAGATTCCAAAACGGAGAATCCCGTAAAGTCAGATTCGATATATTGACATCCTCAGAGTTCTGAACAAGGATGTTCTTTGGCCTTGAGCAGTCATAATCGCAGGCAAACCGAAGACCTTTTGCATCATATTCCTTCCGCATTCCACCCTTTTTGTCATCGCCCCAGTACTTTCTGTACCACTTGCTTCCGTGTCCGATCACTTCCCCGTGTCCGGACACGACAACGTTCTTGACATCGATCAGATTCAAAAGGGCCGGATATCCTTCCATGTCGATTCCGGCAATCCGGGTAGGGATTTTGAAAAACACAGACTCATCATCGATCAGGTGAATCCTGGCGCCTGCCTCGAACCTCACCTTCATGTCCGAATGTAAAAAAAGAGGACCGGAAAGATAGTCCCCTTTCAAGAAAACAAATTCATCCGCCTCATCCAAGAGCGACTGAAGCTTTGCGGTAAGAAGTGTCTTCCCATCCTTTTCAAGGAAGGAAGTATCTGACATCCTACTCATGGTCTTTGCAGCAACAGCACTCGTCATCTTCACCATGGTGGCAGTTATCATGGTGATGGTGAGTGCATTCCCCATCATGGTGATGGCAACATTCGTCCCCTTCGAAATGGAAGACAAGTTCTCCTTCATGGACATCGAAGACGATATCTTCCAAGGCTTCCCGGACATCTTGAGTCATGACAAAGGAAACACCATCGACATCAAAGGCAAGGTCCGTTCTGACATCTTCCTTCTTCACAAGCTGGACATTGAGATTGACGCTTCCGTCATCCATCTCTTCCAAAGAAACGGCAACAAGGTCCAGATCGTTTTCCTTAAGAATCTTGGCAAGAAGTTCTCTTGCGGCATTCGTGACTTTCATCAGCTGAGCTTATCCTTGATTTCCGTCTTCTTGAAGGAAAGGACGGCGTCATCGGAAAGAAGCGTATCGAATTCGATGCTGAGATTATCCTTGTAATCCTTGTTGAAGGTCACCTTGTCCGTCTTGGTCTCAGCAATATAGGAAACCGTCTGTTTGACACCATTGATGGTGATGGAGCTGAAGCTCATGGAGGTGACAAAGCATATACCCGTGAAGGTCTTTCCGCCATCGACGACGGTGAAATCAGAAGGAAGGGCATCCTCAGAGACTCCATCATCCAGTCCAAGAGGAGTGACCGTCATATAGGAAACTTCACTCTTGTCTTCCTGGCTCTTGCTGATATGCTCCACATATCCTCCGGAGTAGGTCGTCCTGAGATAGAGATGGCACTTGCTTGCGCCATCAGTATTTCCCGAGCAGGAAGCAAGCATCATGAGCGGGCTGAGACATAAAACGATATTTTTCATTTTCATAGGAATCGTCTCCTTTCTGTGACATCATTATATAAAAGTTAACGCGTGTTTTCAATAGTTACAAAAAATATTTTTTTGTTACTTTTCTAAATCTTAGTCAGTTCGATTTCAATCAGCTGTGTCTCCAAGGGCTCCACGGCAAAATCAAGGTTCAACCGGTTGTCGACGACCTTCTCCTTCTTGACGGAGAAGAAGATATAATTGAGGCCACGGATTTCTTCGACCTCTTCCCGTTTCATATCGGCAAAGCTTCCCACCTTCAGGGAAAGATCATATGCGCTTCCGGAATGCCTGGAGATGCTCGACTTCTTGATCCTTGCACCGGTGCAATCCAGGTTTTCAAAGCTGAAATGGAACAGAAGATCCTTGGTCTCCGGGAAGCAGGAATATCTCTCATCCTCCCTGAGGGTCTTGAACTCCTTGTCGGAATACAGATCAAGATACTGGACGAAGTTGTTGAGAAGGATGATGATTTTGTTTCCCTTGCAGGTCACGATGAAGTTCTTTCCCTTTTTCAAAAGATGGTTTCCAAGCCTGGAGAAGAAGATGAAGGCATTATAGCTGGCTTTCTTGATTCCGTCATAGGTCACCAGACCACTCTTTCCGACAAACGGATTCTTCTGGATTTCATATCCATAGGAATCAAAGAAGGCATCCTTGGACATGGCGCTGATGTTCTCGACATTGTGGATGAGATTATAGGATAGATAGCTGGAAGCATAGACCGTGTCGTTGAGATAATTTTCCTGGTTGGTGAAATTCAGGCAGTCGATCAGGACCTTGTTGTCCCGTACGCCGTAGTCACGGCCAAGTTCCTCAAGGAACATCGACAGTTCCTTCCTATCCTTTTGAATATAGTCGATCTTGTCGACATTGAGGTAGCGGAAAGAAAGATAGTGGAAGGACAGGCTGTTTTCGTTGGACACTTCAAAGAACCTTTTCAGGACCGTTCCGTTATGGATATCGCTTCTTAAGAAAGCAGGAGAAACCAGGATGGTTCCGGGAAGGTTCCTACGAATGCAGTCATGGATGCTTACGACACATTCAAAGAAGCCATCCACATCTTCCTGCCTGCGGTTCATGATACTCTGGGCATAGCTGACCGAGAACATCCAGTCATGATAATCTGCCGGGTCATAATGGGATTTGATATAACTGACCATGGACTCGATGACCTGACAAAAGGCAGACGGCTTCATCACAAAATCATATTCGAAACGGAAATAGGGCTTGAAGTAATTCCTTTTGCAGAAGCTGAGAAGGTTCTCAAGGATGGATTCCGAGAAGGAAAAACTGCCTTTGCTGTCCTCGACAAAGAGGCGGACCGTCTGGTTGAAGAGGTCCTGCAAAAGGAGGTATTGGAATCCGGCATGGTTCTGCAGATCCGAAATCAATCCACGCAGTTCGGAATAGACCATGACCTTGCTCGATCCGACATCCAGGATGCGGTTCCCGACATTCCGTATCTCTTTTCCGGATGTCGAGAAATCGACGTTGATGACCTCTTCCTTATACACCTTTTCGATGCTTTTCCTATTCATTTTGCTGAGATATTCGTCATATTTCTTCAGAATGAGGTTCAGGAACTTGGAACTGATGGCATTCAAATCGATGCTCGTCTTCCTGGTGTTCCTGTTTTTTCTCCGGTATTCGCTCGGATAGACATCATGATACACGCTGCGGAATGCTCTGACATAGCTTCTAGGATCATCAAATCCGTGCTCCAAGGCAATTTCCTCGATGGTCTTGTTGGTAGAGACCAGGTCATCCAGGGAATAATTGACTCTCACCGAAGTATAGTATTCCATGAAGGTGACATGAAAGCACTGCTTGAAAAGACGGGACAGATAGGACAAGGAATACTGGAAATGATCAGCCAAGGAAGTCAGGGTAAGTTTCTCCTTATAATGGTCGTTGATAAAGCTGGCAAGGTCAGAATAGATGTCTCCCTCATTGGATTTATTCATGCTTTGGGAGACATCGACGGAAAACTTGTTGATAAGCTGGGCAAACATGGAATAAGCGATGGCTCTGTTGGTATAGATGCTGTCGACGTTGTCCATCGTATTGTATTTGATGATGCTGTAAACCAGATAGCGGATTTCATCAGCCTTGTCAGACCTTCCATACTTCATCGTGTTGAGGTTGAAGACATGGGATGAGACTTCCTCCTCCGTCAGCCCAAAGCCCTTCTGATTGATGAGAAGAGACAATACGGTAGCTGTGCCTTCAGCGGTCGATGAATGAAAAACTTTACGATTTATAATAAAGATGTCATCTTCCTTTGCTTCAAATGTTTCATCACCGATGGTAACATTGAATTTTCCATCCAAAACGATGACAAGTTCAGCATAGGAATGCATGTGCTGAAAGGCCGAATCGAACTGAATCAAAGAGAATGTCAGGGGCAGTTTGTCCTTGAAATCAAGAAGCTTAATTTCTTTTTTCATAGTTATATGATAAAGCCGAAACGCAAAAAAAACAATAAAAACGAAAGCTCCCGGAGCGATGTCCGGGAGCAGATGATGCGATACTAGTCGATGGAATTGGCAGCATCGTATGCCGTCTTGATGGCATTTTCGATGGTAGAAGGTCTTTCTCCGCTGCAGTCACCGACAGGGATGACTTTGACTCCTTCGACACCTTCCAGGTCGAGGACGTTCTTTGCCGAGGCAAGAGCATTGACGACGAAGTCGCACTTGATTTCCTCTTCCTTGACAGGCTTTCCGTCCTTGTCGAGGACATCGACGACAACCTTGCCAAGTTCGATTCTCTTGATCTTGCTGGAAACATGGATATCGACATGGTGTTTTTCAAGGTCAGCCATAAGGGTCGGAAGAATCGTGCTGGACTCTCCGTTGGCAATCTTCGGAAGCATTTCGATGATGGAAACAGGATATCCCTTGTCAGCGAGCCATTCGGCAGTCTCGACACCGACAAGTCCACCGCCGCAGACGGCAATCTTACCGAAGACGACCTGCTTGTGGGCAAGGACATCCCAGGCATTGACGACGTTGGTCAAATCGATTCCAGGGATATGCGGGACAAGGTTATGGGCACCGACGGCATTGATGATGGTGTCATACTTCTTGGCATCTTCCTTGGTGAATTCATGACCCAAGAAGATGGTGACATCCTTCTTGGAAAGAACATTTTCGAAATAGTTGATGATACGGTTCATCTCGCCTTTCCTTGGCGGAACGCTGGCGATGTTGACCTGACCACCAAGCTTGAGAGACTTCTCATAGAGGTCGACATGATGTCCTTTTTCAGCAAGGACTCTGGCAGCCTCAAGACCGGCAACGCCACCACCGACGACAGCGATGCTTCTAGGATTCTTGGCCTTGGTGATGACTCTCTTGTATTCATAGCCGTTTTCGGCATTGAGGACGCAGGAGACAAACTTTCTGGAGCTGATGGCATCAGTGCATCCTTTATTGCACATGATGCACTTTCTGATTTCGTCAGCCTTTCCTTCGGCAAGCTTCTTGGCGATGTCAGGATCGGTAAGAAGGGATCTTCCGAAACCGACAATATCGCAGATGCCTTCTTCAAGAAGGGTCTCGCCTGCTTCCGGAGTAGTGATTCTGCCGACCATGGAGACAGGGACATGAACAGCGTTCTTGATCTGCTTCACATAGTCGATCATGAATCCATATTCCCTGGTACCCATGGCAGGAATGGTATCATTCATGTTGCCGGTATGGTTGGCCTGGGCGACATGGATCATGTCAACGCCATGCTGCTCAAGAAGGACGGCAAGCTTGACAGCCTCATCGATGAAGAGGCCACCTTTTCCGCACGGGTTTCCATTTTCATCCGTCGTGACAATCGGAAGCTTATAGTCGATGGTGATATCCTTGTCGGCAGCCTTGATGGCATCGACGAATTCAAGGGCAAACCTTGTCCTGTTTTCGAAGCTTCCACCATATTCATCCGTCCTGTGGTTGAGGATGGTAGAGCAAAGAGAACCGACAAGACGGTCTCCATGGACTTCGATGACATCGACACCGGCCTTGACGGCACGGACGATACAGGCCTTGATTTTCTCAAGGATGGCAGCAAGTTTCTCACCGGAGACTTCGCTGACAAAATGAGTCATATCATAATGAAGTTTGCCAAAGGCTGCCTTCTCCTTCTCGGAAGCTTCCTTCATGACAGCTTCATAGGAAGGATCCTTGGCATCCATCAAAGCCTTGGCCTTGGCTTTCAAAGCCCAGGTCTCGTTGACCATGGCAGTGACTGCCTCGGCATCATAGTCGGGGTGGAAAATCTGAAGGCCGAGCTTTGCGCCATACTGATGGACGCTGTCGGCAAGCTTCTTGAAGGATTCGATCTGGGAATCCATGAAGAGCTTTGGTGTCGGAGAGACCGTCGGGACAGGAACGACATCACCGACGACAAGGTAGGCTACCCCACCCTGAGCCAGACGAGTGTAGAAATTGCGGCTGTGTTCGCCGATGGAACCGTCTCTCTCCTCATATCCAGTCGTCAAAGGCGTGAACATGATACGGTTCTTCAACGTGATCTTACCAACTTGAATCGGTTCTAAAATTTTCATGGTTTATTACCTCCAATATAAGAAACTTCTGAAATTCAAACACCGGAATAGGAAGAGAATCCGCCATCGATCGGAATGCAGACACCGGTGACAAATCCGGCACCTTCTTCCGAAAGAAGGAACAGGGTGGCTCCAAGAAGGTCATAGACCTCTCCGAAGCGACCCATCGGAGTCGCAGCAAGAATCTTGCCGGTCCTCTTGGTAGGCGTACCATCGTCATTGAAGAGAAGCTTGGCATTCTGCTTGGTGGAGAAGAAGCCGGGAGCGATGGCGTTGACACGGATGCCGACATGGCTGAAGTGGACAGCAAGCCACTGGGTGAAGTTGCTCACGGCAGCCTTGGCACCGGAATAAGCCGGAATCTTGGTCAGAGGAGTATAGGCATTCATGGAAGAGATGTTCAATACGCTGCATCCTTTTCTTCCAATCATGTCCTTGGCAAAGACCTGGGTCGGAAGGAGCGTACCGATGAAGTTGAGGTTGAAGACGAATTCAACGCCGGACTGTTCCAAGTCGAAGAATGTCTTCAGTCCTTCCTTGGTGGCATCATCGACTTCGGCATACTCATTGTCCGTGGTGGCACGGGGATTGTTTCCGCCGGCACCATTGATGAGGATGTCACACTTTCCGAATTCATCAAGGACTTCCTGATGACATTTTTCAAGAGATTCCTTGTTTAAGACATTGGCTTCGAAGCCTTTGGCGACAAATCCTTCATCGACGATGTCCTGGGCATTCTTCCTTGCTGCATCAAGGTTCAGATCCAGCAAGGCGACTTTGGCACCGCAGCTTGCGACAGCCTTGGCAAGATAGGAACAGATGACGCCACCGGCTCCGGTGACGACAACGACCTTGTCCTTCAGATCGACAGGAAATGGTAATTTCATTTTTCTATCCTCAATATTTCATATTGCAGAAGGCATCGACTGGGGAGACCCCTTCGAAGTCTTCCTTCCCGACAAGCTTGTCGACAAGGGAATCCAAAGTAGATTTGTTCTTGTCGTAGGCGTTGATATAGGTCTTGACCTGCGGAGCATCGAAGAGATGGAAGGGGCAGCGGACCGAGACCATGATGGTCGGAACCTCATGGACATACCAAGGGACATCCGGTGTACCCTTGCTCATCTGCCAGAGAGCTCTTTGCACGGTGTTGTGGGAATCAAAGTCCATGACATGAATGATGAGATCATAGTTCTTGGTCAGAGATGCAATCGGTGTCTTGAAATTATAGACATTTCCGACAAGATACATCGCCTGCTTCGGATCGGATTCCTTTGCCTTCT
>JBNMLQ010000010.1:0-33868 GCA_050874925.1 Candidatus Enterosoma sp. | reverse complement strand
GAATCACCGTTTGGTGAAACCGGACCGGCATTTTTGTTGGCTTTGGATGATGGAATTGACGCTTACCCTGTTAATGGTGGTTCCGTCTCTAGCCTCAACCGAAATGAGGGCTATCCGTTTAGTGCCTGTCACATCAGGATGGGTATTAAATGGGTCAATCCAGTTGATCCATTTTTTCTTTTTCAACATTCACAATAGGAGGAACATGTAATGAAAAAGAATCTCAGAGTCGCTTGCCTTGCCGTAGTTTCCATGTTAGGCCTTGTCGGATGCAATTCCACTCAAACTGCCGATGACGGCACCTTGAAGATTGCCATGCTTACCGATGCCGGAAGCATCACCGATGGTTCCTACAACCAAACCACATGGGAGGCTATCTCCGCTTATAAGGCAGACAACGGAGACAAAGTCAGCGAAGCCAAGTACTTCCAGCCTGCCAGTGCAAACACTTCCGGCTATGAAGATGCCATCGCCCAAGCTGCCAGCCAAGGCTTCAACACCATCATATGTCCTGGATATTACTTCTCTGAAGCCTTTGACAACGTCGCCGAGAACTATCCTAAGGTCAAATTCATCGGTCTTGACTTCTCCACAACAAAAAATCTCGACAACGTCTGCACCATCTCCTATAAAGAGAATGAATCCGGTGTCTTAGCAGGCTACGCCACCGTCATGGACGGATATCGTAACCTTGCTTTCTTCGGCGGAGCTGCCCAGCCTGCTCCTATCCGTTATGGCCTCGGTTTTGTCTTTGGTGCCTATTATGCTGCCAACGAACTTGGGCTCACCGATTTCAGTTTCAGTCCAAGCTATTACACCTATTGCGGTGAATATATGGCCAACCCAAAGTGGAAAACCACAGCTTCTGGTTGGTATGAAGATGGCGTCGAAGTCATCTTCACGGCCGCAGGTGGTGCAGGTGATTCCGTCATTGCCGCTTCTGACGCCAGCAAGGGTCACATGATTGTCGGAGTAGATACAGATGAATCCACGAAGGCAACTTCCGTCATCACTTCAGCAACCAAAGGTCTCAAAGCTGCCATCTACCGCGAATGCAACAACATCCTGGCTGACAAATTCGAAAAAGGCCATCTTGATCTCGGCATCCAGGATGATGCCTGTGACGTCATCCTTGGCAACACCGCCCGCTTCAAGAACAAGGAAAACGTCGTTTCCAAGACCAATGCCTTCATCGCCAAGTTAAAAAATGGAAGCGTCAAGGTTCCTTCCTACTCCGACAGCGATACTACCCTGAACGACTTCAAGACTGAAATGACCAAGCTCGGCTTCACAGTCAGCGACGATCTTGTCAACGCCATCAAGGGCACCAAGAAGAACGCCTAAAATTCTACTTTTTGTTTGATTGCTATCGGGAGTCATTTTGACTCCCGATGCTTTTTACTTTTTAAGAGGTGAACCATGGAAAAAGAGAACAAAATCGCCGTCGAGATGAGACATATCACCAAGTGCTTCGGTTCCTTGATGGCGTTAAATGATGTGCACCTGAATGTGCAATATGGACAAATCCATGCCATTTTAGGAGAAAACGGAGCCGGCAAATCCACATTGATGAGCATTCTTTTTGGTATGCTTCAGCCAGACAAAGGACAAATTCTCGTCAACGGAAAAGAAGTCCATATGAAGGATGCCAACGATGCCACAGAATTGAAGATTGGTATGGTGCATCAGCATTTCAAGCTGGTCAACGACTTTACCGTCTATGAAAATATCGTCTTAGGAAGCGAAAGTACAAAGCTTGGCGTGCTCACCAAGAAGCAAAGTTATAAAAAAATACAGGAAATCTGTAAAAAATACTCCATTTCCCTTTCTTTGGACAGCAAGGTCAAGGACATCAGCGTCGGCATGCAACAGAGAACTGAAATCGTCAAAGTTCTCTACAGGGATGCAGACATTCTGATCTTTGACGAACCGACAGCTGTCCTCACGCCACAGGAAATTACCTCTTTCATCGAAATCCTCAAAAACTTCCGCCGTGAAGGCAAGGCCGTCATCCTCATTACGCACAAACTTGATGAAATCAAGCTCAGCAGCGATGTCTGCACCATTCTCAGAAGAGGGAAGACCATCACCAGCTTCGACGTAAATTCAACCGATACCGCCACCATGGCATCAGCCATGGTGGGAAGAAAAGTCAGCTTCAAAGTTGAAAAGAAAGACGCCACTCCAAAAGATGCCGTATTGGAAGTCAAGAACCTTTCGTGTGGCATTAAGCATTCCCGTAGGAAAGCTCTCAACAATGTTTCTTTGAAAGTCCGTGCCGGAGAAATCGTAGCCATCGCCGGCATCGAAGGGAATGGCCAGGAAGAACTGATCAACATCATCACCGGATTAAAAAGTTACCCAGCCACAAGAGGTGCAGTACGCTTCTATGACATCGGAATCGATGGCAACTTCCATGAACTGACAAAACATGAATACGATAATCTCGAAAAGAAGATTGACGAATATTATGATGCCATCTATGACATCAAGAAGATAAAAAATGCCAAGCTTGCCCAATATGACGAAAAACTTGAAATCCTGAACACTGAAAAGAAAGGCAATTTGCAGGCAAAACAAGAATATAAAAGTCTCCTTCAGGAAAGGAAAAATTATCTCAGCCAAGCCAAAAAGGAAGAAGCCAAAGAACTTGCCAAGCTAAAAAAACAGTATCTTCCTAAGATTCAACATCTTCAGCAAGAATTCAAGCAAGCTAAAAAGCGTATGATTCCAATCTTCGAGAAGAACGTAACTGACTTGAAGAAACAAACCAAAATCCTTTTAAATAAGATTGACGAATCCTATCAAAAAGAATGCAAAAAAGAAAAAGCACATCTTTCTTCTCTACAAAAACAATATAAGGAAGAATATTCGAAAGATAAAAAATTTTTCGAAAAATATATATCCTCAGAAAAGATGACTGATAAATCAACATCCTCAAAAATCATTCAGGAAAGAAAGGATGCTTTGAAAGCAAAGGATATCTTTGCCCCTTCCGATTCTATCAAGGAAGAAATCAGGAAGACAAAAATCAACCTTGCTTCCCTCAAGGCCAAGACCAAGGAGGAAGCCATCGAAACAAAAAACAACCTGAAATACCTGAAGAGGAGCAAAAAACAAGTTGCTTACCTGGATATGCTAAGGACCAACATCAAGACGAAGAGGCAGCATAAGCTAGGCATCATTCCGTCTGACAGACTCAAGGATGGTCTGATTCTCAACTTCGACATCGCTACAAATTTGATTATCACCAAATTTTCCAGACGTCCATTCTCAAAGTTCGGCATCATATCGAACTCCATCATGAAGGAAAACGCCGAAGGTCTCATCGAGGAATATGACATTCGTTCTTCTTCTGGAATGAACACCCGCGTCGGCGACATGTCAGGCGGAAACCAGCAGAAGGTCATTCTTGCCCGTGAGACCAGCGACACACCCAGACTTCTGATTGCCAATCAACCAACAAGAGGTCTCGACGTCGGTGCCATCGAAGGTATCAACAAGCTCCTGATTCAAAAAAGGGATCAAGGCGCTGCCATCCTTCTATATTCAGTCGAACTGGAGGACATCATGAACCTTGCCGACAGGATTCTTGTCATCCACAACGGAACCATTTCAGCCGAACTAGACCCAAAGAAGACCTCCTTTGAAGAAATCGGTCTCTATATGGGTGGAAACAGCACCAAGGAGGATAAAAAGAATGACTGATTCCAAAATCAAGAATCTTAGGGAGACCCTGAATACCTCCATCCGTTGCAACCAACACAAAGGATTGCAAAGTTTCCTCTTTTCTGTCCTCAGCATCTTCTTCGGATTCCTGCTAGGCTTTATCGTCATGCTTGCTGTCAATCCGAGCCAGTCCCTCAAAGGATTTTCAACTCTCATCATAGGAGGTGTCCCAAACGGACTTCAGTCCATCGGAAACATACTCTTCAATTGCACACCACTCATCGGTGCAGGACTTGCCGTCGCCATTGCCAGCAAGGCAGGTGTGTTCAACATCGGGGGTTCGGGCCAGTTCACCTTCGGAGGCTGCATCGCCCTGATGACAGCAAATCTTCTCAAAGACGTTTCCATGCCAAATGCCGTGGCTTTCCTAGTCGTCTTGATAGCAGGTATGCTCGGTGGAGCACTTTGGGCATTGGTACCAGCTCTTTTAAAGAACCATTTTAATGTCAACATCGTCGTCTCTGCCATCATGATGAACTATATCGCCGTCTACCTCACCGGCATCATCACCAAGACGGATATGTTCTTCGACCAAAGCCATAACCGCTTCAATATCAACGGCATAGCCAACTGTACGGTTCCTCAGGCAGGATTGAATGTTCTTTTCAGCACAAACGGCATGAAAAGCCGTCTTGACATCGGAATCATTATTGCCGTGCTCGTCTGTATTCTCCTCTACTTCGTCTTTGCCAAGACGACCTTCGGACTAAGAATAAAGACGAGCGGCCAAAACGAGCTTGGTGCAAAATATGCGGGTATCAACAACAAGAAATCACTTGCCTATGCCATGGCCATTTCCGGTGCCATGGCCGGAATGGGAGCTGTATTCATGTATTGCGCAAATCCTTCCACAGCCTCCTATTTCCAACCGACAGCCAGCGTAAATGCCATCGGATTTACCGGCATCTCCGTTGCCCTGATTGCAAACAACAATCCTCTTGCCGTGATTCTCTCTGCCATCTTGATTTCTTATATCCAGACTTCTGGCGGTGCCCTGACTTCCATCGGGTTCAACGCCAACATCATCGGCATCATCACCTCCGTTATCATCTACTCTGCTGCTGCAACAGTCTTCTTCCTTTCCAAAGTCCTTGTCGCCTTCAAAGATAAACATGGCGCAAAGAAAAAGGAACGTCTTCTCACTGTAGGACTTCAAACCAATGTTCCGAACGATTTCAAGGAGGTTAACGCCAATGAGTAGTTTCTATGCCTTCATGCAGATTCTTCTTCCTGTCTTCATTGCTTTGATGGTCGTTGCCCTTGCTGGTCTCATCTCAGAAAGAAGTGGTGTTACCAATATCGCCCTTGAAGGCTTCATGATCATCGGAGGATGGTTCGGCATCATCATGATGAACCATATGTTCGTTTGGTTAGGCTTCTCGAGTGATTTTGTCGATGTCATCAACCTTAGTGCTTCCAGTCTTCCTATCGGCTACAAATTGCTGATATTCCTTGTTGGAAGTCTCTCGGCTGGTCTTCTTGCCGGCCTTCTCTCCTTTGTCCATGCCTTTTCTGCAATCTCCTTGAATGCCGACCAAACCATCTCCGCTACCGCCATCAACACCCTAGCTCCCGCCTTATGCCTGTTTTTGAACATGACTTTGGATATCGGTCAGTACAACGCCCATTCCAACGGCACGATTCCCGCCTCTGACAAGATTGCCATCGCCGACAAAGCATTGCTCATCAAGGATGTCCCACTCCTTTCCGACATTCCCTTCATCGGTGATATCTTCTTCAAGAACTGCTACCCGACCTTTTTCTTCGGTTTGCTCATCCTTGTCGCCATCTGGTTCTTCCTATACCATACCAAAGGAGGAAAACATGTCAGGGCATGCGGAGAAAACCCTTATGCTGCAGCAAGCTGTGGCATCAACGTCAAAAAAGTCCGTTACATGTCCGTTGTAACATCCGGTTTTCTTGCTGGAGTGGGAGGGTTCTTCCTTCTTATCACGACTTCCATCAACTTTGATGGCACAGTCGCTGGTTACGGATTCCTTGCCCTCGCCGTATTAATCTTCGGTGCCTGGAAACCATTCAAGACCATGTTCGCTGCTCTCTTCTTCTCCTTCTTCATCGCCCTTGCCAATGGTGTCAGTTTCTTCCCGGCTTTGGAAGCCCTCAAGCTCGATTCCTTTGTCTACAACTTGATTCCCTATGTCTTCACCCTTCTTGTCCTTATTCTAACCAGTAAGAACAGCAGAGCTCCGGAAGCAGACGGACTTCCCTACCTCGTCGGTAAACGATAAATCTCAACTAAGCCGCGGATTTACGCGGCTTTTTCGATGTTTTCCGTTAACCGGCCTAAAAATACGATATAATATTCCGGCATGATTTCAGGGTTCCTAAAGATCGACAAAGAAGCCGATTACACTTCCAGCGATGTCGACAGGGTCATCAAGAGACAGCTTGATGTCCCAAAGGTAGGCCATCTTGGCACACTGGATCCTTTTGCGACTGGTCTTCTCATCATCTCCGTCAACGAAGCCTGCAAACTGACACCTATGATTCCTGACGGCGACAAGGAATATGTCGCTACCTTATGTCTTGGTAAGACGACGCCATCCTTGGATACAGAGACAGAGATTTGTGATATCAAGGATGTAGGAAGATACACTGAGGATGAAATCAAGTCTGTCCTATCCTCCATGCTCGGAAGACAGCTCCAGACTCCTCCTCTTTACTCAGCCAAGCATTACAAAGGCACAAAGGCTTATTTCCTTGCAAGGGAAGGGAGCAAAATCACTCTGCCACCCCATGAGATTCAAATCCGTTCCCTTGAACTGGTTCATTATGACAGCAGGGAAAACACCATCGTCTTCAAGACATGCGTTTCCAAAGGAACCTACATCAGGACCCTTGGAAGCGACATTGCCAAGAAGCTTGGGACCATCGGTTACCTCACTGCCTTAAGAAGGACAAGGATCGGTCATTTCACCTTGGACGGAGCCATCCGCTGCAAGGATGCAAAAAAGGAAGATCTCCTGCCTCTTACCTATTTCAATCCGGAAATCAAGAAAATCGAATGTGACGAGACTCTCTCCTTCCGTGTCAAAAACGGACAGACCCTGAAACTGGAAGAGAAAGAAGACTATCTTTTCATGATGGAAAAAGAAAGACTCCTTGCTTTATATAAAAGAGAAGGACGAGTCTATCACTGCTACAAAGGAATACGAAATGACTGAAGAGATTCTCAATATCCAATCCACCGAAAAGCAAAAAGACAACATTGCCCTGGCCATCGGTTTTTTCGATGGCCTTCACCTCGGACACAGGCTGCTTATTGAAGAAGTAAAGAAAACAGATGGCTGTATTCCCTGTGTTTTGACATTCACAAAGGATTTCAAGGCAAACCTGAAACACGAGAAGCAGGAGCTTCTGCTGACACAAGAAGAAGAAAGAGAAATGCTCTCATCCTTAGGAATCGAAAAGGAATTCATCCTTCCCTTCAATGAAGAGACCAAGAATACAGGCAAGGAAGAATTCTTGGATTTTCTTACAAGGCTCAATCCAAGACTCGTTGTCGTCGGACAGGATTTCACTTTTGCAAGGATGGCCTCTGGAAAGGCAACGGACCTGCTATCCCTAAAGCAGGAAGGAATCGACGTAAGGGTTCTTTCCCTTCTATTGGAAGGAAAAGAAAAAATATCCTCGACCCTGATCAAATCCTTGCTGAAGGAAGGTAAGATTCAGGAATCAGACAAGCTTCTAGGTTATGACTACTATCTAAAAGGTGTCGTCACCCATGGATATGAAAACGGAAGAAAAATACACTTCCCGACAGCCAACATGGCCTATCCGGAATATAAGGTTAGGCTAAAGGAAGGAGTCTATGAGACGACGACGGAAATCGATGGTAAGAACTATCGAAGCATGACAAACATCGGAAACCATCCGACCATCGATGTCTTAGGAAAAGATATCGTCGAGACCCATGTCATAAACCATGATGAAGACCTCTATGGAAAAGAAATCAAGGTCAGTTTCAAAAGGTATATAAGACCGCAAAGGAAATTCGCTTCCTTGGATGAATTATCCAGACAGCTCCAAGCCGACAGAGCATCGATTCTCCGTCATTCATAAAGATGATTCTTCATCCTGACGCAATCTTGTCAAGTCCTCTTCGTCATATGGAAAGAGGACTTTTTTCATCTAGGATTCAGATTTCTTTTCTTTTTTATAAAAAATATTTTTTGAAAAACATATAGAATTCGCCTTACTTTTTTCAAAAATTCATCGAAATAACATCAAAAAGTCATCCATTAGATAGTCGATAAGAAAGTCGCCCCTCTTTTTTATGTGCAAAAGCGAATCCTGAGAGACAATATTAAAGTGAAAGGAGGCAGTCCAAGTGAAACCCAAGTATCCAAAGCCGATAGCGATAACCAAGCTTCGGCATCCTGATACCGATTCCGGCCTACCTCCTCATCCGTTTAATCATGAAAGGAATCCGACGATGCATTTAGGCCCTTAAGATAATTTGCTGTTTTTGTAAATGGAAAAGCCTCCCGACATATATCATCAGGAGGCAAAACTGACAATAGGCTGGCCGCAGCCGAATTCATGCTGCCGGAGGCATGTCTCGCAAGAGACACGACCGAACGCAGAAACAACGTTTTTAAAAGGGGTGCTTACTTCGCTGCCTCTTTCTTTACTGACGTCTTCTTGGTAGATTTCTTTGAAGATTTGGAAGTCGAAGCCTTCTTTGCCTCTCTGGCAAGTCTGGCCTTTTCCTTCTCTTCAGGAGTCTTGTAATTCTTGCCATAGACATCCTTGAGCGTCACAGGTTTCCTGTTGAGAGCTTCATTGATCTTGACATCCATTTCATGGGCCTGATCATAAAGCTTGTCAGCAACGAACTTCAGCTCAGGGGTCTTGTATATGGAAAGACTCTTGGCAAGCTGAGAACGAAGGTAGCCTTTCCTGTTATCCAGGAAGGCTACCAATTCGTCGATTTTGTCTGGATCTACATGGGAAACGTAGACAGTGGCATAGGAGTAATCAGAAGTGAGTTTAACTTCAGTGATGGAGGCGAAATCACAGAGCTTATTTTTCATCTGGTAGATGATGATGTTGCTTAAATCCTTTTTAATGATTTGCTGAACGCGTCCGAACTTATCAGCCATGCTTGACTTCCTCCTGACCGAAGGACTCAAGCAGGTCACCCTCCTGAAGGTTAAAGTTATCGGAGATGGTGAGGCCGCATTCAAATCCGCTGAGGACTTCCTTGACATCGTCCTTGAATCTCTTCAAAGACGTAAGGTGGGTTTTCAAAACCAGTTCCTTGTCACGGAAGACTCGGATGGAAGTATTGCTCTTAATGGAGCCGTCGGTAACCATACAACCGGCAATCTGTCCAACTTTGCTGGCCTTGAAAAGGGAACGGACTTCTGCGTGCCCATAGATGACCTCTTCATAGGTCGGTGCCAAAGTACCTTGCAGAGCTGCCTCGATGTCCTCGAGCATCTTGTAAATGATGTTGTATTCACGGATTTCGACGTGCTGTTCCTTCGCCATATCCTTGATGGCAGCGCTGACCTTTACCGAAAAGGCAAGGATGACAGCATGGCTTGCAGCAGCAAGAATGATATCGCCTTGGCTGACATCACCGGAATTGCAGTGCAAGACGGTAAGTTTTGCACCAGGAACGTCGATTTTTTCAAGGGAAGCCTTCAACGCCTCGGCAGAACCTTCGGTATCTGCCTTGACAATCAAATTGATGTTGTTGTTCTGGCCATTCGCGGCATTGGCGGCAGTCTCAGCAAGACTGGCGCCAGCCGGATTGGCCGATACTAGGGCAGCTGCACGTTTTCCGGCAGCATCCCTGGCTGTCTTTTCGTCAGGGAACGCCATGAATCTATCACCGGCAACAGGTACGCCGCTAAGACCGATGACGCTGACAGGAGTCGAAGGTCCGACTTCCTTGAGCATCTTGTTGAATTCGTTGGTCATCTTTCTGACCTTGCAGTAATATTGTCCGACCGCAAGATAATCTCCGACATGAAGGGTTCCGTTCTGGACAAGAAGGGTAGCCTTGGCTCCTTCTTTCTTGTCGAGAGTAGCTTCGATGACAGAGCCGATGGCCGGTGCCTGATTGTTAGCCTTGAGTTCCAAAAGTTCAGCAAGGGTAAGGATACCTTCAAGAAGGTCATCGACACCCTGATTTCTCTTGGCTGAGATTTCAAACATCATGGTATCTCCGCCCCAGTCTTCGCTTAAAACACCAAGACCCGAAAGCTGCTGCTTGACCTTTTCAGGAGAAGCACCCGGCTTGTCGCATTTGTTGATGGCGACGATAATCGGAACTTTGGCAGCTTTGGCATGGTCCAGTGCTTCGATTGTCTGAGGTTTGACACCATCATCGGCAGCCACAACCAAGACGACGATATCCGTAACGGAAGCACCACGTGCTCTCATCGCCGTAAAGGCTTCATGGCCTGGAGTATCGATGAAGGTGATCTTCTTCCCGTTGACAACCTTCTGATAGGCACCGATTTCCTGAGTGATACCACCATGTTCTCCACCCGTGATATTGGAATGACGGATGCAATCGATCAAAGTCGTCTTGCCATGGTCGACATGTCCCATGATAGTGACGACAGGGGCTCTCTGATCATTGTCGGAATCTTTATCGAAAATACTAGCTTTTGTAAAATCATCGACGGCAATGGAGGATTCTTTTTTGCAGTCGAGGTTGTTGTTGAGACAGACTTCGGCAATCAAATCATCATCGAGTACCGTGTTCAGAGAAATCAGCTTTCCCTGCATGAGGAAGCTTTTGATGGTGTCGCTTGCCGGAACGTTGATACGCTTGCAAAGCTGATCAAGCGTCATCGGTCCATTATAGACAAAAACACCGTTCTGAACGCCGGCAGACTGCTTCTTGCCGAATTCAGGTTTGAATCCATTCTTATTGTTCTTCTTTTTTGACATATATTATCCTCCCTTAGTCAATATCCGCTTTCAACACATCCAGAATTGCCTTAGCCAAGTGAACATCCGAAACACAGAAGGCATTCAGAAGTTCATAGCCGAGCATTTCCTTCAAATCGACAGCCTTTCCTTGATATCGATAGATGACAAGGTCCGGATTGTTGTCCTGATAATGTGAAAGCTCTTCTTCCTTCTTTGCGGAACAGGATGGAAGAAGGAAGAGATAGCAGGCCTTTTTCCGGGCCAGCATTTCTTCCATCTTCAGTCCGACATATATGGAACGTTTTCTTTTGGCAAAGCCAAGATACCCTTCCAATGACTTAATTTGTTTTTCCTGCAGCATCCTGTAACTCCTTTTCAAGATGGGATAGGATTTCATCATCCTTGCAATAACGCTTCAACATCCCTTTACGGAATATCTTGGCGATGCTGCTACCATCTTTCAAAACATATATACCCCTTCCGGGAAGATTGCCATCCTTATCCAGAAGAATCCTTCCGCCTTGAATGACAAGGCGGAAAAGTTCTTCACGCGGATAGGTCTTTCTCGTAGCGAGGTCCATTCTGACAATCGGCTTTTTTGAATTCATGAATCAATGATGGTCGTAATATTCGTCGGAATCATACTGGTCAAGGTCGAGATCATCATCATAGTTTTCATCCTCGGCATTGTCCTGGGCTTCCATCTGCTGAAGCTCTTCTTCAGTATAGATCGGCATGGCTTCAACCTTGCTTGCTTCGCTTGGAACAGAGGTTTTGTCCTCATCGTTCTTCTTGAATTTCTTTCGATAGGAACGGGTTTCACTCGGTCCTTTCTTGCTGGAGAGAGCTTCTTCCAACTCCTCAAGAGAGATACGAGGCTTGTTTTTGATTTCAACATGTTCCACAGGAGCCTCATCCTTCTTGGCAGCTTCCTTGGCAACAGTCTCTTCCTTGGCAGCCTTGACAGCATCAACGACCGGAGCGACGGTCTCTTCTTCAGCCTTAGGCTCTTCCTTGACAGGAGTTTCTTCCTTAGGTTCTTCGACCGGAGTGGCGACAGGAGTGACTTCCTCAACAGGTTCCTTTTCAGCCACAGGCTCTTCCTTGACATCGACAGGAGCCGTCGGAACAACTTCCTCGTCATGGACTTCTTCCGTGAATTCCTCGTCTTCAAGAGAAGGTTCTTCTTCCTTGATATCGGCGACTTCGCCAGAAAGTCCCTTGACCATCCTCAGGATGTCAGCCGTCATCAAATACTTGGTGCCGCTTGCAATGGCATCATCAGACTGAAGGACGGAGATGGTGCAGTGGGTGATTCTGGAAGCTAACCTTACGTTGACACCACCGCTTCCGATGGCGACACCCTGGTTTCCGTTGTTCACGACGCAAGTGATCTTGGGATACTCATAGTCTCTGTCCTGTTCAAGCTCTTCATAATGGACATTCGGATCGAAGAAATCTTCAGGGCAGGTAAGACCGATGACAACCGCCGGTTTCATAGCTTCGATGACCTGAAGAGCCTTATTCATATAATAATGGATAATATCAACTTTTTCGTTGCCAAGCTGATCGAAGGCGGAACGGATACGGCTGCTTTCAGGGCCGATACAGGTTCCGACAGGGTCGATGTTGGGATTGACGGACTCGACAAAAATCTTCGTACGTTTTCCAGGTTCTCTTTCACAGGCCTTTATCTTGACAATGCCTTCCTGGATTTCCGGAACATATCTTTCAAGAAGCTTCTCGACGAATTCCTTGCTGGTTCTGGAAATGACAAGACTCGGCGGATTGGACTTGTCAGAAACATCGGAAAGATGGACAAGAACCTTGTCGCCGACGACAAAACGATCGCCAGGGAGCTTGTTTCCCCTCCTGAGGAATCCCTGAGCCTTGCCGAAGTTGAGCTCATAAGTGTTTCCATCAGGTTCAATCCTAGTGACCGTTCCTTCGATAAGATCACCGATTTTATCCTGATAGACAGAAAGAATAGCAGTTTTGGAAGCCTCTTTCAGCTTAGACTGGAAAAGTTGCTTGACTCTTCTGACATAAGTCTTATCAAGCTTCGTGACATCGAATTTGATTTTGACAGTATCCCCAAGCTTTGCACTGGGATCAATCTCCTTGGCATCTTCCAAGGAAATCTGATAGGCATCATCGACGATGTCATCTTCATTGGTGACCGTCTTGATGTCATAGATATTGAACTTGGAGTAGGAATTGGAAAAATCAACTTCACACTTGATCAGGTCCTTGGCAGGATCAGAAGAATCCTTGTCCTTGAAAAGTCCCGGATAGGACCATTCAAGATAAGCCTGCTGCATAGTCTGGGTCAGAATTTCGGCAACCTGTTCTCCACTGACATAAGAGTCATTCTGGATGTCGGCAACAGCTTGTGTGAAGTCGTCACTCTTGATTTTGCCGGTTATCGGCTTGCTGGTAGACTTATAGCCCCTTCTCTTCTTTGGAGCAGGAATCTCTTCCTGTTCTTCTAAAACTTCATTTTCTTCAGACATAGAACTAAATTTCCTCCGATTATGTCTTTATATTCTTCTAGGCCTTATAGCCCATATGAATCGAACTGACGTCTTCTCTTCTCAAATCCAGTTTCTTCTTTCTTCCCTTGATGAAATAAAAGCAGGAAAGAACATCATCCTTGAATCCACTGACCTTGACCGTCACTGTTTCCTGACTTTTGGAAAACTTAATGTCAAGATAACGGTCAATGAACTTCGGTGTATCTTCAAAAGGAATCTCTCTTTGACTTCCCCCCGAGGAGATGTCCAGGGTGTAGGGTAGGTCAAGTTCCGGAATTTCATCCAGAAGAGGATTGACCTTGTCCGTATAGGCCTGGATTTCATCCATCGTGATGTTGTAATCCTTGTCGATGAGAACCTCAAGGACATCGCCAAGCTCTCCATCATGATAATAGCGGACAGAGACAAGCTGAAGAGCCATCTCATCACAAGCTTTCTGCAATACTTCCTTTGTTTGTGTTAAATCCATCCTACCTCCTTTAAAAACAAAGAGTGGACCCACACCGGGTCCACTCTTAATTTTCCATTAAGAATGTGTCATAAGACAGCACATGTCCCTGACTCGAATATTCTAGCATTACGATTTACGTCTTTCAACTTTTTTTGATTGCACTACAAGGATTCCTAAAAAGCAGGGCCGATGAGAACAGGGACACCATGTCAAAATTCGAATTTCATCCATAATAAGAAAGTTTCAAAACAAGAAGTATGAAAAAAGATAGATAAGAGAAACAATTTTTCTTATACCAATCAATATATAAAAGTAATAAAATACATTAGCCAAAAAGGAGCCTTCCAATATGATTAAAAAGGTATCAGATTCTTACAAACATCACGTTGTGGCGCTCACTGTCGGACCGGCACTGAAAATGATCGAGGCCATCTTTGACCTATTGATTCCGCTTTTCATGAAAGCCATCATCGATATGTCGACCTTCGATGGCGTCAGTGCCATTCAAAGTGAAAGCAACCCACTCATCCGTGGTATCGCAGACTTCATCAAATGCTTCGGGACATGGATTCCCGACAACCCAAACCTGAATTATGCCATCATCGGAGGAGTCATCATCCTCATCATGGGCATTCTCGGCTTTGCAACAACCATGCTCACCCAGTACATCGCTGCCAGGACAGCCGTACTCATAGGAACCGAGGTCAGGAATTCACTCTATGAGAAAATCCTGTCCTTCTCGAAAATGGAAAGAGAAGAATTCAGCAATGCAAGACTTCTTACAACCCTCAACGCCGATACCTATCAGGTTCAGCAAGGCGTCCTCATCTTCATCCGTTTGATCATCAGGGCACCATTCATCATCTTGGGAGCCCTGGTCATCTCCATGATTCTCAACTGGCAGGTCGGCCTTGTCTTTTTAGCCATCGTACCACTGATTCTTTTTGTCATTTTCTTCATCATGAGGAAATCCAGCAAAGAGTATCTCAACATCCAGAAGAAGCTTGACAACATCTCCACCAAAACAGGTGATTCCCTGGAAGGAAGCAAGGTCATCCGTGCATTCAACAGACAAGACTATGAAGAAAAAGACTTCGAACACGTCACCGACGAATACAAGAAGAATTCCATCAAAGTCAGCAAGCTCAACGCACTCATCAACCCGTTAACCTTCGCCATCATTGCTCTTGCCACCCTTGCCGTCGTTCTTTTCGGAGGTCTTCCGATTTTCACTTCCGGAAAAGAAGCAGGAACAGCACTTTCCTCCACCGTCATCACGGAAGTCGCCTATCTTTCCCAGATTTTCACCACCCTTGTCCAACTGACCAATGTCGTCATGGTCTTGACAAAGGCCAATGTCTCATCCAAACGCTGTGATGAAATCCTTGCCGTCAATCCGAAGATACAGGATAAACCCAATGCCATTTCCAGCAAAGCAATCCATGAAAACGAAGAAATCATCGCCTTCGACAATGTATCGCTAGGATATAAGGAAGGTGGAAACCTCGCATTGGCAGCTATCGACTTCCAGCTTCTCAAAGGCCAGTCGTTAGGTATCATCGGCGGAACCGGAAGCGGCAAATCCACCCTTATCAACCTGATTGAACGCTTCTTAGATGCCACCAAAGGAACCATCCGATACAAAGGTTCTGATATCAAGGATTACAAGCTTGAATCCCTTCGCAACGAAATCAGTCTAGTCCCTCAGAAATCCGTCCTATTCAAAGGGAGTATCTATTCCAATATGAAGATGGCCAATCCCGATGCCACAGACGAAGACATCACAAGAGCACTCAAGGATTCAATGGCCTATGAATTCGTAAGCAAATACGAAGATACCTTCCATCATGAAACCGAAGAAGGCGGAAAGAACTTCTCCGGAGGACAAAGGCAACGTCTCTGTATCGCAAGGGCACTGGTCAAGAAGCCTGAAGTCATCATCTTAGACGATTCCACCAGCGCACTTGACCTTCTCACCGACAAGAAAGTCAGGGAGAACATTTCCAACCATTACCAAGGAATCACCAAAATCATCGTCTCACAACGTGTTTCCACTGTCAGCGACTGTGATCTCATCCTCGTCTTGGAAGGTGGAAAAATCATCGGCAAGGGCAGCCACGAAGAACTCATGAAGAACTGCCAGGTCTACCAGGAGACCTACCTCTCCCAGGTCCAGAAAGGAGAAAACTGAAATGGATTTCAAAACTCGTTTCTTCTCATATCTGACACCTCAGAAAAAAAGAATCGTCCTGATTGCTTTCTCCGTCCTTCTCTTCCTTCTTGCCCAGCTTTCCCAGCCTCTGTTTGTCGGTTACGCCTTGGATGGAGCCATCCAAAACAACAAGGTAACTTTCTTTGCTTTCATCATCACATCCTTTGTCCTCTCCATCTTCGGTGCTTTCGCAGATTTCTTCTTTGAATACTATGTCGGTGTCATGACCCAGGAAATCATCTATGAGATGAGAAATGACACCTATAAGAAAATCAACAAGGTCAGCATCCAGACCATCTTCAAGGAAAGCCAGGGAAACCTCGTCCAGCTTGAAATCGGCGACATCGAAAATGTCGCAAACGGACTCTTCTCCGTCTTCAAATCCCTCATCGAAGGAATTCTTGCCATCATCATCACCATCATCATGATGTTCGTCACCAACTGGATCCTTGCTCTCGGTGTCATCCTTCTTTCCCCGTTAAGCGTCATCGTCTCCAGATTTGTTGCTGGATTCTCCCATAAATATTTCAAGAAGCAGGCCAAACTCCAATCCTCCCTCAACGCCTTATCGATGGAAGCCATCAACAACTCCGACCTTCTTCAGTCCCTCAACTTCGAAGATGATTCCCTTGACAATTTCAAATCCCAGGACGAGGAACTGAGAAAAGAAGGCAAAATCGCTCTCTTCTCCGCTTCCTGGACCAATCCTTGCACACGTCTAGTCAACAACACCATCTATGCCATCATCGGCATCGCCGGCATCATCATGATTGGCTTCACTCCTGCCTATCCGATCCTCGGCATGTCCATCGGTCGTCTTTCTTCCTTCCTCAGCTATACGACGTCCTACACAAAACCATTCAATGAAATCAGCGGTGTCTTAAGTGAATACGAAACTGCCGTCTTCTCCTTCAAGAGAATCAATGAATTCCTGAACAAAACGGACGACATCGATGATGGCAAGGAAGAAATCCATGACATCAATGAAATCCAATTCGACCGCATGTGGTTCAGCTATGAGCCAGACCAGAAACTCATCGAAGATTTCAACGAAACCATTCACAAAGGAGAATCCGTAGCCATTGTCGGACCGACCGGCGCTGGCAAATCCACTTTGATCAATGTCCTCATGAGATTCTACGACCCCACACAGGGAGCCATCCTCTACAACGGCACGAAAGGAACCGATATCAAGAAGTCTTCCCTCCGCAGCAACTTCGGCATGGTCTTGCAGGAGACCTGGATCTTCTCAGGGACAGTCATGGAAAACGTCCGCTATGCCAAACCGGATGCCAGTGACGAAGAGGTCAAGAAAGCATGCAAAAAAGCTCATGCCGACACCTTCATCAACACCCTTCCCTTTGGTTATGATACCAAGGTCTCTGCCAAGGAAGGCCTCTCCGAAGGTGAACGTCAGATGCTCACCATCGCAAGAGTCATGCTTCTGGAACCGGATATCGTCATACTGGATGAAGCAACCAGCAACGTCGATACCAGAACCGAGAAGCTCATCACCGATGCCTTTGACCAGATGATGAAGAATCATACCAGCATCGTCATCGCCCATCGTCTTTCCACCATCCAGAACGCCTCCCTCATTCTTGTCCTGAAGGACGGACACGTCATCGAGACCGGAAACCATGAAACCCTCATGGCAAAGAAAGGCTTCTATTACTCGATGTATTCAAGCCAGTTCCACTGACACTTCAAATACTGCGGCATGGAGAATCCCCATGCCGTTCTTCATAAAAAATAGACTTAAGATGTTTAACAAACAATCGAGGAAACCATCATGAAAAACATATTCTTAGTCATCGACATGCAAAACGACTTTCTATCCGGTGTGCTCGGAAACGAGGAATGCCGGAAAGTGATACCTGACATCCTGGCAATGCTCCATGAAAAAGTCAAAAAAGGAGACATCGTCATCTTCACCAAGGATACCCACGAAGAAGAGACCTATCCTTCCACGCTGGAAGGAAAAAGCATCCCAAGCCATTGCATTAAGGGTCAAGTCGGCCACGACTACGACAAAGCCATACAAGACATCATCGAAGACCTGAAGAAGACAAACGTCGTCGTCGAAATCGAGAAGCCGACCTTCGGATCGATGGCACTTGGAAATTACCTGTCCAAAAAGAAAGACATCGATACCATCTATGTCATGGGTGTGTGCACTTCCATCTGTGTCCATGCCAATGCCGTCATGGCAAGGAGTGCTTTGCCTGACAGCAACATCATCATCTATAAGAACACCGTCGGAGATGGAAATAAGAAGGCTGCTGATGCTGCTTTGGAAAGTCTGGAAAGCCTACAAATCCAGATCAAGGATCATTTTTGATAACCGGGGAAGCCATACGGCTTCCCTTTTTCCTTTAAAAAGGACAAAAGCCACCACGACCCAAAAAGCAATTCAAAGATCAAAAGAATAGAAAGCCTTGGCTAACCGACTGTTTGACATGTATCATATTACAACCTGTCAAACGGAGATTTCATATGAACATCGATTGGGTCAATACGATTCTGGTAAGCATCAGCATGAGCGTCGACTGCATGACCGTCGGAGCCACCGATGGCATCAAAGAACCAGGGATGAAGAAAAGGAAACTGTTTCTCCTCTCCTTCCTCTTTGGATTCTTCCAATATCTGATGCCGACGATCGGTTTCTTTATCCTATATTTCATCCTGCAATACGGACTAGGAACGGATACCTCCGCCAAAATCGAAGCTTATATCCCCTGGATTGCCTTTGGCCTTCTTTCCCTGCTTGGCATCAAAAACCTCTTCGAATGGTTCAAAGAAAGACGAAGCGAAAGACTTAAGACCGAAGAAGAAAAAGAGAAGGAAGAAGAGCCCAAAAAATTGAAGCTTCCCGACATGCTTCTTCAATCCGTTGCCACTTCAATCGATGCCCTCTGCATCGGCTTTGTCTATTCTCCCCTCGAATGCACGATTCTCGAATCCCAGATCATCTTCTTGACCATCGGAGCCATCACTTTCTCTCTCTCTGCCATCACGACACACTTCGGAAGGAAAATCGGAAATTACCTCGTCAAATGGGCAGGTCTCATCGCCGGCATCGTCTTCATCGCCATCGGTCTGAAGGTCCTTCTTGAAGGTATTCTATAAATCCTCTCTCACCATCAAAGGTGAGATTTTTTTATTAAAAAAAGGCCGAGGCAAGAAACCCCGGCGAATCATCAATAGGTGAACATATCCATCTGGTGGATGGATTTCAGATAGCGCTCCAGAATGACACAGGCAGCCGTCCTGTCGATGCTTCTATGCTGTCTCTTGGCATTCTGACCCTTGTCATAAAGGGCATTTGATGCATCGATGGTAGAATATCGTTCATCCTGATAAACGATTTCAATCCCAGGAAATTCAAGAGATAGCATCTTTGCAAATTCACGGACGATGGAAGTCATCTCGCAGTCATCCCCGCTTGGAAAGAGAGGAAGGCCCAAGACGAATGTCTCGACCTTTTCCCTTTTGAGAAGCTCGTGGAGATAGGCAATCGGCTCTTCGAATTTCATCATATGGAATCTCAGATTGTCAATCGGCGTGACCAACATCCCGCTCCGGGATATGGCCACACCCATGCTTCCCTTTCCAAGATCCAGGCAAAGAAGATTCTTCTTCACTATTTCAGCATTCCGAGCAGGTAATCCTTGACCTCAGACAGCTTGTCAAGGTTCTCTGTTCCGCCAAAGGCGATATCCGGTCTTCCACCGCCGCGTCCGGAAAGAAGCTTGCTTGCTTCCTTCATAAGGACACCGGCTTTGAGAGAAGACAAATCATTTCCCCTGGCAACAAAGATATCTTTCTTTGCACCATTGTCGACACTGACAAAGAGAAGAAGATCATGATACTTGTCGATGAGCTTGTGGGCAAGGGAATCTTCCTGTTCATGGGTGAGGGAGGAAAGACTGGCAAAGAGGAACTTCTTGGAATTGACTTCCTCAATCTTGCCTTCGAGTTGTCCCATCAGGGCATTGGTATTCTCTTCACGGAGTTTCTTGATGGTATTGTTGAGTTCGACAATCTGGTCGTTGACATTCATGATCTTGGCTCTGACACCCTTGTCGGAGTTGATCTTGAGAAGCTTGGCAGCTTCATTGATCATGGACTGCTTTTCCTTGAAGAACTCATACGCCTTCATGCCGGTATAAGCTGTAATTCTACGGATACCGGCTGCGACGGATTCCTCGCTGACGATGGCAAAGAAGTTGATTTCCGAAGTGTTGGAAACATGGGTTCCGCCACAGAATTCAACGGAATAGTCACCCATGGAAACGACTCTTACCTTATCACCATATTTCTCAGAGAAGAGATGCATGGCATTCTTCTTGAGGGCATCTCCCTTGTCCAGAACTTCGGTCACGACAGGAAGGGAAGCGAAAATCTTCTCATTGACCCTCTTTTCAACGGCATCCAGGGCATCCTGGGAAAGCTTGCTGTCCGCATTGATATCAAAACGAAGAAGTTCGTCGTCATAATAGGCGCCTTCCTGATGGATATCCTTGCTGATGATTTCCTGAAGAGCCTTCTGAAGAAGATGGGTTGCAGAATGATTCTTGCGGATGAGATTTCTCTTCTCCCAGTTGACAAGTTCACGGAAGGTATCACCCATCTTGATTTCACCATAGAGGACCTTGACATGAAGCAGGTGCTGACCATGGTTGGCGGAAGAGACGGAGAAGACCTCAGCTTCGCAGTTCTCATTCTTGATGAATCCAGTATCGGAAACCTGACCACCGCTTAAGGCATAGAAGTCAGTCTTGGCAAATGCGACATCACCCTCATCCGTGATGCTGTCAACCTTGACACCATCGACAAAGGTTCCGATGACCTTACTTTCCAGGTCTTCGTTTTCCTGATAGGAAAACTCACTGGGAGCGGTGAATTCAAGAAGGTCCTTGGACTGGAGGCCAAAGGATTCTCTCTCGCCTCTGCTCTTTCTGGCAAGTTCCTTGGCATCCTTGAGAAGCTTCTCATATCCTTCGACATCAACCTTCTTTCCCGCATCCTCGGCAATTTCCTTGGTGAGTTCAAACGGGAAACCATACGTATCGGAAAGACGGAAGGCATCCTCGGCAGAAAGAGTATCGCCATCCTTGGCAAGATACTGACTGAGGAATTTCTCACCCGTCTTCAATGTGTTGGCAAACTTGTTCTCTTCGGAAAGAATCATCTTCATGGTTCTTTCTTCATGTTCCTTGAGATATGGATAGAAGTGAGACATGTTCTTGGTGACGACAGGAACAAGATTTGCCAGTGTTCCACTTTCCAGACCGATGGTCTGAGCATATCTTGCAGCACGTCTGAGAAGTCTCTTGAGAACATAACCACGGCCATCATTGCTGAAGACAGCACCATCGGCAAGAGCAAAAGTGATGCTTCTGATATGATCGGCTATGACTCTATAGGCAAGCTTGTGGGCATCATCATACGGATACTTGGCCTTCTCTTCAAGAGCGTGGATATAAGGCATGAAGAGGTCAGTGTCAAAATTGGTGTCGGCATTCTGCATGATGCAGGCCAGACGTTCAAGACCGGCGCCAGTATCGATGTTCTTCTGCGGAAGCTGCTTGTAATCTTTCCTTGCAACACCCGGCATGGAGTTGTACTGCGAGAAGACAATGTTCCAAAGTTCAATGTATCTATCGTTGTCCAAATCATCCTGAAGAAGCTTCAGTCCGAAATGTTCCGGATCCCATTTCTCACCACGGTCATAGTTGATTTCCGTATCCGGTCCGCATGGACCTTCGCCGATTTCCCAGAAGTTATTGACGCTGGGAACCATGTTTTCTTCCGGAATACCGCATTTGACCCAGAGGTCGTGCGTCTCCTTGTCATCGGGATAGTACGTGACAAAAAGCTTGTGCGGATCAAGTCCATAGTACTTTTCACTGGTGAGAAGCTCATAGGCCCACGGGATGACTTCATTTCTGAAATAATCGCCGATGGAGAAATTTCCCATCATCTCAAAGAAAGTATGATGCCTGGCCGTATGGCCGACGTTGTCGATATCATTGGTACGGATGCACTTCTGGGCATTGGTAATCCTGCGATGCTTCGGAGTCAAAGTACCGTCAAAGTACTTTTTCAAGGCAGCGACGCCGGCATTGATCCACAGCAAGGTGGGATCATTGTTCGGAATCAAGCTCGCACTCGGTTCAATATAGTGGCCATGGTCCTTGAAAAAGTTGAGCCATGTGTCACGGATTTCATCACTGGTCATGTAACGCATAATCTATTCTCCTAATATGTTAGATAAAGCCGGAATATTATACACTGAAAATATGGACTTGATTCACAAATCCATCCTTTTTTCCATAAAAAGAAGCATACTCCCTTTCTTCTTCAGACGATTTCATTGGGATAGTCAAAATAAGTCTCTTTCGGTTCCTCATAGAAAACCGGTTCATCTTCAAAGAAGAAGATGTGGAAGGAGTCATAGGGAGAGATGTCCTCCTTGCCATCGAGAAGCTCGTCAAGAAGACAACAGGCCGAAGTGATCTCATGAATATCTTTTCTGCATTGAATTCCGATCGTCTGGAAATAGGCCTGATGGAATTCTTCCTTGGCGATGCCAGGGATACGAATCCCTCCAAATATCCTGTTTTCGACATGAGAGAAGACGAGGTCAACACTCTGTCTGGATTTCTTGGCAATCTCATTGATCCTGTCAAGATAGTCATGCTTCTTGAACTCCATGAAAGATCGTATGTTCTTCTTGACGGGAAAGAAATAAAAGAAGGAATCTCCTTCCTCGTTCTTCTGGAGCTCATCGCTATGGATATATTCCGTTCCTAGATAATCCTTGGCAGTCTTGCTAAGCGTATTCTGGATGTCCTCAGGCGAAAGGACGCCCTGAAGGATATATTCGTTCCGAACCCTGTCAAGACCATACGTGTCATGACTCATGGTCTGAAAGCCCTCCTTCCTTAACAGGTCACGGATGGACATAACCGCATTTCTGTCTAAACTTCTTACGAGAATGGTAAAAAAATCATCCATTCCGTAAAGGAATTTCTTATCCCTCTTTCCATTGGAAGCGATTTCATGGAAACTTTTCCGTTCCGTATCCTGGCTCAAGGCAAAGTAAGCTTTTTCAAGGCCGTCGATGTCGATTTGCGTAATGTTGTCTTTCATGTTGTATGCCATCCTATCTCACAGGAAAATATTATCTCATTCTACCGAAATTGAAAAGCCTCTAAAATAAAATTGCTTTTGGAAATTTTCCGCAAAAGCGTTCCATTCCGTGCCTCGTCGACAATATTATAGTGAAAAGGAGGGAAATTTCCCAAAATGACAAGAAGCAAACGATACGTGATGTCCTTAGTCGAGAAGAGAGACAACGCCAAGCATACCAAAGGAAAGGAAGATCAGGAACTATATGGCATCTTTCTTGAGACATGCAAGGAAATGAATGATTATTTCGCAAATCAGAATCTCTATGACATGGGAAATACGACAACGGCGTTTCGACATTTCCTGGAAGACAAGAAGGACGTTCCGACAGACATGGACTACATCAGAGGAGATATCGTCATGATCGACTTCGGCTGTCTGAATTTCGGTTATGAATTCAATTTCCTGCATCCTGCCGTCGTCCTAGGCCAGACGCAATACCACGTCTTGGTAGCACCATGCTCAAGCAAGAAATATGGCAAAGGATATCCGGACGTCTTAGACGCAGATACATGTGACGGATTCGCCAAGAAGACAGGAATCATCCTGGATGGCATCCGATGTTGCTCAAAGACAAGAATCGACAGGAAAATAGGCTTTGCCAGAATGGAACTGCTGGATCGTATAGAAGATTACTATCTCAGCCAAAGTCCACGATATAAAGCCATATCGCAAAAGCATGAGAGAATCCTGGAAGAAAAAGACAGAATCATCAGCGAATTGAAGAAGAAGCTGTCAAGCATGGAGAAATGATGGTGCCCGGTTAATCATCGGTCATAGCCGGTCATCAAAACGGGGACTTCGATACAAGCCCCCGAAAAATGCTAATCTATACGCTCCAGCTTCTTTGTCGAAATGACATCCACACCCGTACCAAGAACATTCTTGATGACGACTTGGTTCATCTCGACAGGAGCCACCAGTTCGATTTTGTCGATTTCCTTCATCACATCGAACATCTTTGCCTTGTCGACAGGCCCCGATGTCCTTACCGAGCACCTGCGGATATCTCCGTGAAGAACCTTCACTGTCGAAGTGATGGTTCTTTTTGGAGCGGAGATTTCACTTTGGCCATATGCCTTTCCACGGGGGCAGAAGTTACCTTTGACTTCCAACGTTTCCGTATCGACTTCAAGATGACACCCCCTGGGACATTGGATACAGATAAGATTCTTGATCATTATGCTTCTTCCTCCTGTATGACGACAGAGATCTTCTTAGCCGTCCTGACATCAGCTCTCTTAAGAACAACAGACTCCATTTCACTTGGAGCTAGACGGATTTTCGGCAGGGAAAGAAGGATTTCATCATCTTTATAGACAAGGACCCTGGATTTTCCAAGAGGCTTGCGCACACGGAAGAAGAGTTCCGTCTTTTCATCATCCCCTATCGTGTTGACAAACTGCGGGCAAACATAGGAGACCAAAGGGGAATTCACCACTTCGATCTTGTCCGACCTGGTTTCACCATTCTGGATATATAAAGCGGCATTCTTTCCCGCTTTCTCACCTTCCTTGGAAACATTGTCGACAAGGTCATGCACCTGCAAGACATTTCCGCAGGCAAAGATGCCTTCGATGCTTGTCTCAAGGTTGTCCCGGACTAAAGGTCCCTTTGTCTTCGGGTCCAGTCTGATTCCGGCATTTCTGCTGAGCTCGTTTTCCGGAATCAAGCCGACGGAAAGAAGAAGGGTATCACAATCGAAAGAAATCTCCGTCGATGGAATCGGATTCCTGTTTTCATCTACCTTGGATATCACCACCTTGCTGACACGCTTGTTGTCATTATCGGCAATGATATCCGTGACAGTGTAGGAAAGGTATAGGGGAATGTCAAAATCATTCAGACATTGCTGGATGTTTCTGGCAAGTCCGTTGGAATAAGGACACAATTCGACATCGGCAAGGACCTTTGCTCCTTCCAGCGTCATTCTTCTTGCCATGATGAGGCCGATGTCGCCAGATCCGAGGATGACAATCCTTTTACCGACTAAGTAGCCATCGATATTGCAATACTTCTGAGCAGCACCGGCAGTGTAGATGCCGGCAACACGATCGCCAGGAATGGAAATCGCACCTCTGCTCCTCTCCCTGCAACCCATGGCAAGGATGACAGCCTTGGCCTGGACTTCAATCATGCCATCTTTTTCATTCATCATCAGGGCGGAATGATTTCCCCTCAATTCCAGGACCATGGTATCGGAAAGCACCTGAACCGAAGTGTCCTTGAGCATTTCAATATAGCGATAGGCGTATTCCGGGCCGGTAAGTTCTTCCTTGAATCGATGAAGGCCAAAGCCGTTATGGATACACTGGTTGAGAATACCACCCAATCGGTTGTCCCTTTCGACGATCAAGATATCCTTGATTCCGTTTTGATAAGCTCCATAGGCAGCCGCCATGCCGGCAGGACCGCCACCGATGATCAAGAGATCGATATTCCTGTTCTTCATCCTAGCGTTCCTCCTTGGTTTGACATACGACAATCTGGCTTCCCTGCCTATCCTGATACACCTGGTCATATTCAAGATGCAGTTCCCTCATGAGAATCTCAAAGACCTTGGGAGAGCAGAAGCCTCCCTGGCATCTTCCCATGCCGGCATTGCAACGCCTTTTGACGGCATCGATGGTGGTAGCCGGAATCTCCTGATGGATGGCAGAGACAATCTCCCCTTCGGTGATGCTTTCGCATCGGCAGATGACTCTTCCATAAAGAGGATTTTCCTTCAGTTTTGCTTCCTTTTCCGCCAAGGACAGCTCCTTGAAGAAAGGTTGCAGCGGTTTGTAATGATAATGTTCCTTGATTTTGAAGTCCAGACCACATTTTGTCAAAATCCTGACTGCCTCAAGGCCAAATGCCGGAGAAGAGGAAAGGCCAGGAGACTTGATGCCGACAAAATTGATGAATCCCGGAATCTCACGGCTCTCCTCGATGAGGAAGTCATCGATGCCAGGGATGGTGGCACGATTTCCGGCAAAGTTACGAACATTCCCAAAGAAAGAGAGCTTTTTCGTGGTAAGGGCCGATTTTTCACGCACTTCCTTAAGACCTTCTGATGTCACGTTGACCTTATCCTTTTCTTTGACAGTCTCGGCATTAGGCCCCACAATCAGATTCCCGTGGACGGTAGGGGATACCAACACCCCTTTTCCTACTTTAGAAGGAGTCTGGAAGATGACATGTTTGACAAGGTCACCCTGATCCTTGTCAAGAAGGTAATATTCTCCCTTGACAGGAACGATGTCAAAATCCCTGTGTCCCAAAGCCATGGCATAGACATCATCTCCGTGAAGACCAGCCGCATTGATGACATATCTGCTCTCATAGGTGCCGGAGGCAGAGCGGATACAGAAACCATCTTCCGTCTTTTCGATTCCTTCGACGGCAGAATTCAATTTCAATTCGACCCCGTTATAGACGGCATTGGTCATGAAGGCAAGAGTCATCTCCCAGGGAGAAACGATAGCCGCACTCGGAGCATATAGGGCATAATCGATGTCTTCGTCCAGATTGTCTTCACCGAGAGCGAGGATTTCCTTTCTCGTCGTAAGAAGGCGCAATCCCTCCACGCCATTGTCGATACCCCTTTGATAAAGCTTGTCGATCAGAGGCTTGTCGGCATCCTTTCTTCCGATGACCAAAGACCCGATCTGCTTATAATGAAAATGAAGCTTTCCGGCAAGTTCACGGACCATCTTGCTTCCAAGGACATTCATCCTTGCCATCTTCGTTCCGCAAAGCGGGTCATATCCCGCATGGATGATGGCTGAATTAGCCTTGCTCGTATGCATCGACACGTCATTCTCTTTTTCAAGAACCAGAACATGAAGCTGATATTTGGATAATTCCAAGGCGATAGCGGCGCCCGTGACACCCGCTCCAATGATGGCAACATCGTATTTCATGAAAGCGTCCTCCATAATTGTATTTATTATAGCGCTTTCATCCCGCGCTTTTCATCAGGAAACAAGCTTTTATACGTTTTTTTGCTTTTCGTGAAACATCATCATCCCCTCATACCGGATCAGAAAAAGCCTCTTTTAGGACTTGGCTGCCACGCCTGAGAAGGAACAGGGAATCGTTCAGCCTTTCCCGGTAGGAAGCATCATCCCTGTGTCTGTCAACTTCACTTAAGAACGTGCTGTCTTCAAGATAGTAAAGACGGTCAAGAAGTTTAGAGACAAAGAAATAAACATCCTCTTCAAGAAGACCGGCTTCATAGCATTCACACCGGAGGATGCCTTGATAGAAGGAAAGCGTTCCTTTTTCCATATCCTCCTGCAAAGTCCAGTTGTTGCATAGGTCGCGGTAGCTGATCGGGGATAAAATCTTATTCTCAAATTCGCTTCTGACCTGAAAATAGAGCTCGATGTTGTCATTCATCCCATGTTTCCTCCCTGTAAGAAGGATATCAAATCGATCGTCCAAAATACCGGACAATCGTTCCAAGCAACATTTTTGTCCACCATGACTCTTTCTTATGTTATCCTATCCATAAAAAAGGGGGACGATTTCATGATAGACAACAGCGAACTTAGAAAAGCAGACCCACAGGCCTATGAGATTCTCAAAAAGGAAAGAACCCGCCAGGAAGACAACATCGAACTCATCGCATCGGAGAACTACGTATCCAATGCCGTGCGGGAAGCAAATGGTTCCGTCTTCACAAACAAATATGCGGAAGGATATCCAGGGAAAAGATATTATGGCGGATGCGAATATATCGACATGGGCGAAACTTTGGCCATCGAAAGAGCGAAAGAACTCTTCCATTGTTCCTATGCAAACGTCCAGCCTCATTCCGGAAGTCAGGCAAACATGGAAGTCTACAAGGCTCTTCTTGCAAACGAAGACAGAATCCTTGGCATGTCTTTGGATGCGGGAGGACATCTGACCCACGGATATCGTTTCAGCTTGTCCGGAAGGGACTATGAATCCTATTCCTATGGCGTAGACATAGAGACTGGTCTCATCGACTATGAGGAAGTAAGGAAGATAGCCTTGAAGACAAAGCCGAAGCTCATCATCGCCGGAGCAAGCGCCTATCCCAGGATCATCGACTTCAAGAAATTCCGTGAGATCGCAGATGAGGTCTCCTGTTTGCTCATGGTAGATATGGCACATATCGCAGGTCTTGTCGCAGCCGGCGTCCATCCTTCTCCACTAGAGTATGCCGATGTCGTGACCAGCACCACCCACAAGACCCTGAGAGGACCTCGAGGCGGTCTCATCCTATCCAACAATCCGGAAATAGGAAGGCAGATTGACAAATCCGTCTTTCCTCGATGTCAAGGCGGTCCCTTGGAAAATACCATCCTTGCCAAAGCCGTCTGCTTCAAAGAGGACCTGCAGCCGGAATTCAAGGATTATGCAAAGCAGATCGTCAAGAACGCCAAAGCCTTATGTGACGCATTGAAGAAGGAAGGTTTCGATATCATCACAGGTTCGACAGACAACCATATGCTCTTAGTCAACGTCAAGGATACCTTCGGCATCACCGGACTCCAGGCACAGGAGGTCCTAGAGGAATGCAACATCACGGTCAACAAGAACGCCATTCCCGGAGACAAGGAGAAGCCCGCCTTCACATCCGGACTCAGGCTTGGCACACCGGCCATGACGACAAGGGGATACCGTGAAGAAGACTTCATCCTTGTCGGAAAGCTGATTGCCGAAGTTTTGACTCATCCTCATGACGAAGACATAAAAGAAGAAGTAAGGAAGCAGGTCAAGCTCCTGAATCAAAGACATCCTCTTCCATACGAGGCCGATTAGTTCCAGCATCCTACTATCGTAACAGATTATGCTCTCTCAGTTGCGTGATGAGAAGAGCGAGATTGTGAGCAAGTTCCTTGATATCGACATTGGAAGTGTTGATCATCAGATCATAGTTTTCCTTCGCACCCCATTTCGTGCCGGTATAATATTCGTAATAATCTTTTCTCTTCTTATCAATCTGACGTATCTTCTTGGAAAGCTGCTTCTCACTGAGAGCTTCACCCTTTGCCTCCCTCTTGAAGCATCTTGCAATCTTGCTTTCCATATCGGCATAGACAAAGATGCGGAACGGATGCATGTCCTTCAACGTATAGTCAGCTCCCCTTCCGATGATGACGCAGTCACCTTTGGCAGCATACTCCTTGATGATTTCATTCTGGGCAGTATGGACATCGATGCTCTGCTGCAAAGAAACATCCGGATACAGGGAAAAAGACATGCCGTAATTGATCGGAGGAAGCAGAATCGGACGGTGTTCGCTGACCTCCTCGATGTAGGAAATCGAATAAGGTGTCTTCTTCTGGATGTCTTCCAGGATTTCCTTGTCATAATAGGCAATCTTCAGTTCATCGGCAAGACGTCTTCCGAGTTCTCTTCCGCCGGAGGAGAATTCACGTGCAATCGTAATGATGAGTCCCATGGATAACAGTCTCCCTTTGGCGATATTCTATCACAAAACCGGTTTTCTGTAACCGCTTAAATGAAAAATCAGACTCCTTTTTCCTGCTTGTAAAGGTCAACTCCGCGTTTCAATCTCGAAAGTCCGTCCTTCACCTTTTCTCTCTGGCAGGCCACGTTCATGCGGATGAAGAGGTTTCCATTTCCTCCATATTCAGCTCCGTCATTGACGATGAGTCCAGTCTTCTCCCTAAGATATCTCGTGAATTCCTCGCTATCTGAAGAAAGGCGGGACACATCGATCCAGAGAAGATACGTGGCATCCCCATTTACAAGCTTCACTTCAGGGACATTCTTGAAAAGATAATCAGAGGCATAATCCCTGTTGGCAAAAAGATATTCTCTCAGCTGGTCCAAAAAATCCCTTGAATCATTCAAGGCAGCCTCCGAGGCTACACAGGCAAAGACGTTGGGCTCAGCGACTTCATCGGTATTGATCTGCCTGTTGATTTTCCTTCTCAGCTCCGGATTCGGAACTACGACGAGGGAAGTCTGGATGCCGGCAAGGTTGAAGCATTTGGTGACACTGATAGCCATCACGCAATTCTCCATACAGTCTTCGCTTGCCGAAATGAAAGGAACATATTCCTTTCCGGGCCTGACGATCTCAGCATGGATTTCATCGCTCAGGACAACGACATGATGATCCTTGGCAAGTTTTCCAATCTTGGCAAGTTCTTCCTTTGTCCAGATTTTCGATACCGGATTGGCAGGGTTGCAAAGAATCATCATGGTCGTCTCTTCCTTCTGAAAAGCCTTCTCGAGGGCAGGAAAGTCGATGGAATACTTTCCATCCTCATAAAGGAGAGGTACCTGAAGGATGTTTCGCTGGTTGTTGACGATGGAATTATAGAAGATGTTATACACCGGCGAAAGGACCACGATGTTGTCTCCGACCTTGGTCAGCTTCCTAACGCAGGAAGAAATCGTCGGAACGACACCGGTCGAAAACATCATCCAGGAACGTTCCAGCTTCAGATGGTGTCTTTCAAGATAAAAATCCTGATATGCCTTGAAGAAGCCTTCATAGGGATAGGTATAGCCATAGATTCCTTCCTCCACCTTCTTCTTCAATGCCTTCTGAATCGGAAGAGACGTCTTGAAATCCATATCGGCAATCCACATCGGAAGTTCACCTTCCTTGCAGTCCCATTTGATCTGATTCGTGTTCCTTCGTTGGGTAGGCAGGTCAAAATCATATTTCATGTTCTTTTCCTCCGTCTTTGACATAGACATGGATCTTTGTCAAGTCGATTGTTTCATCATCACGGATCATCTCCCTGACGGATTGAGCATGGATGACACCTGATATCGGATTCTTCACGCTGTCAAGAGGGGACCTGATATCGCAATCGATATCCTGGCAATATTCAAAGATGAGATCGGAATCCTCAATCCTGCAGTTTTCCATCCTGATGTTATTCATATAGCAAAAGCCCTGATGGGAAGAGATGAGGCAGTCCTTCATGAAGATGTTCTTGGAATTCCAGCCAAAATACTCTCCCTTGATGGTGCAATTCTCAAGATAGACGTTCTCACAGTTCCAGAAGGCATCCTTCGTATTCAGAACGGAATTTACGACATGAAGGTTCTTTCCGCCGTCAAAGGCATAGTTTCCATCCAGCCTGAGATTGTCGACATGGACATCCCTGCTGTCCTTGAGAAGATAGTCTCCCTTGGCCGTGACATCCTTCAAAGTCACGTTCTCGCAGGACCAAAGCGTCTCACTGGCATCATGGAAGAGAATATCCTCCAGATAGATGTTCTTGCAGCGACGGAACTCCTTTGGTGCGATGATGTCGCAATGGAGAAACCTGGAATCATCCGTATACCAGATTCCCGAACGCGACATGAGAAGGAACTTGCTGTTTTTGACCTCATGGTTCTTTCCGTACCAAAGAGGATACTTGTATCCGAAAGTGACATGGTCGAGAACCAGGTTCCTTGCCTCCTTGAGCGGAGATTCTCCATCATCAAATAGGCAGTCGTCGATCTTTGCGTCCCTGAGTCTGAAAAGGGCACGCTCCCCTGTATAATGTCCGTCTTTATATTCTTTCATGATCATCCTCCGATATCTGATTCAGCCTTCCCTGATACTATAGCACCTTCCTTGAGCCAAAGAGGCGCAGTGAAAAAAGTATTCACCTTCAATCCTGCTTCCGGTGGGAAGGAGAGATAGTAACAGTTGAGATACATCCTCTTGGCTTCGTCCAGGGCGTATCGCTTATCTCCGATCAAAGTGAAGCCTTCCTTCTTCAAGGCAAGGCGAATCTGGTTTCTTCTTCCCGTCTTGATTTCGACAGCCATGGCCGTACCGATCTGGATATCATTGGAAGCCTTGAGCAAGGTGATGGCTTCCTTTCCTTCTTCCATGGAGGTCTCTCTTACCAAGGTGCCGTTTTTTCCATCACTCAGATACATCCTGACTTCCTTTTCATAGGAAAGAGGAACATTCTCTCTTACGACAGCCTCATATAGGCGTATCACGTTTCTCTTAAGGAAGCAGTCCTGCAGTCTCTTCTTTGTTTCCACATCCTTGGCAAAGATAAGGATGCCGCTGGTCTCATAGTCCAGACGATGGACGATGTGAAGTTCCTCATTCTTCTTTCTCAGATAACACGAAAGATAGAAATAAAGATTGTGGTGGAAAGTCTTCTTGTCCTTGGTGTGGATGGTAAAGACATTCCTCTCCTTATAAACGACGATGACAAAGGAATCTTCATATAAGATATGGTAAGGTGCAGTTTTCATTTTCTGAATCCGATATATATTCAACCACATAAAGTCGGCTTCAGGTCAAGGAAAATCAAAAATCAATCATAAAAAACATGATTTCCAAAGATGATTCATTCAATTCCAAGAATTTTACTGGGTATTTTTCATTTTGTTGATAGCTTTCCAAGAATTTATCTTCAATAATATAGTCAAACCATGAAAGGGGTTACATATATATGAAAAAGAGACAACTCAGACTGATGGCACTTGCTTTGATGCTGACAACAGGCTTCTCACTGACAGGCTGCGAAGAAAGCACAGCCGTCAATCCGACCAAACCAGAATCCATCTATGCCTTAGCCGTCGAGAATGGCTATACTGGCACCTATGAAGACTGGGTCAACCTTCTCAAAGGAGACAAAGGGGATACCGGTACACAGGGTCCCAAGGGTGACAAAGGCGACACTGGTGATAAGGGTAAAAAAGGTGATAAAGGTGATACTGGCGATAAGGGTGATAAGGGAGACAAAGGCGATACTGGTGAAACTGGGCAACAAGGAGAAAAAGGTGATAAGGGAGACAAAGGCGACTCCGGCACTTCCATTGTCAAGATAGAAAAGACATCATCCGAAAATGGTGTTGATACCTATACCATCACATATTCAGACAATACGACTTCCACTTTCCAGGTGACCAATGGAAAAGACGGAACAGACGCTTCCGTTTCCATCAGTGAAGACGGATATTGGATTGTCAACGGTACAAAGACAGATATTCCAGTCACTGGAGCTAAAGGTGATAAAGGAGATACCGGGGAAAAAGGAGAAAAGGGAGATACCGGAGCTCAAGGAGAAAAAGGTGATACTGGCGATAAGGGAGACGCTGGAGCTAAAGGTGATAAGGGTGACAAGGGTGACAAAGGAACAGACGGCACCTCATGGCATACAGGAAAAGGAGCGCCAGATATTTCATTGACTGCTTTGGAAGGCGACTTCTATTTTGATACGGAAAGCGGATGCATCTACAAATGCAGTGATTCCAAATGGGTTCTTGTCTATCAAATTGCCAAGAATGTCGATTATCAGTTTACCGTGACACTCGATTTGAATGGTGGCTTCTATGATGGAGAAACGACATTCACCGTTCCTTATGGCGGATTCATCGAACAGCTTCCTGAACCTACGAAATTCGCTGCGGAATTTGTCGGCTTCTATACCGGACTTGGACAGAATGACATGAAATTTACTCCCTATACCCCTGTCTATAGGGATATGAAACTTATAGCAGTCTATGATGAAATAAGCCTTCAAAAGCGAATCAACGTTTTAAAATCTCAGCTTTATAATCACCTAGATAACTTGACTGACCACTATAAAGAAATGACTGAAAAGCAAAAGAACGAATTCATGAATTATATTGCTTCATTGAATAAAACCACATCCTATGAAGAAGCGGAAGAAATATTCACCCAATGCAACCACTGGATAGATTCCGTATTCAACAACTGGAAAAGCCAGACAAAAAGGCAGCTTTCAAGCATAATTTCAGAAGTCGAAACAATTAATCCGGATTTTGTTTCCTATCTTGAGACGATCCAAAGCAGTGTCAATGATTGGGATGAGACATATAACTTTGCCGAATTCGGCATCACGAACGTAT
>JBNMLQ010000009.1:0-36044 GCA_050874925.1 Candidatus Enterosoma sp. | reverse complement strand
ATAATATACATACATTTAATAACTAACCTATTTTTAGATCGATTCTCTTTTCCCTATAGACTTTCCTTTCCCCTTTCGTTATACTTGTTTCAAAGGAAGTCTCTTTTTATTAATATATTAGGCTATTGACAACATGAACAGAATACAATTTCAAATCGGAAGCAAAACCATCGGAAACGGCTCTCCTTGCCTCATCCAGAGCATGGGGGACAGGAAGACGAGTGAGGTCTCCTATCTTGTCGGGGAGACGAAAAGGCTTGAAAAAGCTGGTCTTGACATGATGCGCTTCAGCGTCCTTGACAAAGAGGACGCCCTCGCCTTGAAGGAGATCAGGAAGCAAGTCGATATCCCCGTCATCGCCGACATCCACTTTGATTACCGCCTTGCCCTGATGTCGATTGATAGCGGTGTAGACAAGATCCGCATCAACCCCGGAAACATCGGAGGAGAGGATAGGTTAAGATGCGTCATCTCCGCCTGCAGGGAAAAGAACATCCCAATGAGGATCGGTGTCAATTCGGGTTCCCTGAACAGATACCGCGGAAAGACGGACTCCAAGGCGGATGACATCCTTCTTGCCCTGGATGAGACGCTTTCCATCTTCAAGGAGGAGAACTTCGACCATATCGTCCTTTCCCTGAAGTCATCTGACCCGGACGACCTCTATGAAATCTATGAGAAAGCCTATCATAAATATCCTTACCCGCTTCATCTGGGCCTGACGGAATCCGGCTTTTCCACCCTCGGGACGATCAAGTCGGCTCTCGGTGTCTTTCCTCTTCTCAAGGCGGGTATCGGAGATACGCTTCGTATCTCCTTGGCCGATGACAGGATCGAGGAAGTCAGGGCCTGCAAGAGTCTTCTCCGGCTATCGGGAAGAAGGGATGACATCCCTGACATGATCGTCTGTCCGACCTGCGGAAGGACGAAAATCGACCTCAAGCCTATCTCCAGGGAGGTTCTTTCCTATCTTGACCATGTCTTCAAGAAGGTCAAGGTAGCCGTCATGGGCTGTCCTGTCAATGGCATCGGGGAAGCAAAGGATGCCGACTTCGGTATCGCCGGAAGCGGTGAAGAGAACATCTATGTCCTCTTTTCCAAGGGGAAATCCTTGGGCCTCTTCAAAAAGGACGAAGCCTTGAAAAGACTCTTCGCCCTCATCGATTCCTTCTGAAGACAAAAACAGATTCCTGCATGAGAGATTTCTCTTCCATGCAGGAATCTTTTTATCTGCGTCTCTTCTTGTCTTCGTGGTAATCCCTGGCGTTTCCGCCGCTCTTGCTGATGTTGGTAAGGACGATCTTCTTTCGATGCTTTTCCTTGACCAGGTCGACGGCACGGCTGACCTTCTTCTTGTAGTTCGGTTTCACCTTGCTGCTCTTGGTCTTGTTGACGGCATGGCGGATCTTCTTCTGGAGCTTTTCGGATTCGGCCCGGTCCTTCTTTCCGAGGTTGCGGAACTGATAGGCATCCTTGTTCTTCTTCAGGGTTGCCTTGCTCATGGTATAGGAATCGAAGCTTGTCCCTCTTCTTAGGAGGTCATAGACGGAATTGACGCTCTCTTCGTCATCCTCGTTGTAGAAGACATAGCTGTCTCCCGGAGCATTGAACCTTCCGGCACGTCCGGCTCGGTGATAATAATACTGGGTATCCTTGGGAAGGTCGACGGAGATGATGGTCTCCACATCGGGGATGTCCAGTCCCCTGCTGACATAGTCGCTGGCAAGAAGCAGGGACTCCTCGTCCTTGCGGAAGGTGTCAAGCGTGTTCTTGATGTCGCGCTTGTCCATGCCTCCGTGGACCATCAGATAGTGACGGCCGATCTTCTTCAGGTCTTGAGCAATCTGATAGAGGTCTTCCTTCTTGCTTAAGAAGGCGATGGCCTTGAAAGGATGCATCTCCTTTAGGAAGGTATCCAGAGCCTCGGCCTTGGAAAGGGAGCGGATGTTGACAAGATGGTGGCTTACGCTCTTGCTGGTGATGGTGTCACGGACATCGACGACGTCATTGACAAGGAAGGTCGATCTGACCTTCTTGACGTCCTGGATGTTCAAGGATGCGGAGAAGAAGGAGATCATATGGCTGTCTCTTGGCTTCTTCAAAGCTTCCAGGGCTTCAGAGAAACCATCGAAGACGACCATGTCGCCTTCGTCGATGATGACTCTCTTCAGCTCGTTGATGGGATAGTGGCTCAGGGCACTCTTATACAGAGCCGGTGTGATGAGAAGAACGAGAGGCTTGGCCCTGTTGAAGTCAGCCTGGCCATAGACGGCCTTGACGGCATCATCGGGATAGCCGAGCTTCTTTGTGAATGCTTCAAAGACGCTCTTGATCTGGTCAAGAAGGGCGACCGTAGGGGAAATGACGACAGCCTGGACATGTCCGTCATCGACAAGGTCATTGACGATCGGAAGGACATAGGAAAGGGTCTTTCCCGTTCCGGTGGGAGCCAAGGCAAGGACGTTCTTATTCTTGATCAGAAGAGGAATCGTCTTAGCCTGCACGGGGCTCATCTTTTCAAAGCCGTCCTCCTTCAGGATGGAAAGGACTTCCTTTCTCAGGGCCGTGGAGCCAAACGGCAGCAGTTCTAAATTGTTTTCCATATCTTACCTCAACGGCCCTTGTTTCAGGGCCTACTTGTTTTCGTTTACGACTTTGATGCCGAGGATGTCGGTATCTTCTTGGGGTACCCTGCTAGGGCACTGGCTCATCGGTTCGAAGGCCTTGAGGTTCTTCGGGAAGGCGACCACGTCCCTGACGTTGTCGGTTCCGGCAAGTTCCATGGCCAGTCGCTCGATTCCGATGCCAAAGCCACCTTCCGGCGGCACGCCATATTTGAGGGCGTTTACAAAGAAGCCGAATCTCTTTTCGATGTCTTCATCGGAGAGTCCGAGGATGGAGAAGACCTTCTCCTGGACCTTGGCGTCATGGATTCTTAAAGCACCGCTGGAGAGTTCGACGCCGTTTAAGACGGTGTCATAGGAGGTCGACTTGATCTTGGTCGGGTCTTCGTCAAGATAATGAAGATCTTCGTCGTTGGGTCTGGTAAACGGGTTGCTAAGAGATTCGATGTGTCCGTCGTCTTCTCTTTCAAAGAGCGGCCAGTTGATGACAAAGAGAGGCTTGTAGTCATCTTTCCTGGTCAGTCCGAGCTTGGCGCCATAGAAGTTTCTCAGGGCTCCAAGGGCAAGGCAGGCATGTTCCTTCTTGCTATCGGCACAGAGGATGACCAAATCGTTTTCTTCGACCTGAAGCTGATTTTTGAGCTTTTCAAGGTTTTCCGGATTGATGTTCTTGACGATGTTGGAGACGAAGGCACCGTTTTCGAACTTGAGATGGGAGACACCGAAGACCTTGAACTTCTTGGCAAGGACGTTGTCTTCATCCTGGAGCTTTCTTGTGATCTTGTCGGCATGGTCCTTGATGACGATTGCCTCGATGCTCTTTCCTTCATAGGCCTTGAAGCCACATCCAAGAAGACTATCCGTCACATCCTCGATGAGCATGCCAAAGCGCATATCGGGCTTGTCTGTTCCGTATCTATGGATGGCTTCATCGTAATCCATCCTGTAGAAATCAGGAAGGTCGACGTTCTTGATCTTCTTGAAGACGTGCTTGAGAAGTCCTTCGATGACCTGCAATACATCTTCACGGTCGACGAAGGAGAGTTCGCAGTCGATCTGCATGAATTCAGGCTGTCTGTCGGCTCTCTGGTCTTCGTCACGATAGCAGTGGGCAAGCTGGAAATACCTGTCGGTTCCGGCGATCATCAAAAGCTGCTTGTAAAGCTGTGGAGACTGGGGAAGGGCATAGAAGCTTCCTGGATAGATCCTGGAAGGAATGAGATAGTCTCTTGCACCTTCCGGAGTGGACTTGATCATGGTCGGGGTGTCGACCTGCATGAATCCGTGGCTATAGAGATATTCCCTGGTGTAGAAATCAAGCTGGCTGCGGATTTCCAGGTATTTCTGCATGACAGGTCTTCTCAAATCGAGATAGCGGTACTGGAGACGGGTGTCTTCGCTGGCCGTCGTGTCATCCTTGATTTCAAAAGGTGTGGTCTCGGCATGGGAATAGACCTGGATCTCCTCGGCCTTGATCTCGATGAATCCGGTCGGAATCTTCGTGTTGGGGTCTTGTCTTAAGACCACTTCTCCCTTGCAGGAGATGACATCCTCGCTTCTGAGATGGTTCTTTTCATAGAGAGCTGCGGGAATGTTGAGCTGAGTGATTCCATATCTGTCCCTGAGGTCGACAAAGCAGAGGGAACCCAGGTTTCTGACGGTGGAAACCCATCCGCACAGGGTGACCTTCCTTCCGACATCGCTTTTCGTCAGCTCTCCGCATGTATGTGTTCTTAACATTTTTAATCCTCCAAAGAAGAGATGATGTCCTCTTCTTTGACTTCTATCTGGTTTCTGGACTGCATATCCTTGATTTTGAAGGTGTTGTCGCTATCGATGATGAGAACCTTTCTGGCACCTTTCCTGTCAGCCATCTTCATGGCTCCGCCCATGCCCCTTGTAAAAGAGCATATGAGGACGGACTTATGGTCCTTCCTCAAGGCATCGGCGATGCAGTTTGCCTTGCCTTTCTTAAGGAAGTCGATGATCATGACATCCAGGGAGTTCTTCTTCCTGATCTCCTGTCTTCTTTCCTCCGTCAAGGCGATGAGGAGCCTTTCGACACCCAAGGAGAAGCCGATCCCTTCGAAATCCGGTCCGCCGATCTGAGCCATGAGGCTGGCATATTTGCCACCACCGCCGATGGCTCCGAGATTCGTGTTGAGGCTGTCATAGAGTTCCCAGACAAGTCCGGTATAGTAGTCCAGTCCGCGCACGAGTTCGCTGTCGACTTCATATTCGATGCCCATGGAAGTCAGGGATTCCTGGATGGAAGCAAATTCAGCCTTGTCTTCTTCGGTGAGGAAATCCGTGACACGTGGTGCCTTCTTGGCAATCAATTGGTCTTCCTCGACCTTGCAGTCCAGGATCCTGAGAGGATTGGTCTCAAGCCTTCTTTTGCAGTCATCGCACATATGGTCGATTTCAGGAAGGAAGTATTTCTTCAGCTCGACCTTGTAGGCCTCTCTGGAGGCAAAGGAACCCAGGAAGTTGATCTTGGCCTTGACCTTGTGGCCGAGGAGCTTCTCGGCACTTCTCAATGAGAGAAGGAAGGCATCGAGCGTGGATGAGATGTCGATCTTGCTATCGAGGAATTCGACACCGAACTGGTTGAACTGCCTGAGCCTGCCGGTCTGTGGCCTTTCATAGCGGAAGACGGGACCGAAGTAGGAAAGGCGCAAAGGAAGGTCAGGGGAAGTATACAGCTTGTTTTCGATGACCATGCGGGAGACCGAAGCCGTGAATTCCGGCCTGAGGGTGTAGTCCTTGTCTCCCTTCCTTGCCAGGTCGAAGGTTTCCTTGCTGACGATGTCGCTGGACTCACCGACGGTGCGGTGGAAGAGCTTGTTCTCTTCAAACATCGGAAGCTCGACAAAGTCACATCCATATAAGGATGCCTGATCCAGAAGGATATCTTTCAAGCCCAGAAGGACCTGTTCCTCTTCACCATAGTAATCGATGGTACCACGAGGTTTCTTGATTTGTTGAATCGACATATTTTACCTCACAAAAAATCTGCGAATATTCGCTTGTAAAATTATATAGCAAAACAAAACGAAAGTAGAGAAAAAAGCGTCAATGGATCAGTCTTTTGATGGAAAAGACGCCCTTTACGGAAGTCAGGACATGGAGGAAGGTGCCAAGCTGGTCTATGTTCTTGCTCATGAGGGTGACGGAGACGGTGGTCGTTCCGAGAGCCGGGTGAAGCTTAGCCTGGATCATCGTGACCTTTGCTTCCACGCCGCTTAAGGCATTGACGATGTCGATGAGCAGCTTGTCCCTGTCATGGCATTCGATGGCAAGGTCGACGGGATATTCCTGCTGGGAGATGACGTCCGGATTCCACCTGACCTCGATGAGGCGGCTTTCGACGCCTTCCCTGTTGACATTCGGGCAATCCTTCCTGTGCACCTTGACACCCTGTCCTGTCGATACGAAGCCGATGATGTCGTCTCCGGGGATGGGGTTGCAGCAGCTTGCCAGGCAAGTCATGACGGTATCGCCGTTTTTCAGGATGACGGCATCCTGGGTGTTCTTCTTGACGGTCCTGGAATTGATCTGCTTCTTGAGCTGCTCGTCTGTCATCTTGCCGGAATAGTTGAGTCCGCAGGCTTCGATGACCTGGCTTGTCAGGACGGTGTTCTTGTTGACCATGTAGAAGAGGTCGTCGATGCTGTCGCAATGGAAGGAGAGAAGGACCTTCTTGGTGATGACCTGCATGGGGTCGGCATTGATCTTTCTTTCCCGGAAGCCGTCGATGAGGGCCTGCCTTCCCTTCTTGATCTCATCTTCGCGGACATAGTCGGCGTTCTGCTTGACGAGATATTTGCGGATCTTGGACTTGGCGAAGTTCGTCTTGGCGATGTTCAGCCATTCCGAATTCGGATGGGCTTCCTTGTTGGTGAGGACTTCGACGATGTCTCCTGTCTTCAAGGTGGCAGAAAGGGGAACGAGGATACCGTTGACCTTGGCTCCCTGGATGTGTTCGCCGACATCCGAATGGATGCGGTAGCCAAAATCCAATGGTGTCGCACCGTTTGGAAGGCAGATGACGTTTCCCTTGGGTGTGAAGACATAGACGTTGGCATCGAAGATGTCATGGGAGAGGGTATCGACATATTCCTTGGTGGAAGAGGAGGAGTCCTCGTTGGTGATGGAGACGAAGTCCTTGAACCAGTGGAGCTGGTTTTCGATCTCTTCCTGTTCGACCTTGGGGTCGTACTTGCTGTTTTCCTTGTACCTCCAGTGGGCAGCGACACCGCCTTCGGCGATCTCATCCATCTCCTTGGTACGGATCTGGACTTCAAAGACGTGCCCGGTGTTGCTGACGATGGTCGTGTGGAGGGATTGATACATGTTGGGCTTGGGCATGGCGATGTAATCCTTGAACCTGCCTGGGACGGGCTTGAAGTTGGCATGGACATATCCGAGGATGGCATAGCAGTCCTGCTCCGTGTCGGTGATGATCCTCAATGCCATCAGGTCATAGATCTGGTCGAAGGTGTAATGCTTGTTATGCATCTTCTTGTAGATCGAGTATACGCTCTTGACCCTGTCGGAGATGGCAAAGGGAATCTTGGTCGGCTTCAGGATCTCGACTAGTTCGTTCTTGGCTTTGGAGAGAGCCTCGTGGGCATTGTTTTCCGTCGAATGGACCTTTGCTTCGATCTCCTGGTAATCCTTCCTGTCGATATACCACAAGGCGAGGTTTTCCATCTCGGTCTGGATCTTATAAAGACCGAGCCTGTGGGCTATCGGGACATAGACGTCGAGCGTCTCCTTGGAGATGCGGATCTGCTTTGCCTCTGGCTGGAACTGGAGAGTCCTCATGTTATGAAGTCTATCGGCAAGCTTGACGATGATGACACGGACGTCCTTGGCCATGGCAACGAAAATCTTGCGGTGGTTTTCCGCCGTGAATTCGACGTTCTTGTAATCCGAAAGACGGGTGACCTTGGTCAAAGCCTCGACCATGTCGGCGACTTCGTTTCCGAATTCCCTCTCGATGTCGGCCTTGGTGGTGTCGGTGTCTTCGATGGTGTCATGAAGGAAGCCGGCACAGATGGTCTTCGGACCGCCCTGGAGTTCGGAGATGATCATCGCTACGCCGATGCAGTGGGAGATGTAGGGATCGCCAGACTTCCTGACCTGGCCCTCATGTTTCTTTTCGGCATATTGGTAGGCCTTCTTGATCAGGGCAAGGTCATCAGGGTTGTGGATATACCTGCTATAGACGTTCTTGACGTCTTCAAAGGTATAGATTCTGTTCTGAATCTGCATTTTTCTCTTTAGAGATCGACAAGGGCCTTGCAGGGAAGACCGATCTTCTTTTCGCCGTGGAGGTCCTTGAGGTTGATGAAGCTCAGTGCACCCACGACGGTTCCACCGGCCATCTCGACTAAGTCCCTCAATGCCTTGAAGCTGCCGCCGGTAGCCATCAGGTCATCGATCATCAATACCCTGTCGCCCTTCTTGAAGGAAGCAGCCGGGACTTCCAGGGTCGCCGTACCATATTCAAGCTGATAGGTCGTCTTGAACGTGACGCCGGGAAGCTTGCCGCCTTTCCTTGCCATGACAAAGCCGATGCCCATCTCATAGGCAAGGGCAGAGCCGAACAGGAATGCTCTTGATTCGGGGCCGACGAGGACGGTCGGCTTGAAGTCCTTGGCTAACTCGCTGAGGTCCTTGATGCAGCTGTGGAAGGCCTCCGGGTCTCTCAGAAGCGGAGAGATATCCTTGAAGGAAATGCCTTTCTTGGGGAAGTCCGGAGTGACTCCGATGTATTTTGTGTAATCCATGTTGGAACGTGTCCTTTCGTGTTTTCTTAGTATACCATTTCAGGGGCGAAAAGAGGAAACTATCCTTGTTTTTTCTCTTCCGTGGTATAATCGAGCCATGATCAAAATCGTCACGGACTATGGCTTCTGCTATGGGGTTATGAATGCCATCGATACCTTCAGCCATCTGAAAAGGGGCAATGGCACCATCTATCTCACTCATCCTATCCTCCACAATGAGGAAGAAAACAGGAAATGGATGGAATCCCTTCATGCCAGATTCCTCTCTTCGGATACCCTTCTGTCTTCCTTTGACACCGTGGTCCTTTCTGCCCACGGGCATACCCTCGAAGAGGAAAACGCTTACAAAGGAAAGGCGAAGACCGTCGACCTCACCTGTCCTTTGATTCTTGCCAGGAACAAGAGCATCCCTGCCTTTCAGGAAGGAGTCTCCTATTTCTATCTTGGAAAGAAGGACCATCAGGAGACCATCGGCTTTCTTTCGAGGTTCCCCTATTTTCAGCTCATCGATGCCAAAGGGGATGTGATAGAAGAGCTTCTTTCAAAAAAGGTCGAAAAGAAGATCGTCTTTGTTCCCCAGACGACGGCAGGCTCTGACTTGTATCACCAGGTGCTGGACTTCCTTGGGAAGAAAGGAGAGGTCATCTTTTCTCTTCCCCTCTGTCCGAAGTATGCCTCCAGAGCCCTCTCTTCTGCGGCTCTTGCCAAAGATCTAGACCCTTCCAAGTCTTGCTTCCTAGTCTGTGGAGACCCTTCCAGCTCCAATGCCAAGGAGATTCTCTCTTCCATCAAAAAGGCCAATCCCGACCTCTTTGCTTCCATCGTCATGAAGAGCGATGAGGTGTCATCCTCTGTCTTGAAGAAGGACATCTATATCACCTCGGCAACGAGCGTCAGCTCTCAGGCTGTCTTGGATCTTAGAGACGGGCTTATCAAAAGGTCAAAGGTTTGAAAGGACCTCTTCTCTTACTTCGGCAAAGCTTTTTTCTTCGATCTGCCTCACCCTCGTCTTGGATATGGCATATTTCAGGGAGAGCTCTTCGAGCGTCTTCTTTTTTCCGTTGACGCCATATCGGCTAAGAAGGATATCCCTGCTTCTCTCATCCAGGCTGTCGAGAGCCTCCTTATATACCTTCATGACTTCCTTTCTGGCATAGAAGGCATCCGGGTTTTCAAAAGGAGAGGAGGCTACTTTCCTATCCGCTTCCTCCAGCCCGAGAAGGAAGGTCTTCTGATAGACAAGAAGCAGGTCTTCCACTTTCTTTGGCGTATAGTCTTTTCCTAAAAAAGAGGCGATTTCCTGACTCGATGGTTCTCTTTTCAATGTCCTTGCAAGGCTATCCTTGGCCTTTTTGATCTCCTTGACCTGAAGACGGATATGCTTTGGCAAGGCGATGATGTACTCATATCTTCCGATATAGTCGAGGATGGCGGACTTGATCTTCAAGATGGCATAGCCGACAAAGGAAGAGGACTTGTTTAAGTCGAAGGTGTCGATGGAGTGGATGAGACCTTGGCATCCTTCCTGGATCATATCCATGATGGGAAGGCGGTTTTTATAAAAATCGGTCTTGATGACATACAGGACCAAGCGCAGGTTTCCTTCTACGATTTCATTCCTGGTCTCGATGTTTCCGGTCCTCTGGTATTCTTTGATCTTCCTTATGTTTTCCTCTTCGTTGAAGCAGGCCGAAAGGCTGACGGACTTCAGGAATTCCTGGTATTCGTCATTTTGAAAAGTCTTCATGCGTTTTCTTCCTTCTCAAGGGGAAAGAGATTTCCTGTCACGGGAGTAAAATACTTCTCATAGGAAAAGGATAGGATCTCAAGGCTCTTATCGATGGATAGAAGGGTATCCTTGAAGCCGTGAAGGAATACTTCTTCTTCGACTTCATGCGGGAATTCGATGTAATTGAGACGGTATCTTCTGGAGTCGAGCCTGCTATGGTGGGACATGTCTCCCGAGACAAAGAGATCGACGTTCTCCTTCATGACTTCGAAGATGTCGTTTCCGGCTCCTCCGGCGATGATGCCGACTCTCCTGTTGAGCCTTCCGTCATCGATCATGCCACAATAGGAAAAGGAGAACCTGTCAAGAAGCTTCTTGGCAAAGTCTTTTGTCGAAATCGGTTCAGCCAGATTGAGGATTCTCAATATGCCGTCTTTTCCGACTTCGAAGGAATCGTAGCCAAGCATCTTAAGAAGGGTATCGTTCATGCCGTCTTTGGCCTTGTCGTAATTCGTATGGAAGGAATAGATCGGAGAAGAAAGGCTCTCGACTTGTTTTTCAATCTCTGCCTTCTTCGGGTCAAAAAGGATGATCTCCTTCCTCTTCCCAAAATAGAAGGGATGGTGGCTGATGATGATGTCAGGAGAAAAGGAAAGGCATTCCTTGAGGCAGTCCTCCGAGAAATCAAGGCAGAGGAAGACCTTTTGGATGTCTTTGTCCATATCGACGCTCTTACTCTGCAATCCGACATGGTCATAGGATTCGGCAAGCTGTTTCGGAAACTTCCTTCCGAGGATGCTAAGAAGTCTGATGAGTTTCATGTTGAATGGTCTTTATCTCCTTGTCGAGCTCTTCGATTTCCTTCCTGTTTTCGATGATGTCAGAAAAGGGTATGAGACTGTCTCTTTCCTTCCTTAGCATTTCAAGAAGCAGGGAATCCTTGCTTCTGACAGGGAAGGGACCATATTTTCTTTCCAATGAATCGGTCTCTTCCTTTCCGGGAACGAATCTCAGAAGAGGATAATACCGCCTTTCATAGACATAGCATCCCTGATCGTTGACAAACCCGTTGTCAAGGAGAAAGGAAATCACGCAGGATGGATTGCTTTGGGGTTCTATGATGATACAGGAAAACTGGGACAGTCGTTCCTTTGCCCGGGACAGGATTTCCAGGATCGTATTTCCGCCTATGCCAAGAAGGCAACAGCAATCGACCTCTTTCGGAAGATAGTCCAGCCCGTCTTTTAAGACACAGGACAGGTTTCCAAGCTGGTTTTCCTTGATGTTCCTTTCCAGGTTCTCAAAGGGTCCCTTCTTGTTTTCGACGGCTATGACCTTGTGGCCGTCTTGAGCCAAGGCAATGGAAAACTGGCCCCTGTCGGCGCCTACGTCGATGACATAGGCACCTTCAGGGACAAGACGGAAGGCCGATAGAAGACGTCTGGAGAGTTTGTTTTTCGTTAGCGGAAATCCTTTAAGAGTTTGGCGCGGGCCGGATGGCGAAGCTTTTTAAGCGCCTTGGCTTCGATTTGACGGATACGTTCCCTGGTGACGTTGAACTCCTTGCCGACTTCTTCCAGGGTGTGGGTTCTTCCGTCCTCGAGACCGTATCTGAGACGGATGACCCTGGCTTCCCTGTCGGTCAGCTGGTTGAGGACTTCGTCGATCCTTTCCTTCTTCATGGATTCGTTGGCAAAGTCAAACGGAGAGACGTTGTCCTTGTCTTCGATGAAGTCTCCGACATGGCTGTCTTCCTCTTCGCCGACCGGCTTTTCCAAGGAGAGAGGATCCAGGGCAATCTGCTGGATCTCACGGATCCTGGAGGCAGACCACTGTCCTCCGAGCTCTTCGGAAATCTCTTCTGCCGTAGGATCGCGGTTGAGCTTCTGGACGAGCTTTCTCTGGGCCCTGGTGATCTTGTTGATGGTTTCGACCATATGGACCGGGATACGGATGGTCCTGGCTTGGTCGGCTAGGGCCCTGGTGATGGCCTGACGGATCCACCATGTCGCATAGGTGGAGAATTTGAATCCCCTGGTATAGTCGAATTTGTCGACGGCCTTCATCAGGCCGAGGTTTCCTTCCTGGATGAGGTCAAGGAAGTCCATGCCGCGGTTGACATAGTGCTTGGCGATGGATACGACAAGCTTGAGGTTACATTGGATCAGCCTGTTCTTGCTGTCCTTTCCGGCATCGACTCTTTCCTTGAGGGAATAGATTTCGCTGTTCGGCTTGATGCAGGGATAGCGGTTGATGAGGATCTGATCGAATTCATCTTCCAGGTTTTCATCCGTGGATGGCAGTTCCTGGTCTACGAAGGTGCGGAAATCGGAGGTCGGATGGTCCTTGCGGTAGATGCCAAAGGCTTCCTCAAGGTATGGCTCGAGCTGTTTGAGAGCTTCTTCGCCGGAAAGGATCTGCTGGGCACAGATGACTTCCTCATCCTTGTTCTTGAATACCTGATAGGCACCGATGGCATGGAGATACTGTCTGACAGGGTCGGAATTCTTCGTGTCGATGTTGGAGAGCATCTCCTCTTCCTCTTCGTCGAATTCAGGCTCCTTGTCTTCGCTGAAGTTGTCTTCGTCAAACATCGGAGGCAGATTGTCGTCATCGATTTCCTCACCGGAATCCAAGGTGATGCCGTTATCCTGGAGGCTGACGATGAGATCGTTGAAATCATCGTCGCTCAGTTTGAGGTGAGACGTATATTTTTCGATGTCTTCCTGCTTGACGACGTTGTTGTTCTTCTTTCCGACTTCGATGAAATGGGCCTTGACATCGTCCATGGTCAGCATTTCCCTGTTGGTCGAAGCCATGTCGGCGACCGTCATCTTCTTGCCTTTGGTCTTCTTTCCCTTGTTGGCATCCTTCTGCTTTTCGACTTCGGAGTCGATTTCCTTGGCCGCAGCTTCGTCGTCAGGAAGGATGTCATCCAGGTCTTCGTCGACCTGGTCTTCATTTATATTCTTATAGGCATCATCAAGCTTCTTGTCGGTCGATTCATCATTGCAGGTCTTTATCTCTTCCGGAAGGGAGGATTTGCTGCTCTTCCTGGTCTTCTTGGTGCCCTTGACAGGGGCGATGATGTCATCAAGACCGGTGCTGATTTCTTCGAGGTTCTTTTCCTTGGTGGTTTTCGTCTTTGCCTTGGTTTTCGTTTCCTTCGTCTTTTTTTCACTTGCTTTTTTTGCCATGCTTTTTACCTCACTATATAAATATATCGTCTGGAAATGTCTGAATTTGAAGTCGGTTTTTGAAAAATCATCGTTTGATGAAGATCTGCTCCCTGAGAAGCTCGACATAGATGTCCCGTAATTCCTTGTCGGTCTTGATGGAGAGGTTGTTTTCCCGGCAGAACCTCATCCTGGCATCATATTTGGAAAGGAGAGGATGGATCTTGAGTTCCCTGAGGAAGTTCTCCTTTGCATAGACCTTGTCGTTGCTCCTGGAAAGGAACTCGATGGCCACGGAAAGGAATTCCAGATCATCGGGATTGATGTTGATGGAATAGGCATCTTCGATGGAATCATCCTTGGTATCGATGCCTTCCAAGTCAAATCCGTCATCTTCCTTCTGCAGGTCGATACCTTCCATATCGAAGCCGAAATCATCCTCAGACTCCTTTTTGTCCTGCTTTAGATATTCCTGATGTTTCGTTGGATAGTCCTTGATGAACTCCGAGAGCTTCTTGAAGTCCCCTTCATCAAAGGAACGCTTGGAACTGTCCTTCAGGTAGATTTCGTTGATCAGGATGGATAGGGCATAGAAAGGCTGGAACCTCAGGTCGCAATTGGCAGACTGGAGTTCCTGACATGCTTCGACGCAATGGGGAAGCACATAGATGATCTGTGCTTCGTTCTTCACCAGCTCATAGAGCATGCCGCTTCCTTCGATGGAGTTGGCAGCCTGGGTGATGAATTCGTTGATGTTTTCGGCAACCTTGTAATCATAGGTCAGATTGTTCTCGTTGACCATATTGATGGGCAAGGGTTCCTTCCGGTAATTCCCATAGGCTCTGTATGGCTGATGGTATTCCTTTTTCGGTGGAATATATTCTTTCTTGGCAATATCCGCAGCCTGGTTTTCCAAAAGCTTCTGAAGGTCCTGAGAAGGCATCTCGGTGACCTTTTGTAAGGCCTTGAGGTCGTTGAGCTTTGCTACTTCATCGAGTTTTGCGTAATACGGACTGGCCTTCTTTAGGAAGGTGCTGATGGCAAGAGAATCCGTAAGCCTGTTGGTGCCGGCCTTCTTCAAAGCCCTTGCCAAAAGGAAAAGGAAGGGATCATACATCCTCTGAGCCTGGCTTTGAAGGTCCTTGCTAGGATCTTCCTTGGCGTTAAAGAGGACTTCGTCAGCATCCTTTCCGGTCTTGAAGGGCCTTACGACCATAAAAGGAAGACCGGCCTGGGAAAGAAGGGGAAGGCATTCTTCCTCAGCCATCTGTCCTGGTTCATCCCTGTCCAGGCAAAGGCGTATCTGTACGTTGAGCCTTTTGAGGGACTGTATGTTTTCCTTGGTCAAGGCCGTACCCATGCTTCCGACGACGCTTTCGATACCGGCTCTCTGGAAGGCGATGACGTCGTTGAAACCTTCGACGATATAAAGATAGCCGTCCTTGTGGCAGGTGTTCTTGGCGATGTGGTAATGGTAGAGGATCTCTGATTTGACAAACAGCTGGGTCGCTGGATAGTTGACATATTTTCCACCGGGTGTCTCCTCATCGATCTTTCGCCCTGAAAAGCCGACGAGATGACCATAGTCATCATAGATCGGATACATCAGTCGGTGGCTGAAGCGGTCTTTGAGTTCGCTTGAGGAGGAGAGGATTCCGGCTGTCTCCAATATCGGCACATCAAATCCATCCTTGCGTAGGATGCGGATGATACGGCTGGCATCCTTTGGCGCATAGCCTAACTTGAAATGCTCGACGGCGGATTTGGGAATTCCTCTCTTTTCAAGGTATCTCCGGCATTCCTCGCCCTCGTTGGATTCAAGGCAGGTCTGATAATACCGGCCTACTTCTTCCAAGGCCTTGAGTTCTTCCTTGAAGCGTGTCTCGATCTGGGGGACAAAGGGCTTGCGGCTGTTGAGTCCTTCAGGAAGAGGGATGCTGCAGATCTGGCAGACCTTCTTCAACGCCTCGATTTTCGAGATATGCTCATACTCGCTGACGAAGGTGATAGGATCTCCGCCCTTTCCGTCGACAAAACAGTGGAAGGTATTCTTCTCGACATTGACCTGCATGCTTGGCGAATGGTCATTGTGAAAAGGGCAGATACATTTCAAGTATTTGCCGGCCTTGACGAGCGCAGTGGGGCCAAGTTCATAGCTGATGACATCCCTGATGCTGGATTTGGATGAGACCTCCTTGAAGATGGAGTTGTCTCTCGGATAGGAATCGGCCACTCTTTACTTCACCTGGTTCTTCTTCAAGAAGTTATGGATATAGTCGTTGAGGGAATCGATGGAAACACGTTCCTGGCTCATGGAGTCTCTTTCCCTGACGGTCACGCAATGGTCGTTGGCACTGTCGAAATCATAGCATACGCATAAAGGCGTACCGATCATGTCTTCTCTGCGGTAACGCTTGCCGATGCTGCCGGTGGTGTCGAAGATGGCATCGAATTCATAATGGACCTGGTCGAAGACCTTCTTGGCTTCTTCGGTGAGCTTGTTGCTCAAAGGCATGACGGCGACGGTATACGGAGCCAGTTCAGGCACGAAGTGCATGACGATTCTCGAATCGGCACCATCCTTCAGGGATTCGACGTCATAGGCATCGCAGCACAGGGCCAACATCAGTCTGTCCAGACCGAAGGAAGGCTCGACGACATGCGGGATGTATCTTTCGTTCGTATCCGGATCGAGGTAGGTCAGATCCTGGCTTGAGGCAGTCTGATGGCGGTTGAGATCATAGTCACCGCGGCATGCGATGCCCATGAGTTCACCCCATCCGAAGGACGGGAAGTCATATTCGATATCGGTCGTCGCCTTGCTATAGAAGGCAAGCTCAGCCGGTTCATGGTCCCTGAAACGGACTTTTTCATCCTTCAGGCCGAGTTTCTCGACGAAGGTCTTGCAGTTCTGCTTATAAAATTCGAACCATTTGTCGTCTTCGCCCGGTTTGAAGAAGAACTCGATTTCCATCTGTTCGAATTCACGGGTACGGAAGGTGAAGTTGCCTGGAGTGATTTCGTTTCTGAAGGCCTTGCCGATATCGCAGATTCCGACAGGAAGCTTTCTTCTTGTCGTACGAAGGACGTTCTTGAAGTTGACGAAGATGCCCTGGGCGGTCTCCGGTCTGAGGTAGACTTCGCTCTGCTTGTCTTCGGTGACACCGATGAAGGTCTTGAACATCATCTGGAACTGACGGATCGGAGTGAACTCGCTCTTTCCGCAGGTGGGGCACTTGATTTCACCAGACTGCATCATGTCGTTGAGCTGTTCCTGACTCATGCCATCGACGTCAAGGTCGGGCTTCTGGTCATGGATGATCTGATCGGCACGGAATCTGGAGTGGCAGTATTTGCAGTCGACCAAGGGGTCGTGGAAATTGGCGACATGCCCTGTCGCCTGCCAGACCTTCGGATTCATGATGATGGCAGGGTCGATCTGGACGTTGTATTCGATGGAACGGACGAAATGCCTCAGCCAAAGATCCTTGACGTGGTTCTTCAGCAAAGCGCCCAAAGGGCCGTAATCCCAGGAATTGGAAAGGCCTCCATAGATTTCGCTTCCCTGATAGACAAAGCCTGTGCTTTGAAGATGGGTGGTGACTTCTTCGAATGTTTTCTGTTTGTCGGACATGTTGGTACCTCTTATCAATAAAAGAATCAATGCTTATTATATCATATCTGTTCCAAAGCTGACAAAAGCAATGGAAAAGACTTCGTCTTCTTCAGATCAAAATAACTTAACAGCCTGTCGTTGAGAAGGCAGAGCATCCTCATGCCATTTTCATGGAAGACTTTCTTGGAAAGAACCGCTTCATCCAGAGGATGGAAGGTAAACTTCAATACATACAGGTCGTTCTTGTCCGTAGCCAAGGTATCCCCCTCCTTGATGCAGTCTTTGCAGAGAAAGCCGCCGTCCTGAAAGGAATATCCTACGATGTTCTTTGTCTTCTTGCACCGGACACAGTTTTGTGTCTCCAGGCCGATTCCAAGACTTCGATAGAGGACTCCTAACGTCAGCAAGGTCAGGGAGAGCGTATCTCCGTTTTTGAGGCTTTGGACGATTCTTAGGATTTCGTCAAAGGGAAACGGGTCATCAAACTGGTACAGGGAAAGGCAAAGCTCTTCAAGATACATCAGGTAGAGGGAAGAGACGTAGGAGGTTAGAAGCTCAGAGGAATCCCACAGGACCTTGACGGATGATGCAAAAGAGATTTCGGAGGACTTCTTGAACTCGACATAGACGAGGCTTCCGGATATCAGAAGAGGCTTGAGAGGACTCTTCATTTTGTAGATGCCTCTGGCAAGCAGGCTGAACTGGCCTTTTTCACCTACCAAGGTGATGATGGCAGAATCTTCCTTGTATCTGGTGGACAAAAGGACGATGGCCTTGCTTTGATATGCAACAGGCTCCAGCATCACTTTTCGTCGTATCCGAATTTCTTCAGATACTTGTCATCGTTTCGCCAGTCCGGTATGACCTTGACCGTCAGCTCCAGATGGACGGGCATACCGAAATAGGAGGAGATGGACTGTTCGCTATAACGGGATATCTCGGAAATCATGGAACCTTTCTTTCCGATGACGATGGCTTTTTCGGAAGCCTTCTCCACGATGATGTTTCCAAAGACGAGGAGGGAACCGTCTTCTTCTTCGTTGACACCCTTGAGGTCGACATAGATGGAATGAGGGACTTCTGCCGAAAGCAATCTCATGCACTTCTCGCGGATGATCTCGGCGATGATGTATTCCTTGGGTCTGTCGGAGACGATGTCATCCTGGTAATAGGGCATGCCTTCAGGAAGTTCTTCCTTGATGGAAGCAAGCAGTTCCTGGATGCCGAAGCCGTCCTTGGCTGACATCCTGATGACCTTGGCCTTAGGAAGCAAGGAGGTGTATCTTGAAAGTCTCTCTTCGCCGACATCGGCCTTGACCAGGTCGACCTTGTTGAAGCAAAGGATGATCGGGACTTCGACATTTTTCAGCTTATCACAAAGCTCAAAGTTCGGGACTTCGGAAGCATCGACGACATAGACGATCAAGTCGACGCCTTCCTTGGCACTTTCGGCATCCCTTAAAAGGATGGAACCGAGCTTTCCATGCGGTTTGAAGACACCGGGCGTGTCGACGAAGATGATTTGGCTATCCTCGTCGTTGTAGATGGCCTTGACGTTGTCCCTGGTGGTCTGGGGCTTGGATGAGACAGGTAAGAGCTTGAAGCCGAGGCACTTGTTGATGATGGTGCTCTTTCCGGCATTGGCTCTTCCATAGACGGTGACGAATCCTACTTTTTTCATGCGTTCAAATCCTCTTTCGTGAAGGTGTAGGGGAGAAGCTCTTCTACACTCGTATCCAACCTCTTTGTGAAGTCCTTGTTGAAGATATGGACTCTCGTAAAGAGGTTCATCAGCTCTGACATGACCTGCCTGCAGCTTCCGCAGGGTGTTCCGACATTGGATGAATCGGTGACCAAGGTCAAAGAGACGATGTCATCCTTCTTGTAGCCCAAGGCATAGACCGAGAAGAGGGTGACCCTTTCTGCGCACATGCTGTCTCCATAGGCCGAGTTTTCGATGTTGAAACCTTTGTGGTATTTTCCATCCTTGGTCAGGACGAGGGCCCCTACCCGGAAATGGGAATAGGGGGAATAGGACATGCTCTGGGCCTCCTTGACAAGCTTGATGGCCTTCTTCATGTCGGTATAGAAGTCATAGGGCATGGTGTTGAGAATCTTGTTCTGAAGGGCAAACATCTCCTCGGCTTCTTCTTTGCTGCGATGATGGTCATAGCCAAAGGCATGCAGAAGCCCATGGATGAAGAGGAAGGCCAGTTCTCTTTTAAGCGGGTGGTTGAAATTCTTGGCCTGGACCTTTGCGACCTCCGGGGATATGATGATGTTTCCTAAGTCGTGGATGCCGTCGCTTTCGATGACATCGGCCTCTTCAAAGGCGAAGGTCAGGACATCGGTCTCCCTATCGGTATCACGGTATTGCTTGTTGAGGGAATGGATTTCTTCCTTGCTTACCAGGGTCAAGGAAATGCGGAAGGGTTCGTCTTCCTTTTCTAGTACTTTCAGTGTGTGTTCAAAGGCAATCTGGAAGACTTGCCTCATGCCAGGCAGTCTCTTTGTCTGATTGAGATATTCGAGGATATGGTTCTTTTCCATCTTGGATGGCTCCTTTTTCCTCTACTATTATATTTCAAATCAACCTTGTTTTTCAGCAAAAAATAGAGCAAGTGGGCTAGAAAGGGAATTGATGCAGGAAATCTCCTTGCTTCTGTCCAGGACGGTGACATAGAATCTCTGTAGGACGAAGGACAAAGAAAGGGAGAGACCGAGATAATAGCAGAGGAGATTGATGTTGAGCCTTTCATTCATGGATAGGTCGATGAAGACGAGGCTGAAGCAGGAGATGAATTCAAGAAGGTAGCTTAAGGACAGCTTGAGGCCATATTCGGCTGTCTTCCTTTTGGCCTTTTGATAATCGAGCTTTCCCGTCTCATCCCCTCTGTCCAGCTTCTCCCGGAATGATTCCTCCAAGAGGGAACAATCCCTGTTGACTTTGTTTTTCTCCTTGGCCAAGGGGACTCTGATCAGCAAAAAGACGATGGCAATCAGGCTTAGGAAGGATAGGAAATAGCGGTTGAAGATGAGAAGGAACATCAGCACGTAGATGGCAAAGCCATAGGAAAGGGCGTTGCTGTGCCTCTTGATGCATAGAAGGAAAAGGGAACTTAGCTTATCCATGTCTCTTGCCCTGTTTGCCTGAAGGTAAGGCATCATCACCTTCTCTTCAAGCCTTTTTAGAATCATCCTGTTGAGACTGTTCTGCAGGACCATCATGCTAAGAAGGCCGACTAAGGATATCATCGATAGCATAAAGGCATCCTTGCTTCCTGTCGACAAGACAAGAAAGGTAGCCAGGACCGCCTGGAAAAGGAAGCAAAGGAAATAGCAGACCTTCTCTGACCTGAGAAGCAGGCTCTTCTTCATATGCTTTTCCTTCTTCCCGATCGTATCCTTTAAAAGCATCTTATGAAGGAAGACGTCATGGAATTCGTTCAGGCCCAGAGCGTATCTTCCAAACTGGGGATCGAGAACCTCTACCTTCTTCTTTCCGATTTTCAATAGCAGGACGAAATGACTCTTTCCGGCATGGCTGACATTGGCAATTCCTGGAAGCTGACTCTCACTGACCTGAGTGATCCTATCTACGTCATAGGAAGTGTACTTGCAGTCGAACCTGAGAAGCTCTTCCCTGATCGACAGGAAATTGTCACAATCGTTCTTCAGGGGAACGGTTTCGTAGGAATCGTCTTTGTAGACTTCCGACAGCAAATTTCTGACACTTGCCTTCCCACAGTCGGAATCATAGCTTTGATAGACCATCAAAAAAGCCTCCTCAACCATATATTGTCAAGAAGGCTCGCTTTTATCTCATGTCGAAGTCAGAAATTTTCACAATCTTGAACAAGGAGTTCCAAATTTCGATGGTATCCCCAAGGAAATCCAGTCCCCGGAGACGATAGGTCAGGTAGCTGGGAAGAGATTGCATGCTCTTGGTTGAAAGGATGGTGATTTTACCTTTCATGGCTCTCTTCTTCATCAGATCGTGATAGATTTTCTTCTTCCATTCATCGGAAAGATAACCGATTTTCTCAAATCCCGTCAAGAAGAGGGCAGGGATGTCTGACATCCTTTCGTAGGCTATTATCAGGTCTTCCTTTGCCTGGTAGCTTTTGTCGCTGATCTTCCTGATGAGAAGGGAGACATCGACAAAGCAGGTGCGGATAGTTGATTTTGCATACATGAAGCACATCGCCTTCATCAGGTCGATATCCAGATCTTCCTGGTTGATGCTTTTCAGGATCATTCCTTTCATCGGGGCTTCATCTCCAAATGCCTTGATATCCTTGGATGTCTGAAGAAGAAGCCTTGTCGAATCTGCCATCGTGGTTGAATCTTTTCTCCTGATATAGGAAAGGAAGGAATCGAGCTGATGGAACATGCTTTCCCTGCTGACATTGCTATAGACGATGTCCGCATAGACCTTTTCAAGTTCCTTGAGATAGGAGCAATCCATGGACTTCGTCCTGATTTCATCCCTGTCTGGGTCATAATAGATATCCAGGTAATATCCTTTGTTCTTCTTTGGGCAGAGAGAGTACTTCCCCTTGCAGGATAGGCAGACCTTCCTGTCTTTAAGATACCCATAGAGTTCACCGGTGGAATTGGAAAAGGTGGCATCGCTTTTAAGGAGGTTTCTCACGGCAACCAGTGCCTTGACATCTTCCTTGAGGAGACTTCTTACTTCATCCTGAAGATGTTCCTCTTCCTTCTTATCCATCTCGATGTGGGAAGGGTATCGGTCTATGACATATTCGAAGGCTGTCTTTTCTTCGCTCATAATGAAAACTCCTTGTCCAGGTCAAGAAGGTCATCCTGGCTGACCTGTTTTTCTTCCTTCTTCTCTTCCTTTTCTGCCTTGGGGGTATCCGGGGTCTTCTTCTTTCTTCTGACCTGGGAGAGTTCGAAGTCCCTGCTGTTTAGCTTGGTCATGGCATCATAGGCATTTTTGGCATCCATGGCAGAGAGGGTGTAGCTGACCTTGTCGATGAAGACGGTGTTGAACTCTCCGTGTGTCTTCCTCAGGCAATAATCGAGGATGACGTTGATGACGGGGTTGGGGAAGTTCAGATCCTTCTTGATCTTTTCGATTTCGTCCAGCATGAAGGATGCCGGCTTGGCATTGAACATGATGGATAGGTATTCATCCGGTGTGAGGAGGTTGAACTTCTCGACGATCTTGGAAATCTCTGAATTTCCATAGGCCTTACTGGTATCCTTCTCTCTTTCCGGAGAAGCAAACTGGCGGAGGTTTCTGATATCCCGGTTGAAGGAATCAAGATAGAAGATGCCGTCCATGTCCGTGTTATCGCAGATCAGGCTGACGACGTCATCGATATCCGGTGAATAGAGGACACAGATGTTCTCGATCTCCTTGATCTGGGACTTGATGTTTGCCAAAGGATATCCTATTGCTTTGAGCTTTTCCCTCAGCAGCTTGGTATCGAAATCGGATTGGCTCTTGTAGGTCTTGTCTTCCATCTCCTCTTCGACGATGGAAAGGGAGAGGTCATCTTCCCTGACCTTGGGAGAGAAGACATCCTTGAAAGGTGTCGTCACATTGATGTAGCCTTCGGGCAGTCTGTCCGTATCGGCCTTGAAATAGCTTAAGAGAAAGAAGTATCGCTTGTTTCCTACGACTTCGTTCAAAAGACTTTTCAGTAATACGTCGTTGAAGAATTTCTTCGGACTTGCCGGGGGAAGGAGGCGGTATAGATATGCTGCCTTGACCTGGTTTGCCGAATCCCTCTCTTCCTTGCGATAGACTTCCAATAGGCCGATGGCTTCAAGCTGGCTGCGGCAGAGAAGGAAGTCGGATTCGCTCATCCCCAAAGTGGACAACAGGTCATCGCTTAGAAAGCCTCCGAGCTTCTCACATAAGTCGGCATAATAAAAGAGGCTGATGTAGAGGGAGGTACTCGGGCTTTTCAAAATGGGAAGATAGAGAAAGGAAATGACTTCCTCATCGCTTCTGGAGAGGTCGAATTGCTTCTGGATTTTGCAAAAAGAGTTTTTTTCTAGGATGCGCATGACAAAAGTATACCATTTCAGGAGGCTCATCTCATCCATTTTCGGCATTTTATGGGAAAGTAAGCGATTTAATGGGACAAAGCGTCAAGAATATTTGAATTGAAAAAGGATACTTATATAATATATTGGATAATTTTTCGGCAAAAATTATCCTGTAAAGTCTGACTCAGATTAGGAGATAACAAAAATGAATTACAGAATCGATAAGAAAACCAAGATTGTCTGTACCATCGGTCCGTCCAGCCAGGACAAGGACATGATGAAGTCCCTTCTTGAAAGCGGCATGACCTGCATGAGAATGAACTTCTCCCATGGCAGCCATGAGGAACATGAAGCGAAGATCAAGACTCTCCGTGAAATCGAAAAGGAAGAGAACGTCATCATTCCGATCTGCCTTGATACCAAGGGACCGGAAATCAGGACTTCCAAGTTCGTCGGCGGGAAGGCCGAGTTCAAGGAAGGCGATACGACACGTATCTATATGGGAACGGAGAAGGATGGTACCGCCGAAGCCTTCGGCGTCACCTACACCGGTCTTTATAAGGATGTCCATGTCGGTGCCGACATCCGTCTTGATGACGGAAACCTTCTTCTTGAGGTCACCGGCAAGGATGCCGAGAAGCAGGAAATCATCTGCAAGGTCATCAACACCCATACCTGCAAGGACAGACGTGGTGTCAATGTCCCTGGTGTCCATCTCACCATGCCTTACCTTTCCGAACAGGACCGCAGCGACCTCATCTTCGGCTGCCAGCAGCATGTCGACCTTGTCTCTGCTTCCTTTGTCCGCAACGTCCAGGATATCAGGGATATGAGAAACCTTCTTGACAGCAATGGCGGAAAGAACATCCTCATCATTTCCAAGGTCGAGAACACGGAAGCCATCGAAAACCTTGACGCCATCATTCAGGAGAGCGATGGCATCATGGTCGCCCGTGGCGATCTTGCCGTCGAGATTCCGCCGGAAAAGGTCCCTTACTATCAGCGCTACATGATCAACATGTGCAGAAAGCTTGGAAAGCCTGTCATCACGGCTACCCAGATGCTCGATTCCATGATTCACAACCCATTCCCGACCAGGGCCGAAGTCAGTGACGTCGCCGCTGCCATCGATGAAGGAAGCGACAGCGTCATGCTTTCCGGCGAGTCGGCAAATGGCGAATATCCGAAGGAAGCCGTTGAGATGCAGGCCAAGATCGCCCGCGAGACGGAATCCCACTTCGATTACAAGAGAGCCAGCGAATATGCCTTCGAGACCTCCGAGAAGACGGTCTCCGATGCCATCTCGGCTGCTGTCAGCGACACGGCCATCCTGATCGGTGCCAAGCTCATCGTCACCTTCTCCCTCTCTGGCAAGACGGCTGTCCGCATCGCCAAGACCAGACCGATCTGTCCGGTCTTCGTCGTCTCCAGCGACAGGGACACCCTGGCCCACTCCATGCTCTATTATGGATGCTATCCTTATCTCTGCAAATCGATCCCACAGTTCACCGAAGAGATGGAAGTGTTGGCATTGAAGATTGCAAAGGATTATAATCTTGAAAGCGGTTCGAAGATCATCATGACCGGTGGCACTCCAGTAGGCGCCGGAAAAACCAATTTCATCAAGGTCTTGACCCTCAATGACGGCAATCAGGTAGAAGAAGATTAAAGAAAGGAAACAGTCTCCATGCCAAAAACAGAAAAAGTCGTAGCCATCGATTGCGGAGGCACCAATTTGCGTGTCGCCGTCGTCGATAAGGATCTCAACGTCCTTGCAGTCAGAAGAGTCGCATCCATCGCCAATGCACCCGATGCTCTCTATATGACGATGCGGGACTTGATCACCCAGGTCACAAGGGAAGCTGATGTCAGGGAGATTCCTTCCATCGGTATGTCCATGTGCGGCGTCGTCGTCCACAACAAGGTAGGACGTGTCGGCAACCTTGGCATCGAGACTGGTTATGATTTCGAAGCCCTCTTCAACAGGGATTATCCGGATGCCAAGATCCTCATCGCCAACGATGCCAACTGCTCCGCTCTCGTCGAAGCTGAATATGGCGTCAACAGAGGATATCCGGATTCTTGCTTTGTCACCATCTCCACCGGTATCGGTATCGGCGTCATCCACAACGGAGAGATGATCGACCTTCCTTTGGAAGCTGGAAGGATGATGGTCGAATACCATGACAAGATCTATGAAGCCGAAGGCCTTCTTTCCGGAAACGGCCTTGTCCGCCTTGCTGCCTTAAACGGGCTCATGGTCAAGGACGGAGCTGAATTCTTTGCCGGCGTCAAGGCAAGGAAGCCGGAATTCATGGATGTCTACAACATCTGGATCAAGAGGCTCGGCATCTGGTTTGGCAACATGCAGCTCTTCTTCGACGTTCCTCAGTATGCCCTCAGCGGAGGTGTCATGAAGTCCAAGGATATCTGGGTCGAAGATGTCGAACGCATCGCCAATGCTTCCATCGCTCCCTGGAAGCTCAACAAGATTGTCTTCAAGGAAGCAAAATATGGTCAGGATGTCGGCATTGCAGCCGCCGGCTGTCTTGCCTGGCATGTTCTGAAGAAGTAATATCAGAAAAGAGGTTATATATAAGATTATGAAGATCATTCTTCCTGACAACAGTGAAAAGATTCTTCCGGAGCACTCCACTGCTCTCGATGCTGCCAAGAGCATCTCTCTTGGCCTGGCCGAAAAGGCCATCTGCGCCAAAGTCAACGGCGAACTCTTCGATTTGAACGAAGAGCTTCCCGATGGTTGCACCTTTGAAGTCGTCACCAAGGAATCCAAGGATGCCCTCCATGTGTTAAGGCATTCTGCCGCACATCTCATGGCTCAGGCCATCCAGCATCTCTATCCTGGAGTCCAGTTTGCCTATGGACCGGCTACCGATGACGGATTCTATTATGACATGAAGCTTCCGACGCCGATTTCCGTCGAAGACTTTCCGAAGATTGAAAAGGAGATGGCGAAGATCGTCTCCCAGAACCTTCCCATCGTCAGAGAGGACCTCAGCAAGGAGGAAGCTCTCAAGAGATTCGCTTCCCAGAAGTACAAGACGATCCATATCAATGAACTTGCCGCCAAGGGTGCCCATCTCAGCGTCTACAAGCAGGGTGATTATGAGGATCTCTGCCTTGGACCTCATATGAAGTCCACCAAGTACATCAAGGCCTTCAAGCTGATGTCCACTTCCGCATGCTACTTCCAGGGTGACAAGAACAATGACACCCTGACGAGAGTCTATGGAACAGCCTTCTTTGAAAAGAAGGATCTGGATGATTATCTCAAGCTTCTGGAAGAGAGAAAGCAGGCTGACCACAAGCGTCTTGGCAAGGAACTCGGCCTCTTCATGTTCTCTGACTATGGCCCGGGACTTCCTTTCTGGCTTCCTAACGGCATGATTGTCCGTCATGAGCTTGAGACCTTCCTTTGGGACCTTCTCACTGAAAACGGCTATTATTTCCTGAAGACTCCGCAGATGCTCTCCAGAGAACTCTGGGAGACTTCCGGCCACTGGAAGAAGTACAAGGAAAACATGTACATCACCAAGGTCGATGGAAAACCCTATGCCATCAAGCCGATGAACTGCCCAGGTGCCATCCTGGTCTATCAGAATGACTTGCATTCCTATCGTGAGCTTCCTATCCGCTATGCCGAATTCGGTCTGGATCACAGACATGAGGCTAGCGGTGCCCTGAACGGACTCTTCCGTGTCCGTGCCTTCACGCAGGACGATGCCCATATCCTTCTTGCCTTCGATCAGATCGGAAGCGAGATCAGAAAGCTTCTCAAGCTCTTCGGATATGTCTATAAGACCTTTGGTCTTTCCTATTCCATCGAACTCTCCACCAGACCTGATGTCTATGTCGGAAAGCTCTCTACCTGGGACAAGGCCGAGGCCGAACTCAAGGAATGCCTGAACGAAAACGGCATCCCGTATGAGATCAACGAAGGAGACGGTGCCTTCTATGGTCCGAAGCTAGACTTCAAGATCAAGGATTCCCTCAACCGTGTATGGCAGTGCGGAACCATCCAGCTGGATATGCAGCTTCCTCACAGATTCCATCTCACCTATACCGACAAGGACGGCAAGCAGAAGGAACCTGTCATGCTCCACAGGGCCATCTTCGGTTCCTTCGAGAGATTCTTAGGTATCATCACCGAGAACTTCAAGGGAGCATTCCCGACCTGGATGTCTCCGGAGCAGGTCCGCATCCTTCCCATCAACAATGACGAAGCTGTCATGAAGTATGCTGCTTCTGTCGAAAAGAAGCTCAAGAGCCACAACGTCCGTGTCTCCATCGATGACAGGAACGAGAAGCTCAACTACAAGATCCGTGAAGCCCAGACCAAGAAGGTTCCGTATACGCTTGTCATCGGTGCCAAGGAAGCCGAGAGCAAGAATATCACCTATAGACTCTATGGCCATATGGATTCCAAGACCGTTTCCGAGGCTGAGTTTGTCAAGATCATCACCAAGGACATCAAGGACAAGAATCCGACCCGTTCCTACTGAAAACCATGATGGGAGGCTGAGGCCTCCCATTTTCCGTCTCTTTTCATCATTTCCCACCCACTTCCTACCACCTGGATTTTATACATTTTCTCCCTTTATCCCGGATGTAAGAGGTTCACAGGTGGGGATTTTTTACATTTTTCTTCTTTTTGATTGCATGGAATGGGAGAGATGTGTATAATTGTGGGTGAAAGTGGTACACTCGACATGTTTTACGGACAGAAAGACTTGGCCATCGACGATAAATCGAGGTTGGTTCTCCCCTCTCTGTTTCGTGATGGATTCAAGGGTGGCGTCTGCTATGCTTCCCTTGGACTGGATAGCTGCATCGAGCTCTATCCGGAGGATACCTATCAGGAAATCGCCGCAAAATATATGGCTTTAAGTGATTTTGATCCCAAGGCCAGGAAGGTCAAGAGAACCTTCGTCAGCAACACTTTCAATGTCAGCATCGACTCACATAACCGCATTCTGCTTCCTAAACCGCTTGCTTTGAAGACGGGTATCAACAAAAAGGTTGTCGTGGTTGGCATGTATGACCATCTGGAAATCTGGGACAGCGAGCTCTTCGAAAAGAATTCCAAGGAAGCTGAGGATTCCTTCAGCGAGGATGCGATGAGTCTGAATCTATAATCATGGCAACGACTTTCAATGAACATAAACCCGTTCTCCTTGAGGAAGTTCTCTCCTTCGTCGAGAAGAACAGAAAGATGACATACGTCGATATGACTTTGGGAAGGGGAGGACATGCAAGCCATATCCTTTCCAAGCTCAGAAAGGGATCCACCTTCTATGGCATCGACAGGGATGAAGATGCGCTCAGCTACTGCCGTGGCTTCCTTGCAAGCTATCAGAACAAGGTCGATCTTCATTACATCCATGCCGAATTCAAGGATGCGACGGAGATCCTGAGAGAGAAAATCGATGGAGCCGACCTCATCCTTATGGATATCGGCGTCTCCTCTCCGCAGTTTGATGATCCTAGCCGTGGCTTCTCCTACCGCTATGATGCACCCCTTGACATGAGGATGAACCAGGAGGACAGCCTTACCGCAAAGATCATCCTGAACACCTATCCGGAGAAGGAACTCATCCGCGTCTTCAAGGATCTTGGCGAATGTGAAGGCTACTATCCTGTCGTTAAGAAGATTCTTCAAAGACGTGAGGAGAAGGAAATCGAAACCACCTTCGAACTCGTCGACATCATCAAGTCCAGCCTTCCTAGCAGGCTCCTAAGAAAGGAAGGCCATCCTGCCAAGCAGTTCTTCCTCGGACTGAGATATGAAGTCAACGGGGAGATTGACCAGCTAAGGAAAGGCTTGAAGGATGCGATTGAGTTTCTCAATCCCAAAGGGAGGCTCATCATCATCTCCTTCAACAGCGAAGAAGACAGAATCGTCAAGGACACCTTCAAAAAATTTACGAGCAATGTCCATAAGGACAAATACAAGACGGGAGAAAAGGAGGATGGGTATACCATCCTGACAAAGAAGCCGATTCTTCCGACAGCCGAAGAAGTTTCCTTGAATAGCAGGAGCAAACCGAGCATCCTGCGTGCCTTGGAAAGGAACTGAACCATGAAAGACAGAATCAAGAGAACAAACGTCAAAAAGCCGTCTCACCGACTCTTCAGGACGATGATCGCCGTCTGCAGCATTTCTCTTGGCCTGTCCGGTCTCCTCTCCTTTGCCCTCATCCATGTCACCGGAGAGAACAAGAATCTCAACCAGACCATCGAGAACTATACGCTTCAGATCGACATGCTTCAGAAGAACGACTCCGACACTTATCATAAGAACAATCCATGAGAAATCATGTTGAAGCCTTATAGGCTATTACCTCCTTATCCAATCACAGTCCCTGTGATGATTGACCTGCTATATCCGGCAGGTCTTTTTTTCAATCCAATCCTATCCAAACGTATCATATCTCTTCTTTCATGTGATTTATAAATCACATTTTCTTCCTATAGATCTTGAAAACAAGCTTTCCGAAGTTTATTCTGAAAAGTCAGAAAGAGAGGTGTCTTCATGAAGGAAAACGAATTTCTGGAAAGTCTGGTCAATGCCTATGTCGATGAGACGAAGAATTCCTTGTCTTCCTTCTCACCTCAGTTCATCTATAATTGCTCCGAGGCCGGAGAAAACAGGAGGGTACTCGACAGCATTCTGGACAACCTTCGCACCTGTGACGAATTCCTCTTCTCGGTAGCCTTCATCACCGATTCCGGCGTCAACCTTCTCAAGCTCGTCCTCCGGGAGATGGAACAAGAAGGCCGCCACGTCAAGGGAAGGATCATGACAAGCAACTATCTTTCCTTTACCCAACCCAAGGCCATGAAGGCACTTTCCGGATATCAGGACATCGAGACAAGGATGTTCTACATCCATCCTGATGACCCCAACGGATTCCATACCAAGGGATACATCTTCCGTTTCAAGGATAACTACAAAGCCATCATCGGAAGCTCCAATCTGACGGCCAGAGCCCTGACCACCAACAACGAATGGAACAACCTCATCGTCTCAAGAAAGTGCGGGCAGGTCATGCATAATATTCTAGGTGAGTTTGAAAGGCTTTGGCATCTCTCTCTTCCCCTATCGCAAGTCTTTGATCGCTATGAAAAAGAATATCTTCAGGCAAGAAAGGAAAGGGAAAACAATAAAGCAAAAGATAGAAAGCCTGTCCTTGAGATGAATGCCATGCAGCAGACCTTTGTCTCAAGTCTAGATAAGAGCATTAAGGAAGGAAAGAAGAGAGGTCTTCTCATCTCTGCGACCGGTACGGGAAAGACCTATGCCGCAGCCTTCGGGGTAAGGTCCATAAAGGACAAAGTCAAAAAGCTTCTTTTTGTCACCCACAGGGAGACCATCCTTCTTCAGGCCAGGGAGACTTTCCTGAACGTCTTTCAGGAAGGTCTGAAGACGGCCATCTTTTCAGGAAGCAACCATGATGTAAAAGGGGCGGACTTCGTCTTTGCAACCCTTTCAAGCCTTTCCAAGGAGGAATATCTGAGCCAGTTTGGAAGGGATGAGTTTGATTTTGTCATCATCGACGAATGCCATCGCATCTCAGAAGATGGCGGATATCAGAAGATCATCGATCATTTCAATCCCATGTTCCTCCTTGGCATGTCGGCAACACCTGACAGGACAGACGGATATGACCTATATAAGCTCTTTGACCACAACATCCTCTATGAAATCCGACTCTATGATGCCTTGCAGGCAGAAATGCTTGTTCCTTTCCACTATTTTGGTATCACGGACTTGAGCATCGATGGAAAACCCATCGACGACAAGACCCAGGTAAGGTATCTGGCTTGTGAGGAGAGAGCAAGATACATCGTGGAGAATTCAAGGTATTACGGATATTCAGGAGACAGATTGAGAGCTCTCGTCTTCGTCTCCAGGAAAGAGGAGGCGGAGGAGCTTTCAAACAAGATATCCCTTCTGGGGATCAGATGTGTCGCCCTATCTGGAAAAGATGACCAGAGGGCAAGAGAGAAATATATCTCCATGCTGGAGGAAAAGGATACGTCAAAGGAGTATCTTGAGATGATCCTCACGGTCGACATCTTCAACGAAGGCGTCGATATCCCGAGCGTCAACCAGGTCATCTTCCTGAGGCCGACAAAGTCCAGCATCGTCTTCATCCAGCAGCTTGGAAGAGGACTCAGGAAGAACAGAGACAAGGAATACCTGACTGTCCTGGACTTCATCGCCAACTATGATAGCAACTTCCTCATTTCGACTTCCTTCAGCCCCAAGAGTTCAGGAAGCCTAAGACAACATCTTCTCATCCATCCTATTGCGCCAGGCCCGAGTGTCATTCAGTTTGATGAGATATCCAAAAAGAGGATCCTCTCTTCCCTAGCCTGTCGAAGCAGACAGGAATCCAGGCTCATCGACATGCAGTTTACGGAAGCCAAGAACAGGATGGGAAGGATTCCGACCCTCATCGAATTTGACAAGGCCGGCGAAATCTCAGGCCGTGTGTTCCTTGATAAGACAAATGGTAGAAAGTCTTACTACCAGTATCTTCTCAAGGAACATCTTGAGGATTCTTTGCTGAGCAGTCAATTACAGGAATCCCTCATCTATCTATCCAGGATGGTGGGACCTGGACTGAGGATCCATGAAGCCCTTCTTTTAAAGACCCTCATCGATGGAAAGAGAGAAAAAGACTTCGTTTCTCTTCTTCCGGGAAGCATCTTCTATGATATGGACGTGAGAAACTCCGTCTTTTCCGTCCTTGATCTATCCTTCTCGACAGGAGAAAAGAAGACTTTCCCTTTCGTCAGGATACAAGAAGATGAGATTGTCCTTTCAAAGGATTTCTCTCTTGCCTTACTGAATCCTACCTATCGAAAGTACGTCATGATGATTCTTGATTATGCATTGTATTCCCATAGGACCTACTTTGAAGACATCTATGACCCGAAGGATAATTTCGTCCTCTATGAGAAATATACAAGGAGGGATGTCTGCCAACTCATCAACCATACGCATGACAATACTTCCACCATCTATGGATATCAGGTCTTCAGGGATCTCAACGTCGTTCCGATCTTTGTCAGCTACAATAAGCTTCTAGACAAGGATGCTTCCACAAATTATCTGGACCAGTTTGAAAATCCAAGCATCTTCCATTGGGACAGCAGGAGCAACAGGACTTTGCAAAGCAATGAGATCCAGTCTCTCATCCATATCCTGAAGAACAAAAAAGGCAGGGTCTATCTCTTCATCCAGAGGGAAAATATGGTCTTCCATAACGGAAGCATGGTCAAGAGTGATGATACTTCCTTCTATTTCCTAGGACAGCTTTCTCTTCTGGAGGATCCTATTGAAGCGACAAACGGAGATGAGGTCAAGACCAATGTCGTGAAGTTCCTTTTCCAGCTCAGGAATCCGGTCAGGAAGGATATCTATGACTGTCTGACGATGAAGCCGCTAATTGATAAGGAGTGAATGAAATGAAAAACATACATGTATCTGCAGCCATCATCCTGAAGGATGATAGAATCTTCATCACCCAGAGAGGCTATGGTGAATTCAAAGACTTCTGGGAATTCCCTGGAGGGAAGATTGAAAAAGGAGAGACGAAGGAAGAAGCCTTGAAAAGAGAAATCATGGAGGAACTCCATGCCAGCATCTCTGTCGATGACTTCCTTGTCTCCGTCTCCTATGATTATCCTGATTTTCATCTGGAGATGGAGTGTTTCATCTGTTCCTTGATAGATGACCATCTCGAGCTATTGGAAGCCGAGGATGCTAGGTTTGTCCATGTCGATGAACTTGAGGACTTTGACTTCCTTCCTGCCGATATCATCGCCATCGATGCGCTGAAGAAATACCTGAAGAAGCAGGATTAGGGATACTTTTTCCTTTTGAATTGTTTTTCTTCCGTAGAGACTCCACTTTCGTGTTATCCTATTGATGTATGAGGTAATGCTATGGCAAAGAAAAAATCAAAGAAGAAGCTATGGATCGTCCTGATTTCCATATTCGGTGTGATTGCCCTTGGTGTCGGTAGCTTTTTTATCTATGTCTCCATCCATTATGAACCGACTCAGGATGCCTTGACCTATCTTGAGGATTCTACGTTTTGTGAAGTCAGGAAAGAGGATGACTATATCACCTTCCAACCTAAGATGAACAAGATTGCCCCTATCACCAAGGACGGAATCATCTTCTATCCCGGTGGAAAGGTCGACTATAGGTCCTATGCACCCTTGCTTCGTGATCTAGCCGATGTCGGAGTGACAAGCATCCTTTGCAAGATGCATTTCAACCTTGCCGTCTTTGATGTCAATGCAGCCAAGGGAAAGCAGTCCATCTTTCCGAAAGTTGAAAACTGGTACATCTCAGGACATTCCCTAGGTGGAGCGATGGCTAGCGAGTATCTATCTTCCCATGAAGCTGATTTCAAGGGTCTCATCCTTCTTGGCAGTTACTCGGCCAAGGATCTGAACAAAGAAGGTGATTTGAGAAGCCTTTCCATCCTGGCTTCGAATGACAACATCCTGAACAAGGATAAGTATGAAGAAAACAAAAAGAACCTTCCCGATCTGACGGAGAGAACCATCGAAGGAGGTATCCATTCCTATTTCGGTGACTATGGTCTTCAAAAGGGAGATGGCACTCCTTCTATCTCCTTCGATGAGCAGAAGAAACAGATTGTTGGATTCGTTTCCCTGTTTCTGCTTGCAGGAAACCTCTGAAGAATCATCTTCCTGGTTTCTTGTATTAAACGTCTTAATATCTATCCAAGAAAAAAAGCTTCCCGGATGTCATTCCTATTAGGAAGCTTTTTTATTCTTTGTAGAATCTTATTTCTTCTTGCCGTGGTTTATCTTCTGCAGGTTGACCTTGTCAAAGTCCTTCTTGTTGGTCATGAAGCTTGAAAAGAATTTGATGAAGAGAACCAAAGCGACGATAGTCAGTAGGACAAAGACGACCGTTCCGGCAATCGAATCATTGGCAACCTGGACAAAGATGAGGACAAAGGAGAAGATGCTAAGGGCAGCAAGGATGATGCTGAAGACTAGAGAAGATATCTTGTCATTTTTCAATCCCTTGAGAGCATGGGTAAACTGGAAGTCCACTTTGAAGGGATCGGATACGCTCATTTTAGTATAGTCGTTCATCTGTTCGACAAACAGGTCCACAAGGCTAAGACAGTCGCTGGGAAGATTCTCAAAGACGATCACTTCGTCCTTGGGTGCAAAGGCAAAGCAGATTGTTCCTTTGTCAATCCAGGTAAAGCTGACCTTGTCCTTGACACCGACGACCCAATCGCCGATATTTTCCTTCGTGCCATATTTCTCATAGACATCCTTGAGCTCGACTTCGACACTGTCAAGTTTACCGCTGGTCTTGAATGTCGCATGGCAGTAAATCTTAGCATTGGCATAGGGAGCGACGAAATCGACACTTCTATTCTTCTTGTTCACTTTGACATCAAATTCCTTTGCAGGCAGCCTGCTTACAAAGTCAAAGTCGTTCAGATAGTGGGTTTTCTTCATCCTTGTTTTTCCTTTCTTGATAAAGAGGTCTTCTTTTTATAGTTAACCACTTCGCCGACATGGTGTAAAACAAGTCTTTTTTATGTCTTTAAATTCAATGGAATACCACCGAATTTTGTTGGAACAAATCAAAACCTATGACATACATTAAATAAAAAATCTAAATTTTATAAAATGAAATGCTTATTATTTTAATCACAAATTTTTATGGTAATCAAAAATAATAGCTACATATCTTTAAAACAGTATTTTCTCTTCTTTGCTTGCTCTACAGCAAAAGGCTGATATCATTCTTCGTACTATCGCTTATGTTCCGATATGAAATGTCTAGCAAAAAGTCCTAACCTGCACATGCGTGTTACTCGTTAGGGCTTTTTTGCTTGTTTTTTCAATTTTTGTCGCGATATCTGATTATTTTTCTTACTTTCAAAGCCATGTCGAAAAAGTCGTGTATCATTTTGGGCAGGTTTCCGTGGTGGTTGAAGATAAACGCAAACAGGTTGCACCAGTCTCTTATATCCTTCCTGGCATATCCTCCGTGTGAGTGCATGAACATCTTGAAGAAGCGGTGGACGGTATTGACCATGTCCATCGGATTGAGGGAATCCTCCATTCCCTTTGTTTCGGACGACGTATGGACTTCCCTTCCGATTCCAAGCTCCGAGGTTATCGCCGCATGGCTCTTCTCTCCGTCGTCCACGACCTTCCCCACATCCTTCATATAGGGAAGAAGGACATCCCGGATTCTCTTCTTCGAAGGCTTCCCGTGCCCGCATGGAATAAGGATTGCATGTCCTTCCTGTGCCATCGTCACGACGCAAATCTGGTTCCTCGACAGTCCGGCCATCCGCTTTCCTTCCTTCATCACTGTAGCCCTAGGAGGTTCCTGCAGGTAGGTCTCGTCAACCCAAACGGTACCGGAGAACCTGATTTTGTCCTGATATCCTGAAAGCACGGAAAATACCTTTTTCAGCCAATATTTCCCGGTATTCCGCGAATTTACGTTGTCAATCGAGGCAACCGAGAGGCTTTGGTACTGAAAGAGATGTATGAGGTATTCTATCCATTCCGACACAGGAATCTTTCTGCTGTCGAAAAGAGTCCCGGTAAGGGGATTGAACCTTCTCTCGCAGCTGTTGCAGAAGTAGTTCTGGATGCCGTCACGCCTCTTTCCATATTTCTTAACGAAACGTGAATGGCAGTACGGGCACTGGCTGATTGGGATTGAGTTGATGAGGTTCACCTCCTCCGCAGAGGTATATGGATGCTTTGCGTCATACCATTCGCTGATGGTGGATGACATCATCGATCCGATCTTATCGTCAAATGTGGTCTTCGAAAATGCGGCCCTGAGGGTCCTTGGCCTGTTGTTTTTCATGTGTGGCGGTTGCGTCATTGGAGGAGAAGCGAAGGCAACCGCCAAGTTAGGACTTCGCATCTCCTCCAACGAATCCTATGGGATTCATGACGGCTTGAAAATTATACTGCAAAAGTAAAATAAAAGCACGCATGTGCAGGTCAGGACTT
>JBNMLQ010000008.1:0-36204 GCA_050874925.1 Candidatus Enterosoma sp. | reverse complement strand
TTCGCGAAGATATGATTGAGCCCTTCGACGAAGGTTCCACACCAAACTATGACAAATATGTATCCCGCTATGTCCTTGACAAAATCGATTCCATCGAAGTCGATGGCAAGAAAGGCATCATCGGAGATTACATCCGCGGTTACATGTGGGGAACCCTTGCCATCCTATATAACGACAACTATTTTGCTTTGAAGGACAGAGGCATCTCTGCCGAAGAGATGGACGAAGACATGAAGGACTGGAATTCCCTCTGGGATGACAAATACCGGAACCTTCTGTCCATCAAGGACTCCGTCAGGGACACCTATGCCTTGGGTATCTTCCATACCTATGACCAGGACTTCGAAATCGACGGAAAAGAATACCAAGGCCTTTCCACGCTCAAGAAGCTTCATGACGAAGGCAAGCTTGATGATTCTGCCTACAACGAGAAAATCACGGAGATCTTCAACCTCTGTGACGATACCACTTTGAAGAGAGTCGGTGACGAGCTAGTCACCTTGAAGAACAATGCCTTCGGCTTTGAGGTCGACAGCGGAAAATCCGACATGGTCAAGGGAGACAAATTCGCCATCAACCTTGCCTGGTCGGGTGATGCCGCCTACGCCATGGATCTTGCCGATGAGTACAACAACTCAGGAACCATCGACGGTGAAGAGGTCGACGGTGGAAAGAAGGGGGCCAATCTCAAATATGTCATCCCCGAAACCGGAGCCAACATCTGGTTTGACGGATGGGTAATGCCCAAGGGAGCCAACAAGCTCTGGGCAAGTCGTTTCGTCGACTTCCTCTCCTTACCTTCCATGGCTGCCGCCAACATGGAATACATCGGCTATACGCCAGTCATCGCCGGAGACGACATCCTCGATCTCGTCCAGTCCTGGTATGACGAAAGATACGACAGTGAGATGAACAACGGCGAAGGTGGCATGGATTATGACAGCATCGACATCTCTGGCGAAGATTTCAGCGATGATTACTTCACCAAGGACATCAAATACTTCTTCCAAGGTACTTTGGAGGAGAAGGACGAAGACAGGGACTGTCTCTTTGTCATCGCCAACGATTCCAAGGGAAAGCAGTTCGACACCCAATATCCTGACGAAAAGGAGCTCTCCCATCTTGCCGTCATGGCTGACTTCGGAGAGCAGAATGCTTCGATGCTTCTCATGTGGGAATCTGTCAAGAACACGTCCTTGCCTCTATGGGCATACATCCTGATTCTCGTCGTGCTCATCATCCTGTTTGGAATCCTTCTTGCCATCTATCTGAAACAGGCTGCCGTGAGAAAACGTCGCCGTGAAAGAAAGCTGAAAAGAGAAGGAAAAATAGCCTGATACAATCGGTCGCCTTAGAAGCAAGTTTTCTTAGGCGACCTTTTTTAATGCAAGGAGATTTCTACGTTTTGTTTCCTAAAAAAAGACCAGCCCTAAGGCTGGCACAATTCTATTCTTATAACGTAGGAAGAAGCTTTGCCTTTCCGCGGAAGAGATTCAGAAAGCCCATGTTCACATAGGCATTGTAATGCAAGGCTGCCTTGTTATATTCATAATACGGAGATCTCTTGTCACTGGGGTCCAGGAAGATGCAAGCCTCGAGTTCCATGTCAATGTCATGATACTTTCCGCTCAGCTTCTTCTCCTTGAAATACTTCCTATAATAGATGACCAGGAAATCATCCATACCTTTGATTTTGGCGATATCGCAGGGAATCTTTTGGAATTCCTTGTCGACCTCCATGGTGGAATCCACCATGTTCTTCGGAAGGAAACGACCATCCTTTTCCATCCTGTCCTTTGCCTTCAGGATGACCTGATAGCGTTCCTTTTCCTTCGGTATTACCTTGTCAAAGAGAAGATAGGCCTTCTTCTGTGCCTTCTTCATCAACAGATAGACCACCAGGGACGAAAGAAGCCACACGGCAATCAGACCTGCAAATATGATTACGTAAACCCACCATTCCATGATTCATTACCTCACTGATTCATTCGGACCTATTATATCGTCTTTTGTCGTCTTTTTCTTCCCTTTTTAAGATTATCAGGCAATCCAGGGAATATTTGTCCATCCAATAAGAAAACCCCGCCAGGCAAAGCGGATTGTCCGGTGGGGTATTTTTACTTCAGTCTGGCAAAGGCCTGGATCAGCCTGCTGATTTCATCCTTGGTCATGCCAGAGATGGCAAGGCGGATGGAATGGTCGTTCATCGGAACGACGAACATGTGCTGTTTTCTAAGTTCTTCGCTCACCTTGAAGGCATCATCCATCTTCAGTGATATGAAGAATCCTGACTTATACGGATAATACTCGATATGTGCCTTTTGAAGTTCTTCCATCAGGACTTTGCTTCTGGAATAGAGGTCATCGCTGTTTCTCTGGACCTGAGAAAGAAGTTCCTGGGTTTTGCTCTCATCAAGAAGGACCTTGCTGACGGCATACTGGCATGGGCCGTTTGCAACAGAATAGGTACCTCTGGCGATGGCACCGAAGCCTCTCTTTACTTCTTCTTTGTTTTCCTCGTTTGGACAAAGGGCTATCATGGCACCAAGCCTGAGTCCATAGAGACCGAACAGCTTGGAGCAGGAGAAGATGACAAGAGGAAGGAAATCCGTCTTCCCCTGAGAGAGCTTATCGATGAGGGCGCACTTTTCATTCTCCACATGGAAGAAGGAAATATAGGCGATATCGAAGAGAGCAGTCAGATAGCCTTTCCTACCTTCCTCATTGAGAAGCTGGAATAGTTCGTCATATTCTTCCTTGGTCATGCAATATCCGGTCGGGTTCTGGCAAGGATCGTTGATGACGACAAGGACGTGATGATATTTTTCCCTGGCCTTTTGAATGGTCTCTTTAAGGGAGGTCAAATCCATTCCACCTTTTTCATTGAACATCTTATATGTCATATAGGTGGCATGGGCCTTATCAGCGATCAGCATGTAGTTTGTCCACATGACGTCCGGAAGAAGGACGGCTTCACCCTCTTCCAAAAAGAGCTGGAAGGCTATGGAGAGAGCACCTGTTCCACCAAGCGTCGAACCGATGAAAGGATGGTAGAGGGATTGGATGAGAGACAACTTATCGGCAAAGACGAACTTCATGACACCATCCAGATAATCCTGGTTGCCGATGGAATTGGGGTATCCGAGATTGTCTGTAACATGCTCCTTCAAGGCCGTCTTGACCAGGTCGACGCTTCCAACCTTCTTGTCGTCATCAAGATACGTACCGATGGAGGCATTGATGACATCGAATCCCTGGCTGACTTCCTTCTGAGCCATGGAATTAATGGCGATGATATCCGTCTTGGAGACACCATGTCTGCTTCTTTTTGCAACATATTCTTTCATCTTCTATATATCTCCTTTCAAAAACCTATGAGATTATATCATGATAGAGGAAGGGTGAAAAAAGAGTTCTCTTTTTCAAAGGGCTTTCATCTCCGGCTTAGAAAAAGCCTTGGCCGAAGTCAAGGCTTTTCGATATACAAAGACGGATTTATACTCCGCTATAGGCAGAGAAGCCACCGTCGATCGGAAGGACGACACCGGTGACGAAGCTGGCAGCCTTGCTATCGGTGAGGAAGAGGACGGAACCAAGAAGTTCTTCCGGTTCTCCGAATCTTCCCATCGGAGTGTTGTTGAGGATCTTGCCGGTTCTGGCGGTAGGAGTTCCATCAGGATTGAAGAGAAGAGCCTTGTTCTGGGCAGTCGAGAAGAAGCCAGGAGCGATGGCGTTGACACGGATGCCTTCCTTGGCAAAATAGGTGGCAAGCCATTTGGTGAAGTTGCTGACACCGGCCTTGGCAGAGGAGTAGGCAGGGATCTTGGTAAGAGGAGTGAAAGCATTCATGGAAGAAATGTTCAGGATGCTGCAGCCCTCTTTGCCGATCATATCGGCAGCAAAGATCTGGGTGGTGACAAGAGTGGCAAGGATGTTGAGATTGAAGACGAAGTTGAATCCTTCTTCCTTCAAATCGAAGAAGGTGATGGTATCTTCAGAGACCTTCGGTGCATAGAATTCCTGGGTGGTGGAAGCCTTCGGGCTGTTTCCGCCGGCACCATTGATGAGGATATCGCACTTCCCGAAATCCTTCAGGACAGCTTCATGGCAGGCAAGAAGGGAAGCCTTGTCAAGACAGTTGGCCTCATAGGCTTTGGCAACATAGCCTTCGCCAGTGATTTCATCAGCAACCTTCTGAGCAGAAGAAAGATGAAGATCCAAGACGGCAACCTTGGCTCCACAAGCAGCCATGGCCTTGGCCATGAGGGAGCAGAGGACACCACCGGCACCGGTGATGACGGCAACCTTGTCCTTCAGATTCGTAGTAAACGGCAATTCATTGGCTTTCATATTGTTATTTTCCTTTCAATATCGATTACTTCTTACTTTTTTCGCAGGCTTCGAAGAGTCCGTTGATATAGGCGCAGCCCAAGGCTCTGTCATAAAGGCCATAGCCCGGCTTCTCATCTTCGCCGAAGATGTTTCTTCCGTGGTCCGGTCTGACATATCCGTCAAATCCGTTGTCGACGAGGTTCTTGACAATCTGGAACATATCCAAAGAGCCGGAACCGGAATAATGGCCGACTTCGACAAAGGAATCCTTGTCATCGGTGTATAAGACATTGCGGAGGTGGGCAAAATAGATTCTGCCTTCCTTGGCATACTTCTCGGCCATATGCGGAACATCATTGTGCTTTCCGGCACCTAAGGAACCCGTGCACAGGGTAAGACCATTGTGCTTGTCAGGAACAGCTTCGAACATCCTGTCCAGGTTCTTTTCGCAGGAAACGATTCTCGGAAGGCCGAAGATATCCCACGGCGGATCATCCGGATGGATAGCCATGTTGATGTCATACTGGTCGCAGACATCCATGATGCTGTTCAGGAAATAGACAAGGTTGTCGAACAGCTGGTCATGGCTGATGCCCTGATAGATTCCCATCAACTTCTGAAGTTCGTCCGGAGAATAGGATTCATCCCATCCAGGAAGGTGGAGATGCTTTGGATCGACCTTGGCAAAATCATCGGCGGAATAAGCCAGGGAATTGGAATAATCCGGATTGACATGGTGCATATTGGTTCTCAGCCAATCGAAGACAGGCATGAAGTTATAGCAGACGCACTTGACGCCGACTTCACCGCAGAGGGCAAGATTCTTGCGGAAAGCATCGATATGTTCATCGCGTTTGGAAGAACCCATCTTGATATCTTCGCTGACCGGAATAGACTCGATGACCTCCATCTTCAGTCCCTTCTCTTCACTGGCCTTCTTCAAGGCAAGAAGGCTTTCCTTGTCCCAGACTTCGCCGGGCTTTTTGTCGTAGACGGAGGTTACGACGGAATACATGTTCGGAATCTGCTTGAGGTACTCGAGCGGGATGGAATCATTTAAGCCGTACCAACGGAAAGATAATTTCATTTTGAGACTTTCTCCTTATGGCCTATATTTTACCAAACTTAGGAAGCGGTTCAATTGCAAATTTAAGTATAAAATATTGCATTTTCTAATTATCTCACTATAATAATGCCATATGTTCCAATTTAACTACCAAAACATAGACTTCAGCCACAAGATGGATTACGCATCCAGTCCGAAGGACGAATACGGAAAACATATGCATCCGTTTGTCGAAATCCTGTTTTTTGTCTCCGGAGACGCAGAATACAATGTAGAAGGAGAAAAAAGAAAAATGAAGAGCGGCGATTGTATTCTGATCCAGCCAGGAAAGTTTCATTTTGCGGAAGTCAACCGTTCCGTCCTCTATGAGAGATATGTCCTGAAGTTCCCGGAAACACTCTTTCCCGAAAACTGCAGGAACAAACTCTTCCAAAGAAGCCCATTCTATAAACTGAACCAGGAAGAGATTTCCGTCATCCGAAGCCTCGACAACTATTACTCCATGATGAATGATGAGGACATGTATATCATCTGCGAGGCAAAACTATGGGAACTCATCGCCCTGCTTGACAACTCCAGGCCGTCATCCAACAAGGACGACAACATATCCGTCGTCTCCAAAATCACCAATTACATCGAACAGCATCTCGAAGACAACCTGACCTTGGCCAAGATGTCGGAAGACCTCAATTATTCCGAATCCTACATTTCCAACTCTTTCAAGAAGGAAATGCATATTCCCATCATGAAATACATCCGTTCCAAGAAAATCATCCATGCCCATTCGATGATCCAGAACGGAGCCAAGCCTCTGACCGTATGTGAGAAGCTGAATTTCAACGATTATTCCACCTTCTACAGGCAATATCTCAAAGTCATCGGCGTCTCCCCATCAGACGACAAGTAAATTCATGACAAAGGGACAAAGAAGTAAATAAGAAACAAAAAAGTGTCTTTACTATTACAAGTCGAAGGGCTATACTAAAGCCAATCGAACTTGTATACAAGTTGAGTTCGTGCATTCATAAAAAATAGAGGAGATAAATTTATTATGAATTCAGATGAAATCATTAAGGGAATCGTCGATGTCGGTGTCTTAGCCGTCATCAGAGCCAACAGCGTCGAAGACGCCGTCAAGATGGCCACCTATGCTGCCAAGGGCGGTATCAAGGGATTGGAAATCACCTTCACCGTTCCGGATGCTGACAAGGTCATCGAAGCCTTGGTTGCCAACAAGGTCGATGCCATCGTCGGTGCCGGTACCGTCTTAAACGAAGAGACTGCCCGCCTTGCCTATTCCAAGGGTGCAAAGTTCATCGTCAGCCCTTGCTTCGATGATGGTGTCAACGAATTCTGCAAGAGTGTCGACATCCCGTATTTCGCCGGTTGCTTCACTCCGACCGAAATCTACAATGCCATGAAGAAAGGTGTCAAGATTGTCAAGGTCTTCCCTGGTTCCGTCTGCAAGCCGAGCTATTTCAAGGATGTCCATGGTCCGTTCCCGAAGGCCAAGCTTCTTCCCAGCGGCGGTGTTTCCCTTGAAAACATCAATGACTGGATCAAGAACGGTGCCGTTGCCGTCTCCGCAGGTTCTTCTTTGACTGCTCCGGCCAAGACTGGTGATTTCGAAAAGATCGTCGACAATGCCAAAGCCTTTGTCGAGGAAGTCAAGAAGGCACGTGCCCAATATAACAAGTAATCATAAAGGAAAAAAGAACAATGTCTCAGAAAGTCATCACCTTCGGCGAAGTCATGCTTCGTCTTGCCCCGATGGGCTATCTCCGTTTCGTTCAGACAGACAATTTGGAAGCCACTTTCGGTGGTGCAGAAGCCAATGTTGCCGTCTCCCTTGCCAACTATGGCATCGATGCAGCCTTTGTCACCAAGCTTCCTTCCCATGAAATCGGTCAGGCTGCCGTCAATTCCTTGAGAAAATTCGGTGTCGATACCTCCCTCATCGTCCGTGGCGGTGAAAAGGTCGGTATCTACTATTGTGAAAAAGGTGCCTCCCAGCGTCCGAGCAAGGTCATCTATGACAGAGCTCACTCTGCCATCGCCGAAGCCAAGCCGTCCGACTTCGATTGGGAAAAGATCTTTGCCGGTGCCACATGGTTCCATGTGACTGGCATCACTCCAGCCATCTCCAAGAACATGGCTGAAATCACCATCGAAGCTGTCAAGGCTGCCAAGAAGCTTGGCCTTACCGTTTCTACCGACCTCAACTTCAGAAAGAAGCTCTGGAGCAAGGAAGAAGCCAACAAGACCATGACCGAAGTCTGCAAATATGTCGATGTCTGCATCGCCAACGAAGAAGATGCCAGTGATGTCTTTGGCATCAAGGCTACCGATACCGACATCAATACTGGCAAGCTTTCTGCCAAGGGATATGAAGATGTTTGCCATCAGTTGGTTGACAAGTTCGGCTTCAAGAAGGTTGCCATCACCTTGAGAGAATCCATCTCCGCTTCCGACAACAACTGGTCCGCCATGCTCTACAGCGATGGAAAGTTCTACACTTCCAAGAAGTATTCCATGAGAATCGTCGATAGAGTCGGCGGTGGCGATTCCTTCGGTGGCGGTCTCATCGCAGCCATCCTCAAGGGATATGACGATCAGCAGGTCATCGAGCTTGCCGTCGCTGCTTCCTGCCTCAAGCATTCCATCGAGGGCGACTACAACCTCGTAAGCTGGAACGAAGTCGAAACTCTTGCCAACGGCAATGGTTCCGGAAGAGTTCAGCGTTAATCCCTACTAAAAATCCAAGAGAGCTAGGCACAACCCGAAATAGGTAGCCTAGCTCTTTTTTCTTATCAAAAATCCTCATTTGACAATCCCGATGCGCTAAACCTCTTTAAAAAAGAAGACAGCCAATAAGACAGTTTTAGAAAATCAAGGTCTGGGAGAAGTGCCGATAGCGATGATAAAAAAAATAGGTAAGCAGTCTACAAAATAATTACTACAAAATCCTACATCGTTCTTCAATCAGTCGGCTGTTTATGGGCAAATTTCAAAATCTGCTGTAAAAGAAATCCAAATAAAATCTAGGCAATTTGTCTTCAAACGTATAAAAAAGAAGCGTTCACATTCAAAATTTGTCAAAAGACAACCCAACCCTTTCGTTTTCTAATCCTTCAAATCAATGGAGACAAAACGACCATAGATGTGTTAGAATACGACTCGGTAAAAATCTCCTGAACAAAGATGTTTGCCAAACGAGGCACTTTTTATTAAAGTGTCTCTTTTTTATAAAAAGAGCTGTTGCTTACCTGGTTTTTCAAGGTTTTGCAACAGCCCATGTAATTTTACTTCTTATAGAAATAACGAAGAAGACTCTTGAAATACTCATCGAGCGGAGCATAGAACGTGACACGTTTGAATGTTCTGGGATGGATGAGGGACAGAGAATAGGCATGAAGAGCCTGCCCCTTTGTGGCAACCTCTTCCCTTCTTCTTCCATAGAGCGGATCACCGACGATCGGATAACCGATATAGGCAAGATGGGCTCTGATCTGATGCGTCCTTCCGGTCTCGAGGGTGACTTTGAGAAGGGAAACCTTTCCGTTGTTTGCCAGAGTCACACAGTGTGTTATGGCATCCCTTCCCTTATAGATATCAACCTCCGCCTTCCTGTGCGTATGGTTTGGTCTTGTCAAGGGAGCATCGATACGAAACTTCTTATCCTTGACATTTCCGTATACCAAGGCCAGATAGGTCCTATGGAATTCCCCTTCACGGATTTCATTCTGGAGGATGGCCTGGCTTTCCATGTTGTTGGCAATGGCGAGAAGTCCGGACGTATCCTTATCAATCCTATGGACGATACCAGGTCTGTTGTTCTCCTGGTCCGAGGCATCAAAATCAAAATCCTTGTCTTCCATCAGATAGTTGACGAGGGTATCGTCGCTGTGTCCGGGTGCGGGATGGACGACCATGCCACGAGGTTTGTTGATGATAGAAATATCTTCATCCTTATAGACAAAGTCAAGGTCCACCTTCTCCTTGGGTGTCAAGACAGCAGGCTTCTTTTCTTCTGGAAGATAAGAGAGCACATCCCCAGGAACCACCTTATAGGAAGGGGCATCGATCACTTTCGCATTGACTTCGACCTGTCCCTGTTTGATTGCCTTTCCGGCCTGGGAGCGGGAAAGGGAAGAGACGGCAGCCAGAACGACATCAAGTCTTCCTGCCTGGGCCGCCTTAAATTCCTGTTTTTCCATCTTCATCACCTTCCTTTGAGGAACCATTCTTCTGTTCCATTTCGGCAAGCTTGCGTTCCATATCATCCTTCTTTGAAGGGTCCATGGCTGCCTCTTTTTCCTGTTTTTCTTCGTTCTTGAGCTGCTGATATTCCTTGCGGAATTCAAAGGCAAAGCCGACAAGAAGGACGATGATGCCAAGAGTCAGACAATAATCCGCCACATTGCATATCGGAAAACTGGGCCAGAAGGTAAAACGCAGGAAATCGATGACACCATGCCGATAAGGCTCCAACTGGGCAGCAAGGCCGATGCGGTCGACAAGATTTCCGACAGCACCAGGAAGCATCAAGGTGATGCCGATGGTCATCCCCCAGTTATACTTCCTGAAACGGAAAAGGAGATTGACAAGAAGCATGATGCTGGCAATCATGCTGACCGGAATCAAAAACCATGACCATCCGGAGAGGCTGCCCCAGGCAGCACCTTTGTTTCCTACAAGATAGAAGGAAATGAAGCCTGGGATGAAATCGACGATCTCACCTGCCTGAAGCCTGCTATCGGCATAGGCCACACGTTTGGTAAAGTAGTCTAGAAGGAACAGGCCGACGGAAGCAAGAACACAGATGATCCATGCCGGATAATTCAGTTTCTTGAAGTAATCCTTGAAGTACGTCTTCAGCCTGGATGGGAGATTCTTGAAGAAAGTCTTGACTTTTCCTTGATTTTCCATTGGCTACTCCTTGAGGGAAGAGACGACATCCATGCAACGTTTGCATAGATGATGGCCTTCTTCATCCTCGAGACAGTCGTCGAAATAATTCCAGCAGCGTTCACATTTTACACCGCCATGCTTGCTGACCTTATCCTCATCACCGACGGCAAAATGGGAAACCTGGAGAATCTTCTCCAATTCGCCATCCTTGAAGAGGCCGATCAAATCGGATTCTTCCTGGCTCTTCGGAAGATAGACAAGGCTCGCCTCGGAAGAAGAACCGATCAGACCGCTCTTTCTGGAAGGCTCCAAAACAGCATTGACATGGTCCCTCAAAGCAAGGAAGGTCTTATAGTCAGAAGAGAGGTTCTCATCGATTTCTCCAAGGTCAGGGTAGCTTTCCAAGGCGACAGAGTCTTTCCTGTCCTTGATATCGATGGCCCTATAGATTTCCTCGCCGGTAAAGGCAAGGATCGGAGAATAGGCGATGGCGATGTTCTTGACGATGGTGTAAAGGACATATTGCGTATTCCTTCTGGAAAGAGAATCCTTGGCCTCGCAATATAAGGTATCCTTCTTGAAATCAAGATAGAAGCTGGAAAGGTCATTGACAAAGAAATTCATGACCGTGTTGCTGACACTGGCAAAATCATAGGTGTCATAACCCTTCTTCATCTCAGATAAGACGACTTTGAGCTTATTGAGCATCATCTGGTCGATCAAGGAAAGATTCTTCGGCTCATAGTTGATGTCGAAATGACTTCCCTGATCATCGTCATCCAAGTTGGTAATCATGAACTTGAAAGTATTTCTCACCTTCCTGTACTGATCGGAACAGACCTTGAGAAGGTCCTGGGTAAGTTTGATTTCAGCAGTCGTGTAGTCGATGGAAGTCGTCCAGAGGCGGAGGATATCGGCACCGAACTGGTTGCAGATGGTGACAGGATCAATACCATTCTTCTTGGACTTGGAGAACTTCTCGCCATTCTGATCGACGATGAATCCGTGGGTGAGAATCTGCTTATAAGGAGATTTTCCGGTATAGGCAACAGAAAGAATCATGGAAGAGTTATACCATCCACGATACTGGTCATTGCCTTCAAAATAGATGTCAGCAGGGAATGGATGGCCTAAGGCGATGTCAGAGCCAAGGAAGGAAGAACCGGAATCAAACCAGACATCCATGATGTCCTTTTCCTTGGTGAAGATACCATTCGGAGAATGCGGGTTGGCATAGCCTTCCGGAAGCAGATCCTTGACATCCTTTTCGTACCAGATGTCGGAACCATATTCGCTGAAGAGCTTCTCGACATGTTCGAAGAGCTTTTCATCAAGAAGGGCTTCCCCATCTTCCCCATAGAAAATCGGAATCGGGACACCCCACAGCCTCTGACGGGAGATGCACCAGTCATCTCTTCCGGTGAGCATATTCTCGAACCTGACCTTGCCCCAACTTGGCTTATAGGAAACCTTGTCAGCCTCTTCAAGAAGTTTGTCCTTGATTTTGGAGACAGAGCAGAACCACTGGGCGGTAGCGCGGAAGATGACAGGTTTCTTCGTCCTCCAGTCATGCGGATAGGCATGGACGATATCCTGCGTAGCAAGAAGATTGCCGTTTTCCCTAAGGATTTCGATGACCTTTTTGGAGCAGTCTTCATAGAACATACCGTTGACTTCGTCACCGGCATCAATCATGTATCCTTTGGAATCGACGGTGCAGATGATCGGAAGACCATATTTCTTACCGACACGATAGTCGTCCGCACCATGGCCAGGGCCAAGATGGACGATGCCGGTACCGGAATCGGATGTGACATAGTCATCCACACAGACAGGAACAAGCCTGTCCATATACGGATGATGGACCTTGACACCTTCGACATCTCTTCCCGTGAAGGTTCTGATAAGTTCGATGGATTCGAAATGGACCTCATCCTTCAATTTTTCGGCAAGGTCTTTCAGCATGACATAATTGCCTTTGTCCGTCTTGTAAAGGCCATATTCCATGCCAGGATTGAGGCAAAGTCCCTGGTTGGAAGGGATGGTCCATCCAGTCGTCGTCCAGACAAGGAAGAAATCACCCTTGCCGACAAATTCATTTCCTTCTTCGACGGGGAAGCGGAAATAGATGGTCGTTGCCGTGACATCCTTATATTCGACCTCTGCCTCGGCCAAGGCGGATTCACTGGACCAGGACCAAATGACCGGCTTGAGGCCTTTGTAGATCAGTCCGTCAAGAGCCATCTTGGCAAAAATCCTGACCTGATTGACTTCATAATCCCTGTTCAGCGTCAGATATGGATGATGATAGTCTCCGATGACGCCGAGGCGAAGCATCTGGCCTCTCTGCTTATCCACCTGGGTAAGAGCATATTCACGACACTTCTTGCGGAAGTCTCCGGCTGGCGTCGTCCTTCTGTCGATGCCCATCTTCGTGACACAGTTTTCAATCGGGAGTCCATGCGTGTCCCAACCAGGCGTATACGGGACATAATACCCTTCGAGATTCTTGGAACGGATGATGATGTCCTTGATGATCTTGTTCAAGGCATGTCCGGCATGGATTTCGTTGTTGGCATAAGGCGGGCCATCATGAAGATAGAACGGATCCTTGGTCTCATGAGCCTTGAGCAGCTGTTCGTATAGATTCATGCCATCCCAATCTTCAGCCATCTTTCCTTCCCAGGAAGGAAGGTTGGCTCTCATCGGGAACTTTCCTTTCGGCATAATCAAAGTCTTCTTCAATTCCATATCAAACCTCCATAAAAATATGTATATAGACAAACTTTAGTATTATATACTAAAGAAAAAACCGAAACAACGTTTCAAAAGGTCGTTTTCCACCAAAGAAGACATTTTCGCAAACAAAAAGGCCCCGTCGACAAGATGGAGCCCAGAAAGCAAAGACGATCAGAAATCATTTTCACCCTGAACGGAATAATCATCTCCGTCAGGATCGATCTCCGAGAAGATTTCATCAAATGTCGGGATGACGTCTCCGTCGTCATCGACCTTCCTCACATCCTCTTCTTTTTTCGTCTCTTTATTTACGACCTGCACCCGGCTTTCAAGATAGAAGGGCGTATCAAAGGAAAAATGAAAGATATCTTCATATACGACACCATTGAGCCTGACGCTCTTGAGAATCCCATGGGTCATCTTTGGATACAAATAAGTTTCGTTTTCTCCCTTGACCTTTTCAGAAACTTTGCCGATGGCATGTTTCGTACAAAGAATATCATTGTCTCCACGAATCAGAAGGGTAGGTTGTGAGACACGTTTGAAGTACTTACGATTTTCCAATATGGATGCAAAGATGGCAATGAGCAGACCCGGAAGCCCGACAACGGTCTGACGGCCGATTGCCTTAGCGACCTTCTTTCCATATTTCTTGTTCAGCTTATGGAATTTATAGGCATATTTGATATATCCCGGAATCATGTGGTTGATCAAAGTATCATAGACAGGAGCAACCAATATGACCCTCAGAACATTCTTTTGATACTTTTTGGCCATCCGGCAGACAAGTGCTGCCGAAAAAGAATATCCCATCAAAAAGATGTCATAATCTTTTGCTATATATGATTCGATGGCATCTTCAAGCTGCTTTTCAAAGTAACGGGTCTTATGCGTCTTCTTGTCGGAAGGTTCGAAAAGCTTGACCAGGTCAATCTCACAATTAGGAAAATCCTTCGCGAAAGTGTTGTCAAAATATTCCTTCATCGGAAGGGAATCATGGGTATCCGTGGTCTGGAAACCATTGGTAGCCAAAAGTACCGTCTTTCTTAACGGTGTGAACACCTCGATATTCTTATTGTATTCCTTGATGACCTGCAGTTCTTCCATACTTCCTCCAAATCATTTGAACCGATACATGAAGATGCCGGCTGCAACGCCGACATTGAGAGAATCGATTCCGTTCATCTCAATCTTTATTTTCTTTCCCAGACACATATTCTTTTCCCTGACGCCCCTGCCTTCATTGCCAAAGACGATGCAAGAAGGTTCTTCCAAGGAAGAAAGATGTCTTTCGTCCTCACCATCCAAGGTAGTCAGATAGATATGATATCCGAGATCAGCCAGTTCGGAAAGTTCACCTCGTGCAATATTGATATGGAACAAAGCTCCCTTTGTAGACTGGACTGCTTTATTATTATACAACGAAACCGAATCATTCGAAAGCATAACCCCGGAATATGAAAAGCTCAATGCCGTGCGGATGATGGTTCCGACATTCCCGGGATCCTGGACACCATCAAGATATATCACCTTTTTCCCAAGCTGTGAAGCCATGCACATGTTCTTTCTTGCAATGCCCATCATCTTTGGAAGAGACTGATAGGAAGAAAGTTCACGATAAAGTCCCTGTTTCAGCCCATATATCGGAAATGGATATGTTCCGACAGAAGTGCCGTCTACGACAATCAATGCTTCCAAGGCATTCTCTCTTTTCGCTTCTTCGACCAAGTCCTCTCCTTCAATCAGGAAAAGACCGTTCTTGCTATCCCCCTTCTTCAGGCGGACAAGATCCTTATAGGTCTTGTTTTCTTTGCTTTCAATGACTTTAAAAGACATAATGGTCCAAATCTCCTTCAAATCTCCCAGCCTCGATCTGGGCTTCCAACACGTCATAATCAGGACAATAAAGCTTCACAATCCTATAGAATCGATCATTATGATGCCTTTCATAGAGATGAGCGATCTCATGGATGAGGATACAGTCCATCACTTCCTGCCTGTAGGCAAAAAGCCTATAGTCAAACTTGAATTGATGCTTGGTCGGAAAACAGACCGCATAATAGGAAAGGAACAAACCAGTTCGTATCTTATAACCTGTCAGGTCCACCCCCATGATTTTACCGATTTCGACAACTCTTATGGCAAGATAATCCAAAAAGAGTCTCTTATACTTTGTCAAGGGGTCCTTCGTATTCAAGGGGACATAGTAATAAAGCGGATCATCCTTCAAGGAACTGTCATTGGTAAAATACTTCTTCCTGCCTAGCATATAAATATAGATACCTTCCTTCATGAAAGGGCGATTGACGATTTTTCCCGCATTCTTTCGATAGGCCGATTGTACAAACTTATCCAATTCAGGAAATGAAGTATAGGAAGATACATAAGCCTCCATTTCCCCATAGACAATACGAATGGTCATTCCATGGTTATTGCTTTTCCGATAGATATTGACGTCAAAAGTCACACCATCCGTCATAGTGTAACGACGTTTCCCAAGATAATGTCTCTTATCCACACAAATATTTTATAAAATACTTGCATTAATAGCAAAGCTTTGGTAGAATTTATAAGCTTATTTAACGCGGACGTGGCGAAATTGGTAGACGCGTACGTTTGAGGGGCGTATGGGTTCCCCATGTCGGTTCGATTCCGACCGTCCGCACCATCTTGTAAGCATTGCCCGGGTTTCTGCCCGAGCTTTTTTTGTGCTTGCAATCGACCCGACGGAACCCACACGCCGATATATGTTCTGCTGTCTACCATTTCGCCACGTACCGCTGGTTAGCTTCCCTTCAAGTTACCTGACTTCAAAAATAAATTTTTTCTTTTTTTGTTTTTCATGAACTTTTTTGCCTTCTTGATGACAATACATTAGTGAAAGGAGAAAGTCATGATTCAAAAATTCAACAGATACTACCAATACCGAGTTTATCCCGACGAAGAACAGAAAAGAATGATAGCAAAGACATTCATGTGCTGTCGGAAAATCTATAATCTGATGCTCGAAAAAAGGTTATCTTCTTTAAAAGTGACAGGCAGGCTATGTGCCTCCTACCCTCAGGAGTTCTATGATAAATATCCTGTCTTGAGGGAAATAGACACTACAGCCTATGGCTTTGAACAAAACATTCTGTGGCGGTCTTTCAACGACTACCTCTCAAAAAAGAAGGAACAGCTTCCAAAATTCAAGTCCGCCAGATATCAACGACAATCCTATACGACAAAACCCACATCACCTAGCGACATTGCCGTCATGGAAAACAGAATAAGACTTCCAAAAATCGGTCTCATAAAAGCAAAAATCCATCGCCGAGCTCCTAACGACTGGATTCTCAGACAGGCCAATGTATCTCAGACACCGGATGGAGAATATCACGTCGCCATTCTCTACGAATATCAAAAAGACGTTCAGAAGCTCCCTTTATCTGACAAAGTCATCGGATTGGATTACAAGTCCGGCGGTCTATACATGAGCAGCAACGGCAGACAGCCGAAGGATTTCCAAAGATTCTTCTGCAAGAATCAGGAAAAGCTATCCAAGGAAAGAGCCAAACTTTCAAGAAAAAAGATAGGATCCAACCGGTATAAGAAACAACAAAGGCGCATAGCCAAGCTCTGCCGTCATATTTCCAACCAAAGAATGGATACCCTTCATAAGCTTGCCAAGAAGATTGCTGACAATCAGGATATCGTCTGCGTAGAGAACCTGGATATGAATGAGATTGCCAGAAAAGAGATGCACCTTGGAAAATATACCATGGACAACAGCTACGGGAAGTTCCTTCACATCCTTGAATACAAGCTAAACGAACGAGGGAAACACTTCGTCAAAGTCGACAAATGGTATCCTTCCACCCAGATTTGCAGCAGGTGCGGCAAAACTCATAGACTACCCTTATCGGAAAGAACATATAAGTGCGATTGTGGACTGTCACTAGACAGAGATCACAATGCCGCCATCAATATCAAACGAGAAGGCATCCGATTATTGAAGGAGCAACTGAAGAAATAACAAAATTGTGCCGGGTCAGACACAATGCAACGTACGCAGCCTTTGCCCTCCTATAGGTAGGCAACGGAAGAGCGTGCAGCGCCTAGGCCATAGCCAATGGCGTATCTCACGGTAGACGCGCTAGTTTCTACAACCTAATGATGTATGTTATCTGTTTATGACGGGCAAAGGCTGCATATAGATAGTTCAATTCTTTTGAGTGGCGCTTTTCAGCCTGTCAATTGATTCTAATGGTTCACAGCCACCAAAGTTTTCCTATTCCTAGCTAGATTTTCAATGTACAAATAGCGATAATGATAAAAGAAAGAAAGTTCTTTCTTTTGTTTTTAGTAACCCAAATATACATGAGGACATCCATATGAAAAACGAAATGATGAAAGTGACACTCCTTATCCCAAAAATGAGGATATCCGATATCCGCTTCAATACCGAAGAAATAAAAAAGGAATATCTTAACCATGAGGATTCAGCCATCCTTGTCACACCCGAACTCTCTTTGACCGGATATACAAACCAGGATCTTTTCTTTCAGGAATCCTTCCTGAAGGAATGCGAAGAATCTATCTTGATTCTAAAAGATTGCACCATAGGAAATGACAATCTCTTAGTCATAGGAGCTCCCTTACGGAAAGATAACTCCCTCTACAACTGTGCCGTATTCATCAACAATGGAAAGATCCTAGGTGTCATTCCAAAATCGTTTCTTCCCAACTATGCAGAATTTTATGAAAAACGATGGTTTTCTGAAGGAAGAAACATCAAAAACGAAACCATCAGAATCGCAAGGGAAGAAGTACCGTTTGGCATCGACCTTCTCTTTGCCGATGTCAACTCCTCCGCTGTGGTCGGAGGGGAAATCTGCGAAGATTTGTGGGTAGGTGACAAACCCAGTACAAAAGCATGCTTAAACGGAGCAAACATAATCGTCAACCTTTCTGCAAGCGATGAGAATGTTTCAAAAAGCAAATATCGCAGAGACTTGGTTACAATGCAATCATCAACTCTATACTGCTCCTACCTTTATTGTTCCGCTTCCACGGATGAATCCTCCCAGGATCTTGTCTTTTCAGGCCATAATCTGATTGTCGACAACGGAGCCATCATCAAAGAGACCATCTATCCGACAAAAACTTCCATTTCCGGAATCATCGACCTTGAAAAGTCAAACTACAACAGGATTCACCAGACGACGTTCGAAAACAGGATGGATGGATATCGTAAAATCAAGACAAGCCTTCACCTTTTGTTTGACGAAGAAGCCACAGTCAAAGAGGATGCCAATCTTCTCGAAAAAGAAGGCTACCCTGTCTCACCCTTCCCGTTTGTCCCTCATGGCGAGGAAGAAAGAAAAGAACGATGCCTTGAAATTTTGAAGATTCAGGCTCATGGACTGGCAACCAGGGTCCACAACACCGGCATCAAGACGCTCGTCATCGGAATTTCCGGTGGCTTGGATTCCACGCTCGCCCTCCTTGTTGCCGCACAGGCAAGACAGATTGAACCTGGTATCAAGATCATTGCCATCACCATGCCAAGCCAAGGAATGACGACATCCTTGACACTGACAAACGCTCTAAACCTGATGAAAGAACTTGATGTCGAAACCAGGACGATACCTATCAAGAAAACAGTCGAAACGCATTTAAAGGATATCGGGCATCCGCTTGAATATCTCGGTGAAAAAGATACCGCCTATGAAAATGCCCAGGCTAGAATGAGAACCTACATCCTGATGGATGTTGCCAATATGGAAGGCGGACTTGTCGTCGGAACCGGGGACCTGAGTGAACTCGCCTTAGGCTGGTGCACCTACAACGGCGACCATATGTCCATGTATGGCGTCAATGCAGGCGTCCCGAAGACCTTGGTAAAATATATCGTAGCCGCCTATGCCGATACCATCGCCTCAGATGATCTCGCCAAGACGCTACATTCCATCATCGATACTCCCATTTCCCCGGAACTGACTCCCAGCAACAACAATCACATTGCCCAGAAAACCGAGGAAAGGATTGGAAAATACGATCTCAATGACTTTTTCCTCTTCTACTTCCTCCGTTATGGCTTTTCGCCAAGGAAAATCCTGACTTTGGCTCTCGTTGCTTTCCCTGACTGTTCTTCCTCCTTCTTAAAAGAAAGCCTCGGGAGATTCTACAGGCGCTTCTATTCCCAGCATTTCAAAAGAAGCTGTCTTCCTGACAGTGTCAAGGTCGGAAGCGTATCCCTTTCTCCCCGCGGGGACTTCAGAATGTCGTCTGACAGCAACGCAGCAACACTTTTGCAGCAGCTTGAAGAAATCAAATAAAAGAGGTTGGAGGAGCATTTCCCTTCAGGATATGTTCTTCCAACCTTTTTTGTTCTAGAATTTTATTTCCTTATAGACATGGTCATCAAGAAGATCCAACAGCTTTACCCCATCATCATGCATCAGCATATAAGAATGGTGTCCATCCTTGGGAAGAGAAACACTTCCCGGATTCATGAGAATCAGATTTTCCTTCTTTTCAAGGACACCGATATGGGTATGTCCTTGAAGAAAAATATCGCCAGGATGCTTAGGGAGATTGTCAAAGGAGAAATGATGTCCATGAGTCATGACGATTTCTTTGCCGAAGGCAAAGACCGTAGCGATGTCAGAAATCGGAAAATCACTGACCCACTGATCTACTTCGCTCTCGCAGTTTCCTTTGACAGCGATGATCTTATCGGCATACTGATTGAGAAGAGCGACGACATCCTTGGGAGAATATTCTTCCGGAGGAACGTTTCTTGCACCATTATAATAGAAATCCCCGCAAAGAAGAATCTTGTCAGGATGATACATCTCCACCTTCTCAAAGAACATCTTTCCGTATTTATAGCTGCCATGAATGTCCGAACCAATCAAGAATGTCATATCTCTTTTCCTTTCTAGAATTTCAACGAATGAATCACAGCTTTCGAATTGAAATCAATCACTCTCATCCCTTTCTCATCCATCACCATGTAAGAATGATAATCATCTCTGGGTCTGGCAAGAGAACCAGGATTGGCAATAATCTGCCCGTTGTTGTTCTGATAAATCATGGATTGATGTGAATGCCCCAAGAGCATGATGTCAAATGGCTTATCATAATTATAAGGATTGAAGTAATGGCCATGTGTCAGTACGATGAATTTACCGAACTGATAATCAAAGGTGATATAAGGCAAAGGGAACCTAGCCAAGTCATCTTCCTCATATCCATCACAGTTGCCCTTGACGGCAAGTATCTTATCCGAAAGAGGATTTAAAATGCGGATGGAATCGGCAAGAGTATCACCTAGGATATACAATTTGTCAAAATTGTCCTCCCTGAACAGAGAAACAACCGCCTTCGTATATTCGACATCATTGTGAAGATCGGAAATAACCATGATTTTCATTACAGAAGTATTATAATGTTTTTCATTCAGGCTGTCACCAGAAAGGATAACACTTATGAAAACTGCCTTTGCTTCCGATTTTGACAATACCCTATACTTCAGAGACGGATTCCAAAAGGAAGATATCATCGAAATCCAAAAGAAGCAGAAAGAAGGACTGCTCTTTGGCGTCTGCACGGGAAGAAGCCTGAACGGAGTCCTGATACCGACAGAAGGAAAAATAAACTATGACTTCTATATCGTTTCCACCGGCTCTTTGATTCTGGATCGTGACCAAAAAGTGCTGTATTCCAAACCGATACCAAGGGATGCCATTGAGAAAATCAATGACCTCTATGCCACAAAATACAACATCGCCTACAACAGCGGATATGATTTCCATTCCCTCCATGACGACTATGAAATCATGCGATCGATTCAAAGCCTACATGAGTTACCACCTATTTTATATGGAATCTCATTTTTAAGTGAGAGTATATGCAAAGCTAAGGAGATATGTGAGTATCTCAATAAAACCATCTCCGTTTCTGCCTATAACAATGGGCCATTCGTAGACATCACTTCCAAAGGTTCTTCCAAAGGAAAAGCATTGAAGATATTCAAAAGCATCAAATCTATAGACGTAATGGCCTGCATGGGGGATTCCTACAATGACATGACGATGCTCAAAGAAGCAGACCTTTCCTTCACGTTCCCTTCTTCACCGGAAGAAGTCAGGCATGTTGCTTCCCAAATCCGTCCATCGCTAGAAGAAGCACTCAGAATGCTGTAAACAAAAAGACCGGCTTCCATATAGGCAATACATGGAAAACGGTCTTTTTCAATATCACTTGAGTCTGGCAGCAATGTCCCTGGCAACAGAGACACCTGTAGCAGAAGCTTGCATGAGGCCCCTGGTGACGCCAGCTCCATCACCGATGGCATAGAGGCCTTCGATATCGGTCATAAAGCGATTGTCGACCTTGATCTTAGAGGAATAAAATTTGACTTCAACGCCATAGAGAAGCGTGTTCTTGCTATATAAGCCAGGAGCAATCTTGTCAAAAGCCTTCAAGGCTTCGACGATACAGGTAAGCTGGCGATGTGGAAGGACAAAGGAGAGGTCTCCCGGAACAGCCGTCTTCAAAGTCGGAATGGTCGTAGACTTAGCCAACCTCGAAGCAGTCGTCCTGCGTCCTTTGAGAAGATCGCCAAGCCTCTGGACCATGATTGGTCCACCGGTAAGCATGTTGGCAAGCTTAGCGATATACTGACCATATTCGATAGGTTCATGGAAAGGTTCCGTGAACTTGGTGGAGACAAGAACGGCGAAATTGGTGTTTTCCGTCCAAAGCTTTGTATCACCATAGGAGTGGCCATTGACGACGGCAAGTCCGCCTTCATAGTGCTCTTCGGAAACGACACCACCCGGATTCATGCAGAAAGTCCTGACCTTATTCTCATAAGTATCGGCATAATAGACAAGCTTCGCTTCATAAAGAACCTTGGTGAGCTTATCCATGACAGAATTCGGACATTCGACACGGACGCCGATATCCACCTCATTGTTGGTATTGACGATGCCAAGCTTGGCAGCTTCCTTGCTGAGCCAATCAGCACCACCTCTTCCCGGGGCGACGACGATATTGTCGGAGTAGACAACTTCCTCGTCCTTTCCCCTTGTCTGTATTTTGACACCGACGGCCTTGTTTCCTTCCTTAAGAATATCATGGGCACTGGTCAGTTCAAGGAAAGTTGTATTTGTTTTTTCGACAAGGTAATCATGCATGCCGATAAGGACACTCAATGCTCTTTCCGTACCGAGATGTCTGACCGGGCATGGTACAAGATGAATGTTATATTTAGAACATTCGTACGCAATTTCATCGACTCTCGGGTCATTGTCTCCAAAGACTTCCGTGCTGGCACCGAACTTGAGATAATACTGGTCGGCATCATGGATGAGTTCCATCGCCTTCTCATGTCCTACATATTCATTGATATGTCCGCCGACTTCATCGTTCAAAGAAAGCTTACCATCGGAAAAGGCACCGGCACCGGCCCATCCGTTCATGATGGCACACGGGTCACAGTGGACACAATGTCCAAGCTTTCTAGCCGGGCAGGTACGCTGGGCAAGATTTCTTCCCTGATCGACAATCAAAATTTTCGCATCCGGTTTTTTGGCCGTGAGTTCCAAGGCAGTGAAAATACCTGCCGGGCCAGCCCCGATGATGATGGCATCATAACGATTTTGTTCCATTCCAAACCCTCCAACAAAAAGAACGTGGATTATTATACTATATGAAAGCCCTTCACAAAACGAAAATTGGCTGAAAACTCTATCAATGAACTTTCTCTTCCCTTTTCATCATCCGTATCCTATAATACTAGACAATAACCAAAAAGCAAACTTATCTTTTATTATGTTCATTTTTTATTCGATTGAATTTCATATCATCCATATCCTCATCAGATATTTTTAACAATTTTAATTTTCGGATAGAGTTGTAAAATCATCCATTTCAAGAACTTCCCTACTATTGACAATTAAATCCGAAATCGGATAAACTATTTTCTGTGAGGTTTTGAAATGGCACGTATCGATGAATTGAATCAAATATACAATGAACGTGACGCAATTTATGACAGGATATCTCTTTTATCCGGTCTTTCCGATCTTTCCTTTCGAATTTTATATTATATTCGCATCGTGAAAGACAAGGAATGGTTGCAGTCGGAAATAGCGGATACGTATTTCATATCCAGGAAATCCGTCAACTCCTCCGTTGAAAAGCTCGTAAAGGAAGGAATCATCACGCTGTCTTCCAATCCTGGGAAAGGCAATCGCAAGACACTTGTATTGACTACAAAAGGAATGGAGTTCTGCAAACGATGGGTCGATCCCATCATAAACGCAGACAACCAGTCGTTTCTAAGACTCAGTCCAGAGGAGCAGGACATCTATCTGAAATTAGAAAAAAAGGCGCTTCGCCTGTTCAAGGAAGAGCTTGACAAGACCGGATTGCCGGAAGGGAAGAAAACATGAAAAAAGAAGCAGTACGTATCTCCGATCATTTTACATTCAAACGCATTTTCAAAATGACCATCGCACCCATCCTGATGATGGTATTTTCCTCCTTATATTCCGTCGTCGACGGATTCTTCGTCTCCAACTTTGCCGGCAAAAATGCCTTTACCGCCGTCAACCTCATCTTTCCCGTCATCATGATCGTTGCAGGCATCGGCTTTATGTTTGGAACAGGCGGAAGCGCCTTTGTCTCCGCATTGCTAGGAAAGAAGGAAGAAGAAAAAGCACAAAAAGCTTTTTCCATGACAATTTATTTTGCCTTCTTGTTCGGCTTGGTACTATCCATGATTGTCTTTTTCTGTATCGACCCGATTGTCCATGGCCTTGCATCGATAAATGAAAGCACAAGCGAGGAAACCATCCAATCCGCCATCCTCTATGGAAGGATCATGATGGCAGGTGAATGCTTCTATATCCTCCAGAATGCATTCCAAAGCTTCTTCTCGGTTGCCGAGAAGCCCGCACTTGGCTTCATATTCACATTGTTTGCCGGGCTTGCCAACATGTTTTTTGATTTCCTCTTCATCGGCATACTGAAGCTTGGCATCTCAGGTGCAGCCGCAGCCTCCCTCATGGGAATGGCCGTCGGTTCCATCGGACCATTCCTCTATTTCACCATCAACCGCAATAATCTCATCCACCTCGGACGTCCGGAAGCCAACATCAAGGACCTGCTTCAAATCATGAGCAACGGAAGCAGCGAATTCATTTCCAACATCTCCACTTCCACCGTATCCATGGTATTCAACATCCAGCTTCTCAGGTTCCTCGGCGAGAACGGAGTCTCGGCCTATGGCATCATCATGTATGTCAGCTTCATCTTCATGGCAATCTTCTTAGGCTATTCCATCGGAATGGCTCCGGCAGTCGGCTACAACTATGGTGCCAACAACAAAGCAGAATTGAAGAACATCCTCCGTAAGGGTCTTCTCATCATCGGCATCACCGGCGGAGTGATGGTCGGACTCTCCGAAGCCATGGCCATACCATTTTCCAGAATTTTCTCAAGCGGATCCGAAGAACTTCAGCAAGTAGCATCGACAGCCATGCGAATCTATTCGATTTCCTACCTCTTCTGCGGATTCTCCATCTATGGTTCTTCCTTCTTCACCGCTCTCAACAACGGCATGATATCCGCACTGATATCCATCCTGCGCACTTTGGGATTCCAGCTTGTCTCTGTCATCATCCTTCCATTGGCGATTGGCGTCAACGGAATCTGGTTATCAATGGTCGTCGCCGAAATCGGTTCCTTCTTCATGACCATCATATTCCTTCTCATCAAGAAAAAAAGATACAGCTATTAGTTCGATGCCCATCGGAGCACATCTCCAAAAGGCATTTTTCGTATGACATTCATCGATATCTTACCTGTTGGGGACGTGGTGAAACGGTCCCCATCATTGAACCCTATAGCGCCAAAAGGTAACCCCGTGAGGGTTTCCAAAAAAAAGACCCTGCTCGAAGGCAGAGCCTAGTATTAGCTGAATGGTGGGGTCGAAGGGACTCGAACCCTCACGGTCTCCCATTAGAACCTGAATCTAACGTGTATACCAGTTTCACCACGACCCCAACAGCTAAAAGATTTTACGATAAAGTTCGTCATTATTCAAGAGTTTACTTCTTCCCGGTAAAAAAAGATACGATGGATTCCCATAGCTTCTTCCACCAATTGCAGAATCTCTGCCACCAATTCAGGCTCGTCTCTCCTGAAGATGTCCCATCGGAATCCATGCCATCTTTTATGGCATCCTGAAGTCCGGTATCATCATCGGATATGACCTCGATCGTCAAATCCACAATCTGGCTTGTCCCATCATCAGCAAAATACTGCATGGTCGCATAATGCTTTCCGACGCCAAGGCGATTTGAAATTTCTTCGCCATCGACGAGATTGGAGGAAGTATAATTTTTATCCTCCAAGATATTCTCCCTTATCAAAGACTGAATGATTTCCTTTTCCGATGGAATATTCCCCTTGGTGAATGTCAAGAAGCTCTCCTTGACAAAGAAGACCGGAGCATTCGGTTCTACGACAAATATCTTGATGGTAGATGTCGCTTTGTTTCCGCTTTTGTCGGTCGCAGAGATCGTGAATTCATATTCCCCGGGCTTATCATAACTGTTGGTATAGGTATTCACCTCTACCATCGGAGTGATCCTTCCATCGATTTCATCCTCGCAGGTAAATAGATTCAACAGCCTATCCGTCGTCATGATCTTATCCGAAGGGATGGTCAATTCGCTTTGTGTTGTCTCGATGACCGGTGCAACATCATCGATAAGTTCAAGGAAGAAGGGATATTCCGATTTGTTGTCCGATGAATCCTTGGCTACAATCTTTGCCTGGAAAGTTCCGATTTTGTTCATAAGCAAGGCATTCCCATCCGCATCCAGGATGGATACATCGCACTCTTCATCATAATTATCCTGGATATCAAAATATTCATCGATGAAGCCAGCATCAAAGGATTGCTTATAGGAAGATGTGATTTTCTCCTTGGCCTCCTTCATGTAGATCAACGGTCCCATCTTGTCCTTGACCGTAAGATGAAGGACGATGCTTCCTTTCCTGCCAGCGGAATTCTCAACTGAAATCGTCAGATCAAACTTGCTGCCGACATGGGCTATATCGCCTGTATGGAAATAATCATCCGGATCATAGATTTCAGTGACATGGTCTTGAAGATTGTCTTGCTCATCCTTGACAAGGAAGCAGGAAAGAAGATAGTTCTTGGAAAATCTTGAACCATATTGGGAGATAAGGTTATATTCCTGATGGGATCCGATCTTCTTGGTGTAATCATATCTCGTGCAATCATTGCCTTCATACTTTTTCTTTGCACAGTTCACAAAACCGATCGTCCCATTTTCAATGAAGGCAGCTACATTGGTGTATGTCTGAGGAACGGCACCATAATGAAAACGGACATAGTTAATCTTTTCTCCTTGAAAAACGTTGACGCTCATATTCAGGATGTTGTCTGTCGTGACGATTGTAGTATGACATCTTCCCGTCGAATCACAATGTGCCCAGCCACTGATGGGACTTGCAAAAAGTTCACTGAACCTATTCACTCTTTCCAGCTTGACGATATCCTCCGTCGTCCCATCTGCCTTGAGAACAGAACACTCATAGCCAAGTTCCATCATCATTGAAGAAGAAGGAAAGTCATAGGGATTGCTTTCGAAGACGACACTGAAATTGATGGTAGCGGAACTTCTGGAGACTTTGAAATCCATCGGAGGAATATTCTTTCCATTGACATCTCCTGCCTTTCCACCGATTTCAACAATTCCAGAATCCGGATAATTGCCATAATAGCCTACCGGCAACAGATTCATTCCATATTTTTCCGTATCATAGTCAAAGGCATTGAGGTTTCCGCCCTCACACACTTTCGTATACTCCTGATCAAACTGCATCTTTCCTTTTTGGTCTTTCAAAGTCGCTTCCTGACACCCCGTAAGAAGAAAAAGAAGACAGATACCAACCGGCAATCGTTTCAATTTTGTCATAGATTACCCTCCTTTATTATTTATTGTCTTCAATCGAAAGAAAAATACGAAAAATGCAAAAAATATTTTTTCCATGTGATATAATCTTAAAGCTGCTCCCGTAGCTCAGTCCGGATAGAGCATTCGCCTCCTAAGCGAAGGGCCAAGAGTTCAAATCTCTTCGGGAGCGCCATTTGCGCCTGTAGCTCAGCCTGAATAGAGCACAAGCCTCCGAAGCCTGGGGCCACGGGTTTAAATCCCGTCAGGCGCACCAAATTATCCAAATGATTACCAAACTGCTCTATTCCTTCATGCGCAAGATTGCCAGTATGTCAAAGAAATCCAGTGCCATTTATCTTGCTTTGCTTTCTTTGCTGTTTCTTTTGGCTTTAGGTTTACTCATTACTGGATTGATTCTTCTCAACCCCAAGGATGAAGCCATTACGACACTGAGCATCGTTCTTACATCCATTGGTGGTTTCGGGCTTCTCGTCTCTGTCTTCGGTGTCGCCTTGACAGCCATCGCTTCCAACTATGTAAGAAGAAGCGATGAGAAAAGCGATAAAAAGTAGAGTGCTTCCTTGATGTTTATATAGGTATATCAAATATCATATATACAGGAAGAAAAGGAATCATGAATGAATGTCAGTCCTGTATAGAAAACACATCATATTATCAAATAAGAAATGGTACTGACAAACGGTCAATAAATTAGCTAAATTCCATTCATTTATATAGTAAAAAATTACAAGCCGGATTGATGGAATGGTAGACATGTGGTGCTTAGGAACCTGCTAATTACAGGATTTCCAAAGCGCAAAACCTCCGTATTTATCGAAAGATTTCCATAAAGTGCGGACAAAAGAAGACTGCGGACAAAGCTGAAAACCGAAGTTTTCCCAAGATTTTCCCTGAAAAAGGTTAAATGCGGACGGAAATAAAGGTATAATCAAGAGGCTGTGCGGACGAAGTCTAAGACTTACGTTGCGGACCAATGCGGACGGCAGAGAAAAGTGCGGACAAGGATGCGGACAGCATTTAGGGCAATCCGATTGAAAAACATCCGATTGCACGAGAAAAAGAGACGCCGGGTTGATGGAATGGTAGACATGCGGTGCTTAGAACGCCGTGGGAACTCCCGTGCAGGTTCGATTCCTGTACCCGGCACCATCAAGTTAGAATCGCCTTCGGATTCCTGGAAAGGATGTCCGGAGGCTTTTTTCTTTTCTCCGGATGATAGGTCTAGAGGTATGCCGAGAGTATCTTACCGATCATCATGTCCTTCCAGACCTTGAAGCGGTTGCCCTCGTCAAGGGGAATGGTCGCTATCGATATGGGGCTGATGAGGTAAAGGAGGATGATGTCGAAAATTCTCTGGATGAAGGAGATGCTGGAGAGCACGAACATGACAAGCATCACGAACCCTCCGAGTATCCCGATCAGGTAGTTCATGTCCTGGATATTGAAGTAGCTCTTAACGAGACTCACGTCCTTGTAGTCGAGCTCCCCGGAAACGAACTTGGACAGGACGACGCTCTTGTCCTCAGAACCGATGTAGCATCCGTTTCCGATGGTCGAGAGAAACTGCCCTCCAATCAGAGGATGGGCCGTGTTCCCGTATGGGTTCATCGCAACGTTGATGGAGGACATGACCGTGTCGGTGAGCAGTATCCCGGCAAGTACCGTGAAGGGTATCAGCAAAGTGATGAGCAATGACTGACCGCTTTTTCTAAGCGCACCGGCCCAGCTCTGTTTCTCCTGGTAATTCGATTTCAGTATGGCGATGCCCGTGAACAGAACCAGAAGTATCACGCCGATGATGGATATCGTCAGGAACGCCTTCTTCACCGAATCCGAACCAAGGAGACTTGTCAGCATGTCGCCTTTGGCTCCGTTGATCTCCACCGGCTCGATTCCACAGAGCATGTAGAAGATTTCCTTGATGAAGTCGATGAGCTCGCAGATGCACCGAAAGCACGTGTAGAGGAAGGTGAAGAACATGTTCTTCAGTCCTTCGATCAGATTGTTCAAGAGCATGGCTTCGCCTCCTTTCTACTTGAATCTTTTTTCTTTGTAATGTGTTTTTATGGTTATTGGATTGATTCTGCATTGCAATATCTATATAATAGGCATAGAAAGAGGTGATATTATGGCAACAACAAATTTCAGCGTCAGACTGGACAGCGACTTGAAGAAGCGTTCCGAAGCGATATACGGAGAGCTCGGGATCAACCTGACCACGGCGATCAACGTCTTCCTGCGGAAATCATTAACTGCCGGCGGCTTCCCCTTCGACGTAAGAATCGATGAGCCCAACAAAGAGACGATGCTCGCTTTGCTCGAGGCGGACAAGTTATCCAAAGACCCCAACGTCAAGGGCCTGGACGTCGAAGATGCCCTGAGAGAGCTTAAGAAATGAGCAGGCTGAAGGTTGTCTGGACGTCTCAGTTCAAAAAGGACTACAAGGCGGCCATGAAGAGCCATCTCGACATGGATCTCCTCGATGGCGTCATCATGAGTTTGGCCAACCGGGAGGAATTGGATCCCAAATACAAGGACCATCCATTATCCGGGAATTGGAAATCGTTCATGGAATGCCACATCAAGCCCGATTGGCTTCTCATCTACAGAATAGAGAACGACAAGCTCATCCTGACGTTGGCCAGAACCGGCTCTCACAGTAACCTGTTCGGGAAATAAGGCGTTTGCTTCGGCAGATGCCCTTTTCTTTTGCTTCGCTGCTTCTGAATGCAAAACCTTTTCGTACCAATATTTTCGCAAACATATTCTGTTCTACATCTGTGACTTGACCCAGTCCTCCAAGATGGGGACAGCGATCTTCAATGCCAATATCAGAACGAAGATCAACACGAAGCCGATGACGGCTCCGACGAGATCCTTCTTCGCCTTCTCTCTCGAGTTCTGCTCGTCGGCCTTGGAGTTCTTCACCCCAAGGAAGATGCAGTAGATGGTGCCGACCGCGACGACGATGGCAATCGCAGGCCAGAGTATGGCGTCGAGTATCTCCAGTATCGGCTGGATTACCGGATAGAAATCGACGTCGGTCAAAACAATCGTGTTCAAATCATTTCCTCCTTTTATATTTGTTCCGATATATTCTATTTAGCTATACCGATAGTTGTTATTGTTCCGATGATTTCATATAATAGTACCGATGGAGGTTATATATATGTATATCGGAACAAAAGAAGTTGCAGAAAGATGGGGAATCTCTGAAAGACGAATCAGAACGCTTTGCCGCAGTGGCAAGATTGACGGAGCCGTCCTAGAGGGCAAGACGTGGAGAATCCCAAGCGACGCCAAAAAGCCCGTAGACGGGAGAGAATCCGCCAAAGGCGTTCTTTCCACCATCGCTGAGCTGAAGCAAGAGCTCGATTCGCTTCGTCCCCTCACCCCTGATGAAGTCAAAGCGTTAAACGACCAGTTCGCCGTCGAATACACTTACAACTCCAATGCCATAGAGGGTAACACTCTTACTCTCCATGAAACGGATCTCGTCTTGCGTGGGCTGACTATCGACAAGAAGCCTCTGAAAGACCATCTCGACATCGTCGGACATAAAGAAGCTTTCGACTTCGTCTCCGGACTCGTGAAGGACAAAGAGCCTCTTTCCGAATGGGTTATCAAGCAGATTCATTTCCTGGTTCTGGGAAGAGACATCCAACATAGAGGGGCGTACCGCAGCGTTCCGGTCTACATCTCCGGTGCTAAGACTCAGACGGCAGAGCCCGTGTTGATTCCCGAGAAAGTCCAGGAGCTTCTCAAATGGTATCAGGCGAACAATCAGGATGACTTTCTTACGAAAATTGCATTGTTCCATCTGCGTTTCGAGTCCATCCATCCCTTCATCGACGGGAATGGAAGAACCGGACGTCTTTTAGTGAACTTAGAGCTCATGAAACTCGGTTACCCTCCAATCGATATCAAATTCACGGACAGAAAGGCTTATTACGACGCCTTCGATTCTTATGCGGAAGCGGACTCGCCAAAGGCAATGTTCAAGCTTTTTGCCAAGTACCTAACCGAACGGCTTAGAAGATACATAGAAACCGTTAGAACCGCCGAACAGATTGCCAAGCAAAGAGAACGATGAAATGAGTCCGTGTTTTCTCGTCATGCGGGTTTCCCGCTGTCGACCATGTCGGAGAGGGGACTGACGCAGATTGCACCAGTTCCTTATCCTGTTATGCAAGAGGCAAACTTTAGCATAATATTTGCACATATATAGCACTTGTTTTACTTGTCTTTGTTCACCTAAGATGGTATAATAACTGCAGAGACAAATTAGGAGGCATATATATGGCAAGTGTAAACGTCACGATTCGAATGGATGCGGATGACAAGGCCAAGGCAGAGAAGCTCTTCTCCGAACTCGGGCTCACGATGAACGCCGCCTTCAACATGTTCGCCAAACAGTCCATAAGAGAGCAGGGCATCCCCTTCAAAGCCACTAAGAACCCCGGTATCCAATATTTGGATAGAAAGACGCTCATTGAGATGTCGGAGAAGTCAGACAAAAAGTATCACAAAGCCTATGAGGAACTGGCCAAATGAGCTGTTATTTTTCCAAAGATGACATACTTTTTATCCATTCAAAGCTGATAGACGATTTCGGCGGGAGCGATGGAATCCGCGATGAAGGCATGCTGGACTCTGCGATAAACGCACCACTCCAGACCTTTGATTCCTCGGATCTATATCTGACCGACATCGACAAGATTGCAAGACTCTCTTTTGGGTTGGTAATGGATCATCCATTCATTGACGGAAACAAGAGAATCGCCGCCAAGGTCTTGGATATGGGCCTTGATATGAACGGCATTCTTCTTAAGGCAACAAACGAAGAGGTAATCAAGGAATTCCTCGACCTTGCCGCTGGAAAAGTCGACTATCCGAGTTTCCTCTCCTGGGTCAATTCAAAAATCTGATTTGCTGAAGTTCAACATTTTTCCGTTTCAGAAGGCTTAATCGCCTTCTTTTTCATTTCTTGAAGAGGCGTTTCCGCTTCATGACGATGGTGGCTGAAACACCGACTACGGTAGCAAGGTCAAGAACAATCAGGGTAATTGCCCAGGCGTTCATCTGGAATTCAAGGGTGAAGCTGTAGGTGCAGGTGTTGCCAAAACTGTCCTTGACAATGACTTGGTAGTTTCCGTAATCCTTGAGCTCCTGCCCGAGTTCGTAGTCGATCTTCTTTCCATCCTTATAGACCTCGATGGTGCCTTCCTCGTTCATCGAATCGATAGTGACTATGCCATCGGCCTTGCCGCCGTCCTCTACCCCGTTCAGGGTGATCTCAGGAGCGGTAGTGTCCAAACGCAGCGTCACGCTGTAGGTCTTTCCGTCTTTGGCGACGGATACGATTTCGCACCCTTCGCCGAGTTCATAGTCGATGGAAGTCTTCGCTTCCGGGCTTACGATGCGGAAGGGCAACGTCTTGGAATTCCCGTAGGCATCGGTGATGGTGGCGGTGTAGAGTCCCTCTTCCGAGATGGTTTCCTCAGGATCGTATTCGTATTGTTTTCCGTCTTTGGTCACGACGACGGTTACCTTCTCGTTAGGAGAGATGGTCACACCTTCGTTGGTGACTCCTCCGTCGCAGACGCTGACGTCCACTCCGACCGTCTTGTCGATCACGATGACAAAGGAGTTCTTGTTGCCATAGGCGTCCTCGACGGTGATGAGGTATCTTCCCTCTTCGGTCAGCTTGTCCCCGAACGAATAGGGATAGGTTTCTCCGTCCTTGACTATGGAGACCATCGCTTCCTCATTTGCGGTGATGATGACATCATCGGATGTCGTCGCATCTCCGCCGATGGATTTGCCATCAGAAGCAGTCACGGAATAGTCGACCGTCTTATCGATGGAAAAAGTCTTTATGGTCTCGTTTCCGAGCTCATCGATGACCTTTACGACATAGCTTCCCTCTTTGTCGAAGAGAACACCATTTTCCAACGGAATCTCTTCTCCTTTGTTGAGGGAATAGACGGCCTTTGAGACATCACCGTCTTCCCAGGATACGGACACATTACCATTGGTTGTCTTCCCGTCATCCACACCTTCCAGATTGACATCGGGTGCGATGCAGTCGACGGAGAAGGAGTAGGTCATGAAGTTATCCTCATCCATGGAATTGATGAGCTTGATCTCATAGCTTCCGGATGACTCCGGATTCGACTTGATGTCAACGTTTCCGCTGTAATCGAAGCGTAGGAATTCCCCGTCCTTGTAGATTTCGCAGAAGTATTTTCCGGCATCGTAGGAGAAGGAAACATTCTGGTTGGTCTTTCCGCCTTCCGTCACTCCCTGCAAGGCTCCTTGGGGCAAAGCCTTCACAAAGGAATACTCCTTGACGATGGTGCGACCGAAGTTGTCCTTGAGCACGACCTTGTAGTTCCCGCCTTTTCCGAACTCATAGTGAAGCTTGTCGGCGGATACGCCATCCATCTTCTTTCCGTCCTTGTAGATTTCGAGCGAAGTTATCGCCTGATAGCTTTCAGGAAGAGAGATGTCGATGGACACGGCGGTGTCATCCTCATTGTTTCGGAATCTAACCTGTTCCTCCTCACCAGAGATATAGACGGTGAATCCGATGGAATGTCCCAATCGGTCAAAGACTTTCACTTCGTATTTCCCGGCTTCGGCAATGGTAGGCATGGAATCGGATGGAATGTATCGTTCCGTCTTTCCGTTTCCTCTGATTTCCACCTCAGCCCACTTGTCTCCGGATAGGATTTCCTTCACGGAGAAGGACTTGAGGTAGTAGGTGGAGCCGGTTGCAAGGCTCTCTTCGCCGATGGCGATTTCGGATGCTTCCGACCCATAGGTCTCTGCTACAGCCTTCAAACCCGGAGCCCGATGGTCGATGATGACCTGGTAGGAGCATTCGTTTCCTGCTCTGTCGGTCTCTGCAATCGTCCAGACTCCGCTTTCCTTGAGCTGCTCTCCTAGCGTTTTTCCGTATTCCAGTTCGACTTCCTTATCGTCTTTCTTCGCTACCGCCTTGATGGCGTCTGTGTCGTTCTTTAGGACATACCCGTTGGCGATTCTTCCCTCGGTTCCATCGAAGTTCCAGGAATTGTCATAGACTCCGGATACCCTATCGGTTCCGTCGGAATAGATGGCATCGGAAACGTATTCCTTTGCGTAGTGCTCGATGGCCTTATCGAGAAGATTCCCGTCGAAGTAAAAGAGCGTCACATCCGGGTTTGATACGGATTTGTAGGACCAGTAAATTCCAGTTCTGACCTCATCGTCATGGTTCTCCGGAACCCCGTTGTCGGCAATCTGGCCCTGAGACGGGAACTTCGATACGTCATCGAGCTGATGCTCTTTGACATTCGCTTCTCTTTCGAGCCCTTTGGCATAATCCAAAGTATCCGCTTTGTCTTCGAAGTCCTTCTCTTTTCCGTTGAAAGAGACTCTGTACCACTTGCTTACGGCGAGGTCGTCATTGCCTTTGTTTTCCAGGAAGTCCTTGTTGACGCAAGGTGCGGTTCTGTCGATCTCTGCGGTATAAACAGTCTTGTTCCCCGCCTTGTCAGAGAGAACGAACTCATAAATTCCTTGTTCGTCCACCTTTTTCTGTGCTTTTTATAAGCGGATTTCTTCTTTTTCTGTTTGTTATGCCTTATACTTTAGATAGCATTGTCTAAAGAAAAGAAAGGGAATGATGATGACCTATACCAAAATCAGAATGGATTTCTACCAATCGCCTACCAAAAACAGATTCTATCGTGTCGTTTTAGTCAAGGGGGATCCGGATCTATTCAAGCTGTCCGTTCTTCTGTTGACTTCCGTCAAGGCTGAATTCGAGCATTGTTTTCTGATTCATGTCGGAGAGGACATCTCTTATGTGATGGCTCCGTTCATGGAGGAACCCATGTACGGATACAAATACCTGAGAAGGTATCATCTTTCGGATCTTCCGGATAAATTCGTTTTGGAATATGATACCGGAGATGGATGGGAATTCAACTGCAGAAGATATAAGAAAACAGTCAAGCTTGATTCGGAGGATGACATCATTCTGCTCGAGGGTGCCGGATACGGAATCATGGAAGACAATATCCATACTCTTTATGAGTACTTCATGGGTAATGTCAGTCCCAGTTCGTCTACAGACCATCCGGATATAGGCTGTTATCTTCCTTACCACTTCGAAACTTACGGTGATTTCGATCTTCCTTTGGATATCGAGGAAGAGAATGAGAATCTCAAGAATGATTGCGAAGCTATCTATCCTGATATTGTGAAGGGAGAGGAAAAGTATCTTGAAGGATCTGGCATCTGTCTTGACGACTATATGGTTAAGGACGATGATATCTGGTTCCGTTGAACCGGATATCCTATGTCGGTTTGTCTTTCACTATCTTATTCCGACGTCTTCTTCGGATAGGCATACATATTATGAGAAGTTACGGATAGACTTCTATCCCCCAACTTTCTGATTCCGCCAGACAAAAAATAAGAAAAATGAACATTTTCATCACTAAAAAAGGAAAAACTCTGATACTTAGCGCATCAAAGTTATTGCTTTCAATATGTCTTTCTGTATATCATATGATATCAGTTTTAAGCGTGAAAATTAATTCTATATACTGCATGATGACAGCTTTTCAATCAAAATAAGCCACTTTAATTATTTTATCCCTTAGGGCCGAGAGCCTCATTAATCAACTTCATGATATTTTCACTAGTACTCGTCCGTGGCTGATTTGACCTACGGGTTGGACCGAAGCAGCGAAAGCCGCTCGTCCGTGAAGCATATGCCGGCCATAAGAAAACCTCCGATGAAAATGTAATCGGAGGCAATCTTTTTGGTAGGCTTTTTTCTAGAATGTCCGAATTACGGAATCCAGTTTATCGATAAAGACTGACTTTTTCTTCCCTCACGTGCACTAAAGAGTTATTGTTTATTTTGTATTTACCGATAATTCCCGGAAGTTTCTATCTACATTCTGAATCACATGCCTGAATTCAAGCGAATCCTGGCATTTTTTCTTGAGATAACCGAAAAAAAGCAAAAAAAAGCAGCCGATAAATTACCGGCGTGATAAAATGTAGATATACTAATTAATATATCTACATGGAGGCTGCCATGAACGTTACGACCTATGTCAAGAACGGCATCGTATATGCCAACGC